>JAZDHD010000145.1:0-18394 GCA_043806215.1 Pseudomonadota bacterium | reverse complement strand
CGTGGGCTCGATGACGTTCAGTCAGATTCTGGCGTTTTCCGGGGCCAGCAGTGGTCTCATTCAGGCGGTAATGTCCTTTGACCTGTCGCCCTTCATGGTTCTCCTGCTCATGCAGTTGATGCTCCTAGTCCTCGGCTGCTTTATGGACAATCTCTCCATGGTCATGATCGCCATACCGATCTACATGCCGATCGCCCATGCACTGCATTTCAATCCCATGTGGTTTGCGCTCCTGATGCTCATCAATATGGACATCGGCAACATCAGTCCGCCGTTCGGACTGCTGCTCTTTGTCATGAAAGGGATTGCGCCGGAAGGGACGACCATGATGCAGGTGTACAAGGCCGGCATCCCATTTCTTTTGTGCGAGCTGCTTACGTTGATACTGATCATGATCTTTCCGGCCATCGGGCTGTTTTTGCCCACTCTGGTCAAGTGACGACTTGTTGGTTGGGGCTGCCCTCTTTGAACGGCGCGGGTTCCGCATACGGGGTTGTTTTCGATCCGGGCAGAGCCCGGAGGATAGGCATTCCCAGGCGGAGCCTGGGAACGAGAGGGAGAGTCCTCGGCACCTGGTGGCAGGCCCGTCGGCACGGTGACACGTTGTAGGGGCACCCCCCCGTGGGTGCCCTCTTTGAACGGTGCGGGTCCAGCATACGGGTTTGTTTTGGGTCCGGGCGGAGCCCGGAGGATAGGCATTCCCAGGCGGAGCCCGGGAACGAGAAAAAGGGACTTTCAGTCAAAGCAAATCAGAAACCTTTCCGGAGGTCAAATGCGGTTCAAGGTTGGTGTGGATGTCGGCGGCACGTTCACCGACTTTCTCCTTATGGATGAAGAAGGGCAAGCAGAGATCTTTAAGGTCCTCTCCAGTCCGGAGGATCCCTCGACGGCCGTGATGAACGGGTTTTCCGCGATGGCCGATGCGAAGGAAGCCGATCTTGCCTCGTTTCTCGGCGGCGTGGATCTTATCGTCCATGGCACGACGGTCACCACAAACGCGGTTCTCACCGGCAAGTGGGCCCGTACGGGGCTTCTGACGACCAAGGGATTCCGGGACGCCCTGGAGATGCGACGGGGGATCCGCGAAGAACTGTACAATAACCGGTACCGTCCCCCGGAGCCGGTGGTGCCCAGGGACTTGAGGGTGGCTGTGGATGAGCGGATCGACCGGCTTGGAAACGAGGTGACTCCCCTTAACACGGTTGACGTGGAAATGGGCGCCCAGCTGTTCAGTAAGCGGGGAATAGAAGCTGTCGCAATCTGTTTTATGCACTCCCATGCCAATCCCGGCCATGAGCTTGAAGCGGCCCAACGGGCGGCACGGTTGATGCCGGATGCGTACCTCTCGGTCTCGTCCAAGGTCCTGCCCCAGATCCGATACTACGAACGGACGTCCACGACGGTATTGAACGCCTGCGTAGGACCGATTCTCAAGCGTTACCTCTCCAGCCTGACCGAGAAACTCGGTGAGAACGGATTCGGTGGAATCCTTCTCATCATGCAGTCCAACGGCGGCGTAACCACTCCCGCCGTCGTAGCCGAGTTGGCGGCAAGCACGCTCCTTTCCGGCCCTGCCGCGGCTCCCATCGCAGGCGTGGCCTATGCGGCCCCCCATGGACATGACAGCTTCATAACCATCGACATGGGAGGAACGAGCTTTGACACCGCCCTGATTAAGGACGCCGCGCCGGTTGTCACCACCGCGGGAAAAGTCAACCGACAGGCGTTGGCGCTACCCATGATGGATATCAACACCATCGGCGCAGGCGGCGGTTCCATCGCACGGATAGACGAGGGGGGGCTGTTGAGAATGGGACCCCAGAGCGCGGGAGCGCGACCGGGGCCTGCATGCTACGGTTTTGGAGGGGTCGAGCCCACGTGCAGCGACGCGAATCTCGTTCTCGGCTACCTTAGTGCGGACTACTTTGCAGGCGGACGAATGAGGCTGGACGAGGGCGCAGCGAAGAAAGCCATCGAACAAAGGATTGCCCGGCCCCTGGGCTTGAGCCTCGTTCAGGCGGCCTCCGGCATGTTTCACATCATGAACGTGAACATGGCTTCGGCGATCAGGGAGATATCCGTGCAGAAGGGGTACGATCCCAGGGATTTCCCGATCATCTGCGCAGGCGGAGCCGGTCCGATCCATGCGGCCATGATTGCCGAGGAACTGGAGATAGGGCGAATCATCATTCCCAAGGAATCATCGATTTTTTGTGCCGCCGGCATGCTCCTGTCGGACCTCAAGCACGATCTCGTACGGAGCTGCCACACGCCGATGGAGAGAGAAAAGGCGGACATTGCCCGTTTCAACGAGATCGTGCGCCAACTGGAAGAAGAGGGAGATTCCATCCTCACCGGGGAGAAGATTCCCGAGGGTCGCAGGTTCTTCAGTTTCACCCTCGACCTGCGTTATGTGGGCCAATACCATGAGGTTCCCGTGGAAATCTCATGTGAGGATGTGAAAGCATTTCATGAAACCGCAATAAAGGATGCTTTTCATGCCGCTCACGACAGGCTGTACGGGTATTCGCTCGCCCGGGAAGGGACCGCAGTCGAACTGGTCAATCTGAGACTCACCGCGGTGGGAATTACGGATAAACCCGTCTTCAAGGAAGAAGAACCCCATGGGCCGGACGCTTCCCACGCATTGAAAGGCGTGCGTCCGGTATACCTGCCCTCGAGGGAAGACTTCGGCGAGGTGGACGTGTACGACGGAGACCTTCTGCGTCGAGGCAACCGGCTGAGCGGTCCGGCAATCATCGAGCAGGTGAACACCACCACGTTCGTACCCGAAGAATGGAACTTGGAATGCGACGCGTGTGGGAATTATCTCATGACCGCGGAGTAATCCGGGTGGAAAAGACTTCTTTTTCCGGGGTAACCGAAGGCATACATGATGAATGAAGAGCATATCGACAAGGTTTTTGCTTCCGTTTTGCAGCGCAGACTGAAGTCCATCACCGAAGAGATGGGACTCACGCTGCTCCGGACCACCCGTTCACCCATTCTCAACGAAGCCAGAGACTTCGTGACCGGTCTGTATGATGCGCAAGGCCGGATGCTGGAGCAGACCGAGTACATCCCCGTACTGGCATTCGCCCTCGCACCCGCCTGCGAGCACATCCTCAAGTACTTCGGCGATGATGTGAGCCCGGGCGACGTGATTCTGCACAACGACGTCTTTTCCGGCGGCAACCAGAACGCGGACGTGGCTGTTTTCAAGCCGATTTTCTTTGAAGGCGAACTCTTTGCCTGGGCCGCATGCAAAGGACATCAGGCGGACATCGGGGGGGCCGTGGCGGGCGGATACAACCCCGAGGCTCGGGAAGTCTGGCAGGAGGCTCTCCGCATTACACCCGTCAAGATCGTGGAACGCGGCAAGCTGAGGAAAGACGTCTGGGACCTGATCTTTGCCAACATCCGGTACGACATCGTGGCCGAGGACATCAAGGCCGAGATCGGCGGAACCGTGGTGGGCGAACGGAGCGTAATCGCACTCCTGGAACGATACGGGCCGGCGAAGACGAGGCGGCATATCGAGTATCTCTTCGATGCCACGGAACGTACGGTCCGCAAGGAGATAGCCGCGATACCGGACGGATCGTACCACGGGGAGAGTCTGGCCTTTTATGACGGGATAAGACCCGGTTCAACAATGAAGATCAATCTGGAAGTCAGAGTTCAAGGGAGCGAGATCACGTTTGATTTCTCGGGTTCCGCTCCACAGACTCCGGGGTTTGTCAATGCGCCCTTCGCCGCCTCGGCCTCCGCGCTGATGCTCACCTTCCTCATGATGATCAACCCGGATATTCCCCACAATGGAGGGCTTGTCCGACCCATCAAGATCATCAACCCCGAAGGGTCTTTCCTGAACGCCCGTTTCCCGGCCGCCACCACCTTTGGCAACAGCCTCACGGGACCCATTTCCGATGCACTGTTCAGGGCGATGTCCCAGGCCCTTCCGCAGCGTGTCACTGCCGCATGGAACCGATTCCTGGGAGTCACGGTCACGGGCCTGGACCCCCGCACCGGCCGTCCATACGCGGACATTCTCTTTCTGGCCCTGAAGGGCGGGTCCGGTGGAACCCACATGGCAGACGGATACGACCACATCGGCTTGATCAACTGTGCAGGCGGAATACTCGCACAGGACTATGAGATGTTCGAGATTCACGACCCTCATTTCCTTCTCAAACACGAGTACCTGCCGGATTCGGCCGGCGCCGGTCAATGGCGCGGAGGGCTTGGGGTGGAAACGGAATTCATCATCCAAGGAAAAAACGTAAACGCCATCATCTTCGGTGACGGCGTGGACGATGAAGCCAGGGCCTTCGGCTTCTTCGGAGGGAAGAGAGGGAGCTTGAATTCAGTCTCTTTCAGGCTTCCCGACGGCACGGTGCGCCATGCAAAGTCCAAGGAGATCATCCGGGACCTTCCCCAGGGCACGGTATGCCGCCAGGAAGCCGGCGGAGGCGGAGGGTATGGTGATCCGAGACTCCGTCCCGTTGAGGCGGTGTTGAAGGATGTCCGGCACGCGGTGGTGAGCATTGACAATGCCCGCCGTCACTACGGCGTGGTGATCGATGCGGAAACGCTTGTCGTTGACGATGAAGAGACACTCAAACTGAGGAGCTCCGTCCAATGAAAATGCCGCATATCGGTCACGTTGGCATCATCGTGAAGGATATGGACTCTGCCGTTGCAAAGCTCACCGCGTTGCTCGGCGTACCCCCTTCACGGCTGAAGGAGATCCCGGATGTCGGGCTCAAAACGGCGGAGTTCGAGACGGCAAACCTGACTCTGGAATTGCTCCAGTACACTGATGAAAAAGCAAGCTTCGCGAAAGAAGTGATGGGAGAAAGACCGGGCCTCAATCATCTTTCAGTCACTGTGAACGACGTGAACGAAGCAATCCGGAACTGGACGGAAAAGGGCCTTGTGCTCACCGAGGGGTTTCCCAGGAACGGTGCGCATGGAAAAGTGGCCTTCTTTCAGACCGAACCGGACACGGGCATACTCTTCGAGGTCTGTCAGCCTGATGAGAGTGGAGGACATTGATTGATGGCGGAACCGAGAGAACGGAAAGTGTGGAACGAACGTATCGAAACCATGTCCCGGGATGAGATGCGGGCGCTCCAATTGGAGAGGCTGAAACGCCAATGTGCATACAACTATGATAATTCGGAGTTCTTTCGCAGGAAATTCAACGACGCGGGAATCAAGCCTGCCGACATTACCAGCTTTGACGATTTCAGTAAAATTCCGGTGACGACCAAAGACGAACACCGGCGGGCCCAGGAAGAATCCCTCGAGCGCTTTGGAGATCCGTACACTCTTCTCGCGTGCGCTCCCAAGGACAAGATCGTCAGGATAAATTCCACTTCAGGGACCACGGGGATGCCGACTCTGTACACGTTGACCCAACACGATGTGGATGTGGTGAACGAGATGCACGCACGAAAGTACTGGCGTGCCGGAATCCGCCCCGGTCATGTCGTGCTTCAAGCCCTTTCCCTCAGTATGTTTACCGGCGGGCTCCCCCTTTCTCAAGGAATCATGAACCTTGGGGCATGCGTGGTCCCCGTCGGCATAGAAGGGGGGACCAAGCGCGTACTGGAATTCACGAGGCTTACGGCCCCGCATGCTCTCATTGCCACCCCGTCCTTTGGACAGTACCTCATCGAGAAGTGCCCGGAAATTACGGGGAAGCCTGCCGTGGAACTTGGCTTCAAATGGTTTTTCTGCGCGGGAGAACCGGGCGGGGGAGACCCGGAGGTGCGGAAGATGCTTGCCGAAGGATTCGGCGCAAAGGTATTCGACCACACCGGCGGCGGGCATGCCTTTCACGGAATCTCCTGCGACGAGCCGCCTGAGAAGTTCAGCGGTATGCACTTCGTTTCGGAAGACCACTGCCTCCTGCAACTTGTGGATACGGAAACGGGAAAGGTTGTTCCCCTGGAGGACGGAGCGACCGGAGAGATGGTATTCACCTTTCTCGATTGGGAGGGAGGGCCGTTCATGCGGTACGCCCTCGGGGATATCCTACAACTCTTCGCCGACCCATGCCGGTGCGGTATGCCGGGCATGCGGTTCAAGATACTCGGACGGGCGGATGACATGCTCATCGTCAAGGGGGTCAATGTTTACCCGAGAGCCATTCAAAACGCGGTCTTCAAGTTTCGGCCCGAGGTGACCGGAGCAATGCGGATCATTCTCAAGAAGCAGGGCCCAACGGTCGCTCCTCCCCTGAGAATCAAGGTGGAACGAGGACCCGACATTACGCAGGAAGACATTCCCGGCCTGGAGGCTCGAATGACGGCCTACTTCAAGGAGGAACTGCGTATTAATCCCGAGTTCATCTGGGTGGCCCCGTACGAGCTTCCCCGTGAAGCCAAGAAGACGCAGCTCCTGGAGATCACCGGATAGGACTCGTCCCGCACGGTGGGTACGGTGACGGAACCCGCCCCTGTTTCACCTGAAAATCCCCCTCCTCTCGTTCCCAGGCTCCTGCCTGGGAATGCCTATCCGTCGGGCTCTGCCCGGTCTTCGGCTCGGAGCACGGAGGGATTTTTGTGGTCAGTTGTGATCGCCCCGGTCATGGGAGTTTACCTGAGCTGGCGATCCCGCGATCAGCGGGGTCTCTTCCCCGCCGGCACCCGGCACCGCAGCCGACATTAGTTCGCCAACGTTGAGATTTGCTTGATGACGTTTCTGATGTCCTGTACCTGAAACGGTTTCTTCAAGAAGAAGAGATTATTCTCGTTCAGGAATGCCTCAATCCTCTCGGTTATCAGACCGGAACAGAAAACAAACCGGCCCTGCAGGCGGGGATCCTCTTCCACGGCCGCGCTGTAGAATTCAAGTCCGTTCATAACCGGCATATCGATGTCCGCGATAATCACATCGAAAAAGCTCTTTCTTGTCTTCTTCAGGGCTTCCCTGCCGTTTCCGGCTGTTTCAACATCTCCCTGATCGGCCACGAGGTCCTTGAGGAGGAGGCACAGCGGCTCACTATCCTCTACGATGAGTATCCGTACGTCCCACACCTTGGGGAGCATGCGGACTCTCTCCGCGAACGATCTTCCTGCGGGATGAGATTCCAGGAAACTCACTATCATACTCTGGTGAGTCTGAATTACCGATGCCATATACTGGAATCTCTTGTCGAATTCCTTGAGGGTATTGAGCACGTACACAAAGATCGCGTTCCATTCGGACCATTCCGCGTGAACGATCGTGTCCAACAACTGTTCAGCGGAGAGAACGTGTTGCTCAAGGCGCCTTTGGGCTTCTTTGAGCGTTGTTTCTATGGAATCGGTTTGTTCGCTGCCCAGGTCTATTGCCGACTCGACCGGCGGTCTAATCCTCCGCAGGTAATCCGAAGCACTTCCCATAAGGTGATAGTGAGATGCTTCGTCCCTTGCCATGCGGGCGAGGAACTCCGAGAGGGGCCGGTCCGACTCAAAGAACAGGGAAGATTGAGAGTACAGATCGTGAGCCCGTTCTTCAATTTGTCTTAGCCAGTCTACAATCTCCCGCATTGTCCCACTCCTCCTATAGGGAATGTAGTATTCCGTACCGTGGAGGGCAAGAAACGGCCGAGTGTTCAATGCGTGAGATCAGGAATGAAGCGGGAACGCCTGCACGGGTGGCTGTCGGAAAGCTCGCCGTAAGAAATGAAGCCGGCATCTTCAAGGACTTGAAGCCAATGCGTGTACAGAAGGAATGCCTTCTTCTTGGCGGGGCAGTCCCGCGTCGCGCGGGATTGCCTGTCTCTTCGAGCAGGCGAGACGCTGAGCCTACCATTTGCCGTCCGTCATGGTCACCCGTCGAAATCTCATTGTCACAAGCAACAATATCCCTTGACTCAATACAGCGGATGCGAATACCCTTTTTCCCTACGATCACCGTCAGCCCGCCGAAAAGACTGCGTCGAGGTAACCGGCAACGTGCCCCGGTTAGGGAGGCAAATCCATGACGACTTCATCTCTCGTCTCCATAGCCACGAGCCATTACAAGAATCTCTCCTTGGAGAGAAAGCAGGAGTTCCAACCGCTGAATGTCCTCATAGGCCCGAATGGCTCGGGGAAGTCCAACGCTATTCAGCTCTTACGGTTCTTAAAATCCTGTGTTGTGAGCCCGGGCGACGATACTGTCGCCGCTGCGCATCTCGCCTACCACTCTCGCATTCTTGGAGGAGCGAGGATGTTGGATCGCTCTCTCAGTTTTCCCGGCAAGATAGAAATCGCCTATGAACTTACTCCTCCACCTGACTTGCAGGACCGGTTGACGAGTTTGCGTCTGGAATTAGGCCTATATGCTCACAAACCGGAATCGCCTGTCAGTACGTGTTTAGAGAGATTCTCCAGTACTTCGATGGTGCCGCATGACAAACCGTTCTATTACTACACGTTTCATGATCGAGAGATCGGTCGAGGCATGGTCTCTGTTTACGATGCTCCAGGAACAAACAAATCGCATCTCGAAAGAGTGGATGATATTCCGACCGACGTACTGGGTCTCGCAGTAATCCATGAACTTCTTGAAAAGCTTCCGCATCCGCCCGACATGACGCCTGTCTATTCAGTTCGGAGACAACTCATCGATTATGTAAAGAAATGGCACTTCTATAATTCCAATGACATGAATTTTGAAGACATCCGAACCTCCGAGCCCAAGATAGGCCCGCCCGACATCCATCTGTCCAGCTCGGGGAATAATCTGGCACTGGTAGTGGAAAATCTGACACAACGACATCTGGAATTTGATGAAAGCCTGAATAGTGCAATGAAATCCATTCTTCCCAAAACCCGGAAGGTGAGGACCGTGCGCACCGGACTCATGGGATTGGCCGTGGAATGGCATTTTGAGGACACGGCCGGCCCGTTTTACTTGAGCGAGATGTCGGACGGCACTGTGAGGATGCTGTGCTGGGCCGTCGTACTCCTCTCGCCCCAATTGCCGACCTTGTTGGTCATCGACGAGCCGGAAATGGGGATTCATCCGGCATGGCTACCGATTCTGGCGGAATGGATAAAAGCGGCATCCCGTAGGACTCAGGTCATTGTTACGACCCACAGTCCCGACCTTCTCGATCATTTTACCGATTGCTCAGAGAGTGTCGTCTGCTTTTGCACGAAAGATGGCAGTTACTTCACGGGAGAGTCTCTGTCTCCTGAAATGTTGGCCGGCAAGCTTGAAGAAGGTTGGCAACTCGGCGACCTGTACCGTGTGGGAGATCCGCTCGTCGGGGGCTGGCCATGGTGATTTGGCTTTTCGCTGGAGGCGGTCAAGCCGAAATCGGGACGTCGGTCGGTCGAGTCGGCGGCTTGGTGAACTTTTTCCGAAAGTGGTACCCGGACTGTCGATTTGAACGCAAGACACCGGTAAGGAGGCCGCCCGCCCCGAAGGCGAATAAGAAACTCCCGGCCCATGGAAAGACGGGAACGAGTTTGGCTCGGGAGATAAGAGAGCGTCTGACATTGGCGTTACAGTACGAGAAGCCATGCGACGTCATTCTCGTCTTAGACGATTTGGACTGCCGTGACCCGAACAGATCCCGTGAAAGTCTGCTCCTAGCGGTGGACTCAGTCCTTGGGGACAAAACGATCGAGCGGTTTGTGGGTTTTGCCGCTCCCGAGTTGGAGGCTTGGCTCGTAGCCGACTGGGATCATTCCTTTGGTGCGCATCCGGACTTCCGGGGGACAAGGGAAAGAGGAATGCGCCACTGGTTGAGCACCGTGGCGAACGTCCCTTTCGACAATCCTGAATCCTTTGGAGACTACGACGCAAAGCGGGATGCATGCTCGGTGAAACTCTCCACAATGATCATCGAGTCAACCGTGCAAGGTACTCACAATGAGGGTCGGTGTCAGTACTCCAAAAGTGTGCATACGCCCGTGTTACTGTTGTCCATAGACCCGGACGTTGTGGCTGAGAGATGCCGTCCCATGTTTCAGGAACTGCATAGGTTTCTTGCAGAACGGTGCGTATGATGCCTCTTGATCTGTGAACCGTGGGATCCTTCAGGTCATAGGGTGCGATTCCAGCGTCTTGGGGAGGAAACGTGACTTGATTCATGCGGAGGCGGTTCATGTGCATACAGAGAGGTCCCATTCGTTGGTTCTCCCGAGCTTTGCTTGGTGCGGGATTGCTCCTCGTGCTCGCGACATCTCCGGGGAACGGCGAAGACTACGACAAGTGCCCGGAATTGGTGCAGGCTGCTGCAAAAGGGCATCTGGAGAAAGTCAGAAGCCTCTTGGACGGCGGTGCCGATGTGAATGCGCACAACGTACGCCATGCCGCGATTAACCACCACTTCTATCACCACAACCCCCAGAAACGCGTGTTGGCATACTTGCTGCGTGTCGAAGTTGGGTTAGTACAGCCCGGCGGGACTACAATACCGGGGGGCACGACGTTACAGCCGGTCTCCCGGCCGGCTCAAAGGTCGGCGATGCCGGCCGGCAGCCTCACGAGAAAACATGCACCCCGCTCTTGGGGCACAACCAGGGCTTGTCCGCCGTGAGCTCGGACCAGGGTGTCGACGATGGACAGGCCGAGACCGGTACCTCCCGTCGCCCTCGCAGTGGTGAAGAACGGCTTGAACACCTTGTCGATATCCGGCTCGGGGATACCCTTGCCCGTATCGCCGATCTCGATTTCAACGAATGGGGATTCCGCTGTTCCGCAGGCTCTCGTGACCAACCTCACCTGAACCGTGTCTCCCCCGTGGCGGCGGGCGTTGTCGAGGAAGTTGGTCATAACGGATTCGAACGTCTCAGGCGCCATACTCACGGACTTGACCTTGGGGTCTTGGCGGAGATCCGCGGGCAGGCCCGATGCCCGACAGCGTTGTACGAGACGTTCAAGAATCTCGTGTACATCGGCGCGCTCGTTTCCCGGGCGGAATACGTCCGCGCGGGCCAAATCCAGCAGGCGGCGCACCAGTCTTTCCAGTCGACCGGTATCCTCATCGAGCATCTCCAGAAACCTGTCCCGGTTTTCGCGCGGCATTTCATCGAGGTGATCTCGCAAAAGCTCAATGGTTCCACGCATGGAAGTCAACGGGGTTTTGAACTCATGGGAAACGTTGGATGCAAACGCGCGAATGTAGTCGGCTCTTTTTTCCAGAATAACGGACATCGAGGCAAGTGCCTTTGAAAGTTGATCGACTTCGTACGTTCCGGGTTTTTGCAACGGCACCGCCGCGGTCTGCTCGCCGGCCGCAACCTGCCGTGACTGCCGAATAAGGGCGTCCACCGGACGGCTGATGGTGAGGGAGGTGAGTATGGACACGAGGATAACTGCCGCTATGACGATTGCCCCACCGCCCAGAAGGTAGAACCGGTTCAGATAGAGTGCCTTCATGATGTCCAACGGGGTCCGTGAGAGTATGACGGCACCGATAACCCGCTCGTCCAGAATGACCGGCAGTGCGGCAAACACCCTGACGCGGGTGCGTCGCGAGATTGACTCCAAGGGAGGGGCGGGTTGATCCGGAAAGCGTTCGCGCAGGAGACTCACCGGTCGGCCTTTCAGGGCTTGCCTCACTTCGTCCCGGGTCAACAGCGAAAGCCCCATCTCCGAACCGGTTGAGGCAACCACGGTTCCGCGGAAATCCGTAATCCTGATGCCGGCGAGCGTCACCCGGCCGGCCTCGGTGAGAACCGGTTGAATCTTCAGGGCCGCCTTTACGGCTACGGCATCCGGAGGTTGATCCGCCGGCAGTGCGTGTTCCGCAGTAGGACGCACGTCGTCTCTGGCGCGGTCCAGTTTTGGAGCCAAGGGATTGAGGGGGGAATCGGGGTTTTCCCTCATTCTCAACGTTTCGTCCACCGGGGAACCGTATTCCCTCGAGGCTGCATCCTGTGAATCCGGGCGCGGTTGGCGGTTCCCGCCGAGAACCAGTCTTACTTCTTCCCGGTACGAAGCCGCAACAATGGCGCCTTGCGCAATGAGTTCGGATTCGGTTTGTCGGATGAGTTCACTTTCGTAGAGCCTCATGACCGCAATGCAGGCGAGCGGAAGCAGGAGAACAAGCGTGTTGGCGAGCAGGAGCACGGTCCGGAGATGTGGGCGCCGGGTCATGGATCACTCCGCGTAACCGCACGATCCCAGTTTGTAACCGACTCCATGGACCGTCTCGATCGGATCCCCTCCAACGTCGGCAAATTTCCGGCGTACACGGCGCACATGGCTGTCAATGGTGCGGTCGGTAACGTTGGTATCCAAGGGATACGCGCCGGACATCAGTTCATGCCTTGTGTACACTTTGCCCGGGAATCTCAATAAAGTCCGGACAATATTGAATTCCGTTACGGTGAGCACGACCCGGCGGTCGCCCCAAAAAACCTCGAACCTATCCGGATCCAGCCTTAGGATTCCATGGGATGCGGTATTGCCCCCGGGGGGGTCCGTACCGGGTTCCTCTGCGCGGCCGGCGACGGTTCCGGTGCGTCTCAGGACCGCCTTGACGCGGGCCGCCAGTTCCCTGGGGCTGAACGGTTTGGTGACGTAGTCGTCTCCCCCCAATTCCAACCCCACGATTCGGTCCACCTCTTCGTCTCTGGACGACAGAAAGACGATCGGCACGCGAGATTCGGCTCTGATGGCGCGGCACACGTCAGTACCGTCCATGTGCGGCATGACAATGTCCAAAATCACAAGGCTCGGCCGAAGCTTGCGGAACAGAGCCAGCGCTTCCTGTCCGTCGGCTGCTTCTGCTGTAACAAATCCTGCGGTTTGCAGGGCGAATTTCACCACTTCCCGTATATGGAGATCGTCATCGACTATGAGGATCACATCCGGCGTGGTCATGCCTTAGTGCTCCGTGGAGTAAATACGGTGCCACATTCACGTACACCGTCTCTGTCTTGGTAGCGCCGGCCTCCCCGCGTTCCGCGGGGTACTCTTTTTCTCGTTCCCAGGCTGTAGGGGTCCCGCGCAGAACGCGGGATGGTCGCCCGGGTAGGAGCGGGGGCCGACCCCTACGGGCGCTTGCAATCCACGCGTGGGATGTTCAGACAAAGGACGGATTCCACAGTAGCATATTTCGGGGTTGCGGAGGACAAAAGAGGGACCCGCAACGGAGATTCGCCGGGAGGAGCCTGGGAACGAGAAAAAACACCTTCACGTTTGTCATTGCGAGCCCGAGGCTTTGGGAGGGCGTGGCAATCTCGGCCTTTCATGAAGCATAGAGACTGCTTTCCCGCGTTCTGCGCGGGACTGCGCTCCTCGCAATGACAGGAGCGATCTGTCGGAGCGTTGAGGAACCGGGTTACGATTATCGCGAAATTCAAAGCACGTCACTATAGCCATGTCGGCGCCTATGGGGGGCCGGGGGGGATTTTCGGCAAAAGACCGGGCAGAGCCCGGAGGACAGGCATTCCCAGGCGGAGCCTGGGAACGAGAAACCTGCAACGGAGATTCGCCGGGCGGAGCCTGGGAACGAGAAGAACGAGAAAACACCCGATCATACGGTGTCAGTTTTTCCGGCGCCACTTGAGCTGCCGGTCTTTCTCAAGGATGCGCTGCAACACCGCCCTGACATCGTCGTCCTGTACCGGTTCGAGAACCTTTCCCGATCTACGGATTTCGTCCGCCGTGGGGCCGGGCACCACGGGTGGCGATTCCTGGGGAGGGGAGGGGGCCGCCCGTGAACGTTGATGGAAGCGTACGTCCTGGATCTTCGCCGCTCCGGAGGGAAGGCTTCGATTGATCTTCTCCAGAAGGATGTGCTTGATCGCGGCCAACTCGTGCATCCACGCGGAGGAATCCACTTCCACATAGAGAGTGGAGCCGGAGACCTTGCGCGCTGCGGCATGAGCAGCCACCGAGGGGGGGACTATCCGCGGCCATTCATGGATGACTGCGTGTCGCGAGAACGCGGCAGTCAGGCCTTTTCGGTCGAGGGCCTTCTTGACCACCGTACGGAAGGATGCAGGAAATTTGCGGAATCTGCGGTTCATTTTATCGAGGACATCCTGGTGCCGTTGTCAATGGATGTCTATCACCGGTGGAGACGTACTTCAAGCGCAGTCCGACGGATCGCCCTGGATCTTGGCTACGGCGTGTTCAACCGCGGGGAGGACGACCTCGAGGTTTTCCACGGCTCCTTTCGGACTGCCCGGAAGGTTAATGATGAGCGACCGGTTGCGAACCCCCGCGACGGCACGGGAGATCATCGCATGGGGAGTCTTGCTCAGGCTCTTTTGCCGCATGGCTTCGGCCATCCCCGGAACGGTTCTGGCGACTACGTCCAGGGTAGCTTCAGGAGTGACGTCCCGGGGGGAAAGCCCTGTCCCCCCGGTCGTCAATATGAGATCCACGCGGCCCTCGTCGGCCCAAGACGCGAGTATCCCGGCGATCTCGCCGCGTTCGTCGGGGCAAACTTCGGTACAAACGACTTCCATGCCGCGTACTCGAAGCATGTCGGCCAGCACCGGTCCCGACGCGTCATCGCGTAAACCCTGGGACGACCTGTCACTAACAGTGAGAATTCCCACACGCAACATTGTGAGTGAACTCATAATCTTGCCGGTGACGTTTATCGGACGGAAACACGCCTCTTTGAAAGTCGCGTACCTGTATGTCGCCGGCCTCCAGTTCCTTCCGGAGAAAGTCTGTGGCCTTCCAAGGGTCCACCGTAGTGCCGCAGGTGAAAATGTCCACCGCTGCATACCCGTGTTCCGGCCAAGTGTGAATGGTCAAGTGCGATTCTGCAATGACCACGACGCCGGAAACGCCTTGCGGGTTGAAATCCTGGAAAGCTGATTTAAGGACCGTAGCACCGGCCACTTTAGCGGCCTGTACCATTATTCCCTCCAAATAATCGAGGGTGTCAATCTTTTTCCTGTTACAGGACCAAAGCTCGATCAGAAGATGAATACCCAGCGCCTTCATCCTCATCCTCCGTACCGAGTGGGCTGTTGGCTCCACGCGAAGATGTACTAGTTGGGTTTGCCTCCGTTTCGTCGACCATCGGCCCTGCCCGTCAGACGAAATGGAAGCCTCTATGCCTATGGATTCATCCGACCCACATCGCCCGGTTGTCCACGCGATGTCATGTAGTCCGGGTGAAAAAATAGAGAAGCGGGAGGAGTCTCCTCCCCGAGGCCGGGAGCGCTAGGGTTTCAACCGTACGAGCTGGGAATCGGCGATTCCACAGCTCAGATCGGTTCCTCCGGAAGAAGACTTGAGAAAGGCAAGGGCGCAAGACGCGCGAGAGGGGCACCGAGTGGGATGAATTGTTCCCACACCGATGGGGTTGCATGATTCTGCGATGAAGATCTTCCGGCACATCGTTACGTCCCTGGGTCAAATCTGCACGACAGCTTAAACCACAATTATGTGTCGGTCTCAATCGCCTGTCAAGCAAAAAAAATGCTCCCCGGAAACTTGGCCTGCGGGTGCCGGTTCATCCACAAGTGAAACGCGGCGTCCGTCACGTGCCGGGCTTTTCTGCGGAGGGCGCCGGCGAGGAAAGTCCGGACTGCGACGACGCCTGTTCAGGTGCGGCAGGGCGTCGGAAGTACCCAAAGAAATCTTTGGGATACGTGGGTCCCAAGTATCGTTTCACCGTACCTGGGTCGAGGTGAGGAGACAGACGGACCCCGTTGGCAATCTTTCCGCCGTCTTCCATGAAATAGAGGAGCCCCACGGAGTTGCCCGGGTTGGCGTCGCCGTGGAGGGCACGTACGCAGCCTGCCAGAGCCAGCGCCTTGGCCAAATCCCTGGTGCCGATGTGGTGGCCGAGCGCGTATACCACGTTCCCGTCCTTGCGTATCCCGAAAGCACTGCGGGTGGCTATAAACCATAACGGGCCCGAAGTGAAATTGAGGGACCACTGCTCCTTTGACGGTTCTTCCGCCGGAACCCTTATGGTCGGTCTCTCCTCGTCGAGCAATGACCCGAGACCGATTTCCGCGTCAACCTCTTTGCCTCCTTTCCGGATTCTGGTAACCACCTTCCCGTCCTCCACGATCAAGTGCTTCAATTGCCGGGCGTCGGTCACCTCCGACAGGGGGATTTGGTCGTTCCATTTCAGGATGTCCACCGACCCGTTCTTGAACAGGACGATGGACGCCACCCCGTTTTCCATCTTCTTCAGGACCCGGCCGTGACAAACGATACCGGCCCGGCCCGCATGACGCGTCTGCCAGAGACCGTTGGTGATCGCGACGAGAAGAGGAAGCGCGGATCGGTCTATGCCCGAAGCGCATTGATCCGCGCCGGGTTCGGCGGTGCCCAGGTAGAGTTTCATGGACACCCGCTTCATGTCGAACACAAGCATGTAGACAACAGCGTTGGGGAAATCGGAACTTGGTCTGTACACGGTCCTGTAAATCAGAGGTTGGCCGGATTCGTCCACAGGCATGTCCCGCCGGTCCCAAACCCCTTCTCCGGGTAACTTGGGGTCAGTGTACAGGGGAGGAATGTCGGCGAGCTTGACGGCACCGAGCACCACCCTTCCGCCCCCTCCGGCAATCGATCCATTTGCCGGGATTGGGGTGATCGGAAGAACCGGAGGGAGCTTCTGCAGAACCTCTCCGGCCCCGTTCCTACCGGGGGGATCGGGTGGGTTGGACGGGGCGTGAACCGTCGCAGTGTCTTCGGGTTTGGCGGTTTCGGCGAGCCGGGTATGCAGCAGCCGTACGATTTCCTGGTGGCCCTTTTCCGATGCCCATCGCAGCGCCGTGGAGCCGTCCCGTTCTCTTGCCCGGACATCCGCGCCGTGCTTGAGCAACAATTCCACCAGCCTGGTGTGCCCCTTCATGGAGGCCATCATCAGAGCCGTGGTGCCCAAGTCGTTTGTGACATTGACATCCGCTCCTTGCTCCAAAAGCTGTGCAGCCCACTTTTCATTGCCTCCGGCCGTCGCTTCCCAGAGTGCCAAGTTTATCGCGGTTGAACCATACGTCCTGCAGCAAAGGAACAGCAGCACACCGATTATTGCCCCGAATGGAAGACCCTTCTTCATGATTTCTTACCGTGATTTTCCTTAGTGCTCCGTTTCCTAATTGCGGTCGCACATTCTCGTCTCGCAGCCGGCTCGGGTGCCGGCAAGAATAATGCCCGATCTGAAGACGACCGCCAGGATGCCGGTCCCACTGAAGAGGGGGTCCCGGGTGCTGCCGGCAACCCGAAGAATACCCCGCGGAACGCGAGGAGGCCCGGGCTGTGAAGGACTGTCATGAAGCCTTAGACCTGTTTCGTGGGACGGGCCTCCGTGCCCGTCATCTTCAAGGGCGGGCGTCCCGCCGTCTCCCCGGCGCAGGCCGGGGTCCAGGAAGAAGAGACTGGTTCCCGGCCTACGCCGGGAGGACGGTTCAGCTTGTGCGACCGTATTTGTTCCAAAGAACACTTAGCTGGAACCGCACGCGGCCGGTGCGGCACGGGCATCGACGCTCACGGATCCCGTTGTATCAAGGGCGGGTCTGCCGGTCAACCTCTTCCCTCGATGTCCCGGATGGGTCCCTCACGTCATGGGTTGGGATCGGTTTCATGTCGTGCACGAAGAGATGGGGAACAAATGCCTGCACGAACTTGTCATGACCAGCGGACAGGGGGGAAGCGGTGTAGCTCGTCTCCGGCATGGAGATCACCCTCATTGCGGTCCGAACCGGGATTCGGAAAAAAATGGGAAATGGTCGGGACAATCGAGGCGGGACTATAAGAAATCTTGACTGGTTCTCACTGCTTATGGTAAGCTCAATCCGTAAGTGTCTGAATTCAGTGGGAGGAGAGAACAGTCCAAGCGGGGATCAATCACGCTGAAGGAGAGAGTCATGAAACTCTTTGTATTTCTGGGGCTCGTGGTGTTGCTGGTCTCGTCTCCCGTGGGGATGAGCTCGGCCAAGATGTACTGGGATGGAAGCCCGGAAACCGACGCGGCCGTCGGCGTAACGGACGTTGAGGCTAAACCGCCTGCCAAACAGGACGGCACCTCCCTACCCAAAATGTATGACGATTACAAGGTGTTGGATATTGAATCCGATGGCGGAACCCGGCAAGACGTGTCGCCCGTGGCGGCGCCGGTCCGGCGGAGGCCTGCAGCAACATCCGTGGCGCCTTCCCCAAGGCAGAGCCCGGCACGGCCCTCGGCCGAGGGGGTTCGAAGACCCGAGGCAACCGGATCAGGACCTTCTCAATCAATCAGCGATAGGCCAAAGCCCGTGGCCAGTGCCCCCGGCAAGGGACCCCGACCGGAGGCGGGCTCTATAGGGGACGACCTCAAGACGCAGGCTTCCGGTCCGGTTGAAACCTCCTCGCCTCCTCCAACGAAAAAGATGCCGTGGGGGCAAGCGGATGTCAAACCTGCCGGGCCGGAGAAGAAGAAGCTCGAATGGGGCGAAAAGTAGGCAAACTCTGTGAACCGCTCACCGCGTTTATC
>JAZDHD010000144.1:0-22487 GCA_043806215.1 Pseudomonadota bacterium | reverse complement strand
TTATCTCACCCGCTTTGCGTATCCTTTGAACGCGATCCATGTCTGCCTGCACAGAGAGGCAAAATCCGCGTCCCACCATCTCGACATCATGAGCAAGCGTTTGTCCAGGGCGTGATTGAGCGGGCCGCCATAACGACGTTGAATTTCGGTTTCATAGTTGTCCAAGTGCTTCTTGTCTCCACTCTTGACCGCAGCAGCGGCCGAAACGCCTGCCAGGTGACCCGACAAAACAGCTTGAGGAACGCCCGCCCCGGTAATGGGATGGGTCAATCCCGCAGCATCGCCGCAGTAGATCACACCGGCATGGACAACATCCTTCCGCAGACCTCGCACGGGTATCACGCCGCTCGAGCGGGCCAGTCTTCCGGGCCGTATCATCCCGATACTCAGGAGCATCTCGACAAACGCCTCGAAGATTCTCCGAGGGTGGGGATCCGTACCGGGAAGCATGCCGATTCCGACATTGCAGACGTCTCGTTTGGGAAACAGCCAGCCATAGCCTCCAAAGATACACGGATCGAGAAAAACGAATGTCCTGTCCAGCGGTTTGGTCAGGGGCGCTTCGATTTGCATTCCCATGAGGAAATCGCGTTGTGGGCCAGAGAACAGCGACGCCACCGTGGACAATGCACCGTCGGCTGCTATGACGTACCTGGGATGCGTTTTGACCTCTTCACCGTTGTACCTGAGAATCCAGTAGCGGCTCCAGTAGTCTCCCGAGCGCCGTAACAGCCTTGTCGACGAAAGGACCGTTGCCCCCGCCGCCGCGGCTTCGCGTGCGAGACATCGATCGAACCGTGCACGGTCGATCATGAATCCCGGCGAATCGGTTACCGTTACGTCGCCGGGGTCGGCCAAAGGGGCCTTACCCGTACCCGGGCCAGGAATGCCGTCCGGATCCGGGGCGTTTGAAGACTCACGAGACCCCGTCTCCAAGTTGGAAGATGCCGACAGATCGGTGATGCGCGTTTCCATGCAATCGACGGATTGGACGATGCAGTCCTCGGCGAGCTGAAGCTTGCGGAACAGTTGTTTTGGAACGAACTCGGCGCAGTGCGGGGAGCCGCCGATACGGGGCTTTGCATCGATCAAGAGCGTGGAGACGCCCGCCCGCGCCGCGGCCGCGGCCGCGCAACTACCGGCGGGACCGGCTCCCACAATCAGGATCTTGAACGAATCAAAGGGAATCATGGAGATGCCGTAGAGTTTTCTCTATTAACGACATGTTGATCTGTGTTTTTGTATCGAACCGGCCCTTGTATGCTTCACCGCCCTTGCCGAGATCATAACAGGTGGTCGAATCCAGATTTATGAGTAAGCCCCGTGCACCGATATCTTCCATTTCGTTCTGATGCTTGGCATAGAAGGCTTCACAGCAGGAACCCACGTACATGCCGTCCCGATCTGCGCATCTGTCGCGCAGCACTTCCATGAGATGTTCGAAGCTTTGTATGGTGATGGGCTCGAGGCCTAAGGAGCGTGCCACGGCATGACAATCGCCGATCTCGCACGCGCCGCACTCATCGCACCCCGGAACATCTCTGTACGGGCAGGCCAAACTCTTGGAGCAGTACGGCAACA
Organism: Pseudomonadota bacterium; assembly: GCA_043806215.1. Lineage (GTDB taxonomy): Bacteria > Desulfobacterota > Desulfomonilia > Desulfomonilales > Desulfomonilaceae > JAVHLK01. The sequence goes on along the minus strand of JAZDHD010000144.1, from coordinate 20,906 downwards.
GCAACCACCTGGGGCGATGAACGAAAAGGTCCTCCGGCTTGATGTTGACGAGGAAAAGCTCATTGACCTCATGACGGGACAACGATCCCCCCATGAGGTGTAGGCGGTCCCCCGCACGGGCCACGGCCTCCGCCGCGGTGCCGGGTGCAATACCCAGTATCTCGCCGTCGTAATCGCGGAAGAAGAGGTTCACTGCCTCCGTCAACGCCCTTCTCTCAACCGGTACCCCTACGAGTGATGCTTCGAGATCGTACACCAAGCGCGCGGGAATGGCAAAAAAATCTCCGACAATAAGGGCCTGCCGGATCCGCCGTCCGCCAGGAGCGAGCCAGAGGTGGACTCTCACGGTTCCCGCGTCGGTTTGGGTGATGGAACGGAGCGGCTCTCCCTCGGAAGCCGGGCGGGAACGGGAAGAGATCCATTGGGAAGACCGGAAATAATCTTCTTCGCGCACCAGCCGTTCCTTCTCCGCAGCCGTGAGATCTCCTGAAGCGAGTTCAACGCCCAGCCGTGCCTCGAACTCCTCGGCAAGAGCGCTCTTGATGGATTCAAGAGAGGGCAGGGGACTCACCAGATCCGAGAGAAAGCAGATCCTCTCCATGAGCGATTCGATTTCCCGCTTCTTAAGCTTCTCCACGGGGACGCGAAGCGCCTTGAGGAACGTCTCGATCTCGTTCAGGATCAGGAGGGTTCCTTGAAACATGAAGCCGCCGGAGATCGTGGTCCCGCCGGTACCGGAGATCTTCCTGCCGTCGACCTCGATGTCGTTACGTGGTCTGAAGCGGGCATTGATTCCCAGGCGGGACATCCCCGATGCGGCGATGGAACAAATCCTATGAAGGATGGCCTCATAGGATCCCATGAAGGGGTGTTCCCCGGGTATGCCGAACAGCTCCCACCCAAGTGCGGATTCCTGAAAGTAGAGGCTGCCGCCGCCGGTCTGCCTGCGGTTGATGTCGATGCCGCGGGCGATACAGAACTCCCTTCTCACCTCCAGGTCCACGTCCTGATGATATCCCACGAGGACCGCGGAAGGTTTGAACTGAAGAAACCTCAGGGTCGGAGGCGACGATCCGGCCGCGACTTCTTCAAGGATTATCTTGTCCAGTGCCATGTTGGCGGCAGCGGAGATGCGGCCGGTATCCAAAAGACGAAAGCTCTTCAATTCTCTTCCCGGGTGTCCGTAGGAGGGCCCGGCAGCGCCGGGGCGACGACGGGACGCCCTCTTCAGTGGGACCGGCATCCTGCCGGTCGTCTACCAGACTAAGTGTTCTGTGGCGGAAATACGGTCGCACAACCTGAGCCGCGGAAGATGACGGGCAGGGACGCCCGTCCCACGGTGTACGACCGGCTTGGTCTCTGTTCTTCGTAGCCCGGGCCTCCGTGCCCGGATCCTGTTCTTGCCGGCACCCGAGACGGCTGCGAGACGAAAATGTGCGACCGTATTTACGCCGCGGAGCACTAAGGCTTCATGACAGTCCTTCACAGCCCGGTCCCGCGTTCCGCGCGGGATGCCAAGATCTTGTTCTTGCCGGCTAATTCTTTGCCGGAGGGTTATTCTCCGGTCCTTTTTCCGGTGCGGACATCTTGTCCAGTTCCTTGGCCACTTCCGCAGAGATGTCCGGAACTCCCTTTGAATATGCAAGAGAAGCATCCCAGAACACCATGGTGATGCCTTGCTGATTCGCGATCTTGTTCACCGCTTCCGGTAACTGAGACTTAAGCACGTTCTGAACGGATTTCTGCTTGAAGCCTATTTTTACGCCGAGATTCTGTTGCTCGGTCTCGTATTCCCTACGCTGGGTATCGAGATCTTCCTCGAGCTTCTTCTTCTCTTCCGGTTTGAGTTTATCCTTCTCTTTTTCGAGCCGGCTTTGGATCATCTTCGCGCCGGCCGATATGGCCGCTATCTTGCCGGCGGTCTCCGTCCGTAATTTATTGACTTCCTCAACAGCCGCCTTGAGGCGTGATGAATCGTTGTAGACTTTCTCAATGCTTATCGTCGCGGTTTTTCCGCCTTCCCCGAAACATTGGGCGGAACCAAGAAGAAGGAAGGCGAGACAGAGGGAGAAGCACAAAGGTGCGGTCAAGGACCGGCGTATCGTCATGGGTGACTCCTTTCTGGAAAATGTTGTGGGGACCATAATAGAAACCGGCTGTTAGTGGGGTTGCGGCCGAACTCCGTCGCCGCCCTTTTCACCAGCTGCCGAGACTCTTCCGGGCCTCGATTCGGAAAGCCTTTTGAGAGTCGCCCCGATTCGGGCCTTAGCCTGGGGATCCTGCTCAGTCTTCAATGCTTTCTCGAGTATTCCGGAAGCTTCCTCCGGAAAAGTGATGCCCGATTGGCCCAAAGCAGTGGCGGCAGCCTTTCTTACCAGCACGTTCTCGTCTGCAAGACATGCTTCCAGGGCGGTCAGAATCTCTCTTGGCGGCGGCTGCAAGGATCCAAAGGCCTGAATGGCACTCAGCCGCACGGCGATGTCCTTGTCCCCCGCGAGCGCGATGAGGGCAGGCACCGCTTTTTCAGCCTTGTTGCCGAGCCCCCGTAAAAGTCGTGCGGCCAACAGTCGGTTCTTGGCATCCTCGTCCTTCAGAGCGCCGATCAAGTGGTCCAAGTACAGGTCGGACTTGTTACGATAGCGCAACAGCCCGAGGAGGGCCTCATTGCGGTCAACAGGGTCGTCCGCCTTGATGCTCTTGAGCAGAACGGGAATCGCGAAATCCCCGGCCTTATCAATCGAGGTCACCGCGTCAATGATATCCAGTCGCGTTTCAGGGTCGGCATTATCGTACAGGGCAACCAGGTTGGGCAACGCAGGTGCGGCCGCGGTCTTCATGGATCTGAGAACCTGCACCGCGTACCCGGCGAGGGGCTCCTGTTTCTTTTCGAGCGCGGCCAACAATCCCGGGAGCACCTTTTCCGGGGACTTTCTTCCCATCTGCCCGAGCACCGTTTCGGCAAGCTTGGCCGCGGGCTTGTCTTTGCCGGCAAGCGCCGTGAGGAGTGTTGGAATGACGGACTCGTCGGCCTTTTCCAGGCTTGCAAGGGCAACGGTGGCATTGATCCGCGACAATGGATCCGGATCTTCCAAGAAATCCCTCAGCGCCGCTTCGACCTTCGGATCCCCCTTTCCGAGTCTTCCCAACGATAGGACAGCCGCGCGGCGAACCTCGGCCTTTTCGTCCTTCAGTGTCTCCAGCAACGGCGGGACCGAATTCGACGAAACGTTGGTGAATAGGCCGAGCGACTCCGCAGCCACGGCACGGACCTTGGGAGCCTGATCCTTCAATGCATCGATGAGAGGCGGAACTGCCCTCGCCGGCTTGTTTCACCCACAACCGAGTTCGTATGCCGCCGTGGCGCGGACTTCGGGATCCTTGTCTTTCAGATTCTTGATGTGAGTATCAATGGCGGATGCAGATGCCGACATTACTGCGAAAACCGAAAGAACCGTCCCCAATAGAACGTGCAGGAGAAATCGCCTCATCACTCCGTCTCCTTTTTGGTCAAGACTTCTCGCTTTTTTCTTTCAAGATATTCACGGTCGATCTTAAGGAAGCCCTTCTTGCCGAACAAGGCAAAACGCAGCCATTGGCTTCCGAAATACAGCAGTGCGACGTCGTCGTCACGGATTTTCTCAACAATGTCCTCGTCTACATGGAATTTGCTCAAAAAACTGCTGTTAAAGACGAATTCGCGGAAGCGGTCCGGGTCGTAAAGGGCCATCAGGATCATGTCCTGCATCCGGGGATCCCCGATCTTGTCTTCCCATAGCTTATCGGCCTGCATGACATCCTTCAGATTGTGATCCAGATCGTCGTAATCCGGGAGTCCCTGCTCTTGCCTCCATCTCTCCACGGTCAACTCGTCCGGCTCATCGAGCCCCCTGCACTTCGCGGGGTCGGCTATGAGCCTGTACTCGATACCCTGTTCGGTATCCAAGGGGTAGAGGCGGCAGGAATACGGACGACTTTCGTATACTGAACACCCTTCCTCCCGCACAAACGGGCACGTCTTTCCCTCGTCCCTATTCATCTTGAGAATGACGGCCGGCAGACCGCTTTCCTGAGAGAGGACCTTGTGGACATACGTGTCCAGGAACTCCGTAGAGGTTATTCCAAGCGCCTTGCGGAGCCTGATCACGTCCAACGATGTGAGAAATATCGTGACGTCTTTGCAGCAGGAGTTATAACAGCCCGTATCCGGATGACATTTGAAGCAGAATGTGTCATCCCAAGTCATCAAACGATCTGGTCCGGTTGATTGATCTCTTAGCTTCATGCAACAAGGTCCTTTCAGTGCCGCTCAGTACCGTTGATCGACGACCGGAGCTAGGCCCGGCCGCGCAGCCGGTCTATGTTTTCTCTGGCCTGCTTGTTTTCAGGATCGAGTTCGAGCGTTCTCTCCCAACACTCGATTGCCCTCGGTTTGTCGCCCACCATTTCGTACGCCACGCCTCTCTGGTGGTGGGCCCCAATGTAGTCGGGCCGTATCGCGGCGGCCCTGTCGAAGTAGTTGAGAGCTTTCGAGAAGTCCCTCTTCTTGATGAGGTGGATTTGGCCCAAATTGTAATAGGCCTGCACATAGTCGGGTCTCATCTCCACCGTTTTCTCGAAGTGAGCGACCGCTTCGTCGGCTCTCCCTAAAAAGGTATAGACAACACCCAGGTTATAAAAGATCGCGGAATTTTCAGGGTCCAGTGCGACCAATTGCTCAAGTCTTGCAGCGGCCTTTTCGTATCGTTCCGCTTCCATGTCGGAAAAGGCGCGCTGAAGCTGGACGTGAATCCGGAAAACCTTGGCCTCCCGGTTTCCTGAGATAATATCATCCACCTGCTGAACGATTTTTTCGACCTGTTCCTTCCTCTGCTGGTCGGGGGCGAGTTCCAGGCAGGTGCGGAATGACTCGGCCGCCTTCTCCATCCGTTCGGCACACGCTCTGGAGATTCCCAGGCGATAGTACGTGTCGAACCGTCGTGATTCGGGACACACGGCCAAGGCCTTTTCGTAGTATTCGGCTGCGGCCAAGTAGTCCTCGAGTCCGTCATTGCATGACGCTATGGCTTCGAGAATCGTGTGGGGATCGGCGGACTGAGACAAAATCCCTTTGAAGCGCTCGATGGCGGAGAACCAGTTCTCTTCGGACATTTCCTTGAATGCAACGGCACGGATCCGGGAGATGTCGTCGGTCCCCATGTCGTCTGCGGTATCTCTCTTCAGACAGCATTTCTTGTACTTGAGTCCGCTGCCGCAGGGGCAGGGGACGTTTCTACCGGTTAGCATTCGGGAGGCTCCTTTTCGGTGAGCGCGATCAAACTTTTACTTGTAGCATGCCGCGACTAGGCGGACAAGGGAATTCGCCCCTGTTTTTCCAGGAAAATTCCGTTCCCAACGCTGAAAAAAATCTTGACAACAATCGAACGATTTGATTCAATTCGACATTCCTTGTACCCGTCAGTCCGCCATATGGTCGGGCGGGATACCCTCTCAAAATTGCAGAGACCGTCTGAACATCCAGTATGGGTCTGGATGAGGAAGATCTTCTCAAACAGGTGTATGCGATTGCAGCCCCTTTGTAAAACCTCAACGCTCGCCGGTGTCGCTCCAAAACAAGGGGGGGAAAGACTGCGATGAGGCCCGTTTCAGGGCCGGAGGATGCCGCGCCGCAGGCCGATCAGTCGGTGTTGGGGCTGCAACGGTCCCGCAAAGAAAGGAGGAGGCGTTAACTACTCTGCGTCGTTCGGCGCACGTTGACAACTGAGTTGCATGACTCGACAAAAAACTTAACTTTACTAGGAGGCTGGTTCATGCCAAGTTTCGTGATTATGGAAAAATGTGATGGGTGCAAAGGTCAGGACAAGACCGCGTGCATGTACATTTGCCCCAATGATTTGATGGTGTTGAACAAGGAAACCATGAAGGCCTGGAACAGGGCCCCCGAAATGTGCTGGGAGTGCTACAACTGCGTGAAGATCTGCCCGCAGCAGGCAATCGACGTGAGAGGCTATGCGGACTTCGTGCCCATGGGTGCATCGGTTGTGCCTCTGAGGGGTTCTGAAGACATTATGTGGACGGTCAAATTCCGCAGCGGCCAGGTCAAACGGTTCAAGTTCCCCATCCGGACCACGGCTGAAGGCTCGGCACTGCCTGACGGCGGTTACGGAGAGGTCACCACGGATCTGGCGAGCCAGTGCCTTTATAATGAGCCCGCGGCCTTGAAGCTCGACGCGCTGCCCACAACAAAGTAGTCCCTCTGGAGGTACGAGATATGGCGAATTTCGAGACTGTCGAAGTAACCACTGACATATTGATTTGCGGCGGCGGCATGGCGGCATGCGGCGCTGCCGTCGAGGCTTCCTATTGGGCCAACAAGAACGGCCTCAAGGTCACCCTGGTGGACAAGGCGGCCATGGACCGTTCCGGTGCGGTGGCCATGGGCCTCTCGGCGATCAACCAGTACGTGGACATCAACAGCGGCAACAATAGCTGTGAAGATTACGTCCGCTACGTGCGCAACGACCTCATGGGCATTACCCGTGAAGACCTGGTTTATGACATCGCCAGGCACGTGGACTCATCCGTTCATCTGTTCGAGAAATGGGGATTGCCCATTTGGACGGACGCGGACGGCAAGTATGTGCACGAAGGCCGTTGGCAGCTCATGATCAACGGCGAATCCTACAAAGTGATCGTGGCCGAGGCCGCTAAGAATGCTCTCACCCAGCAGGGCGGCGAGTACTTCGAGCGTGTCTTCATCACCACGCCGCTGCTTGACGGCGACCGCATTGCAGGCGCGGTGGGATTCAGCACCCGTGATGACAAGTTCTACGTGTTTAAGGCCAAAGTGGTCTTGGCAGCCATGGGCGGCGCGGTTCACGTGTTCAAGCCCAGGAGCTCCGGTGAAGGCCTCGGCCGTGCATGGTATCCGCCCTGGAACTCGGGCTCCAGCTTGGCTTTCACCCTGGTGGCCGGTGCCGAGCAGACCTGTCAGGAAGTCCGTTTCATCCCGGTCCGTTTTAAGGATGCCTATGGCCCGGTCGGTGCGTGGTTCCTCCTGTTCAAGTCCCGTGCAACCAACGCATTCGGCGGCGAGTACATGGTGGAGCGCAAGGACGAGCTGGCGAAATGGGGATCCTACGGAGCAGTGAAGCCCATTCCCGCCAACCTGCGTAACTACCTGGGCATGCTCGACGAGTTCGAAGGCCTTGGCCCGATCTACATGAGAACGGAAGAGGCCATCCAGAAGATCGCCAATGAGTTCAAAGACGATCCCAAGGCCTACAAGAAGAAGATGAAGGAACTCGAGGCGGAAGCTTGGGAAGACTTCCTTGACATGACGATTTCCCAGGCCATTCTCTGGGCCGGAACAAACGTCCAGCCCGAAGAGAAATCCTCCGAGATCGCGGCGGCAGAGCCTTATTTCATCGGTTCGCACTCAGGTGCATCCGGTGCATGGGTCAGCGGTCCCAAGGACTTGGCTCCTGCAGATTACTTCTGGGGCTACGAGTACATGTCTACCGTGAAGGGCCTGTTCTGTGCAGGTGACGCTTCCGGCGCATCCAGCCACAAGTTCTCCTCGGGGTCCCATGCCGAGGGCCGTGCGGCCGGCAAGGCCATGGTGCGTTTCGCGCTGGAAAACAGCACCCAGCCCAAAGTCGACATGGCAGCGGTCGAGGTTCTGAAGAAGGAGGTCCTCAAGCCCATGGATCTGTTTGCAGAGCATGCGGCGAAGTCGAGCGATCCCGACATCAACCCCGAGTTCTGCAAGCCCAAGATGTTCATGTTCCGTCTGCAGAAGATCATGGACGAGTATGCGGGAGGCGTCACCTCCGGCTTCAAGACCAACGGGCCGAAGCTGGAGAGGGCTCTCGAACTGTTGGGGTGGCTCAAGGAAGACTCCGCGAAGCTGGCCGCCGCGGATCTCCATGAACTGATGCGCTGCCATGAGAACATGCAGAGGCTGTGGCAGGCCGAGGTCCATGTCAGGACGATTCTGTTCCGCGAAGAGACTCGTTGGCCGGGATACTACATGCGGAACGACTTCCCGACCATCGACGAACCCAACTGGAAGGTGTTCGTCAACGCCACATATAAGAACGGCGCATGGGAAATGAAGAAAGTTCCCGTCCTTTCCATCGTTGACTAACTCTTAACTTCACATATGAAACTCCGGGCGCCCTCTTAGGGTTCCCGGAGTTTTCTTCCAGAGCGACGAAAAGGTTTGAGGGAGCACCTTGCTCCCTCATAGCCCTTTTGAGGGAGGAAGCATGGCTGGAGAAAGAACCGTACTGGTCGTCGGGGGCGGTATTAGCGGGATCACGGCGGCGGTGGAAGCTGCGGAAGCAGGATGCAAGGCCATCCTGGTGGAGAGGGAGCCTTATCTTGGGGGCCGCGTAGCCCGGATGAACAAATATTTTCCGAAGCTGTGTCCTCCTACATGCGGCCTGGAAATCAACTTCAGAAGGCTGCGGAGGAATCCCGATGTTACCGTGCATACCTTGGCGACCGTGGAGGCCATAACCGGAAATCCCGGATCCTATACCGCTACCATTAAGATATCACCCCGGTACGTCGAGGACCGCGCAGCCACTAGCAAGTGCGTAGAAGACTGCCCCGTCGAGATAATCGACGATTTCAATTACGGAATGAGCAAGGTTCAGGCAGTACGCCTTCCTTATGCAATGGCCTATCCAATGAAGCTGGTTGCGGATGGAGAAGCCCTGAAGAAGATTCAGGGGTCGCCTGAGTTCGACGCGTTCGTAGAAGCTTGCGGGAGCAAAGGTATCGGAATCAATCTGGATGCCGAGCCGGAGACTTTTGACGTGCAGGTGGCCTCCGTCGTGTGGGCGACAGGCTGGCGGCCTTATGATGCGACCAAGCTCGAGAAGCTGGGGTTCGGAAAATACCCCAATGTGATCACCAACGTGATGATGGAGAGATTGGCTTCGGCAAACGGGCCGACCAAGGGAGCGATCGTCCGGCCCTCGGATGGAGCGAAGGTGAAAAATCTGGCCTTTGTCCAATGCGCAGGATCGCGGGACCAGAATCATCTGCCCTACTGTTCGTCGATATGCTGCCTGGCTTCATTGAAGCAGGCCACGTATCTGAGGGACTATAACCCCGATGCACAAGCCCATATCTTTTACATAGATCTGCGGGCCTATGGTCGGTTCGAGTTTTTCTATGACCGCGTAAGAAGCGACGAGAAGATTCTCCTCACTAAGGGGAAAATCGTCAATATAACCGAAGATCCCGTCACAAAGGACGTGATTCTGGAAGGAGAGGATATACTCTCCGGAAACAAGATTCGCCGTACGTTCGACATGGCTGTCCTCGCCACTGGTATGCAACCAAACACGAGCCTCGAAAAGGTTCCCCTTGCGGGAGTCAGCTACGACGAGTTCGGTTTTGTGACTTCCGACCAAGGAGTTCACGCGACCGGTGTCGCCAGGAGGCCCATGGATGTCGGCACGTGTTTGCAGGATGCGACGGGAGCGGCCTTGAAAGCCCTTCAGGATACGGTGGGGAGGTAAGTCCATGGATCATAAGATAGGAGTCTACATCGACACTGGTTATGGCATCGGCGACGCCCTGGACATCGAGGCCCTTTCCGCCGTTGCCGTGGACGAGTTCAAAGTTGCGGTCTGCAAAGCCGATTCATACTGGAGCGACCCGGAAAAGCTCGCTCTCATACGCAATGACGTATCCCAGGAGGGATTGACGGCAGTGATCATAGCGGGGCCGTCGCCACGCTTGTTCCAGAGTGAGTTCACATTCGAGGGCGCTTTCACCGAACGGATAAATCTGCGGGAGCATGTCGTCTGGTCCCATCCGCCGAACGATGAGGACACGCAGATGCTCGCAGAAGATTACATGAGGATGGGCATCACCAAGGCCTCGAAATACGCCGACAGGCCGCCGTTCATGGAAGAGACCGACAAGTCCATACTTGTTATCGGCGGCGGCATGACTGGCATGACTGCGGCCCTGGAAGCGGCCGCGGCCGGTTATCAGGTATATCTCGTGGAAAAGGAGCCCCAGCTGGGCGGATGGGCCAATGCCTTTCACAAGGTCTTTACGGGAAAGCCCCCGTATGGCAGGATCGTCGATTCCCCGATTCAGGAGAAGACCAAGGCGGTAAACACCTCTGAAAAAATACTGGTCTTTACCGGCCGGCGGGTGTTCAGCATCTCGGGCGCGCCGGGGATGTTCGATGTCGTAATCAGGCCCGACGGCGATTGGATCAAGAAACTCGACAAGGAACAGAACGAGTGGCTGGCAGCCAAGAAGGCCAAGGAAGCCTCAGGAGGAGAAGGGGAGGAGACCCCGAAACCTACGGCGCCGGCCGAGGCCGAGGCGGAAGAGCAGGCCGACGAAGTCGACTTTGCGCATGAAAAGGTCCGTGTGGGGGCGGTGGTCCTCGCTGCGGGCTGGCGGCCCGAGGAGTTATCCGGCCGTGAGAATCTCGGGTACGGCAAGTATCCGGATGTCGTCACCAGTATCCAGATGGAGGAACTGGCCGGGAAAGGAAAGATCTCAAGGCCTTCCGACGGCAAGGAGGTCAATTCCATAGCCTTTATCGAGTGCATCGACGGCAACACGAAACACCCGTTGCTGTATTCATCATCCGTAAGCAGCCTTGTCACCCTGAAACAGGCCCACTACCTCCGCACGTCCAATCCGGACGGAAAAGCCTATATCTTCTACGAGAACATGCGGACTCCGGGTCAATACGAAAAGTATTACCAGGATCTGCAGAACGACCCGGGAATCTTTCTGTCCAAAGGTACTCCGGTGAGCGTCTCCAATGGAGCCTCGTCTTTGACCGTGGAGTTGAAGGACACGCTGCTCGGGGAGAAGCTCAAGGTGAACGTGGACATGGTGGTTCTCTCGACGGGGATGGTCCCCCTGACAAAGGATTCGGCCATCGTGAATCTCAAGTACCGCCAGGGCCCGTTTCTCCCGGAGAATCCGTCGGGATTCAATGATTCCCATTTCATCTGCTTCCCCTATGAAACGCAAAGGACCGGCATCTACACGGCAGGGTGCGTACGAGGCCCCATGGATTTCCAGAGCTGCGAACTCGACGCGACGGGTGCCGCACTGAAAGCCATCCAGTGCGTCGAGCTCACCGCCAAGGGGCAGGCGGTTCACCCGAGGGCAGGCGACCAGTCGTTCCCGGAAATATTCGTCACGAGGTGCACACAGTGCAAGCGGTGCACTGAGGAGTGTCCTTTTGGGGCATATGACGAGAAGCCCGACGGGACCCCGTTGCCGAACCCGACCCGATGCCGGCGTTGCGCCATCTGCATGGGCTCGTGCCCTGAGCGGATCATCTCTTTCAGAGACCATTCGGTTGACATGATCGGGTCCATGGTGAAATCGATCAATGTTCCCGACGAATACGCAGAGAAGCCCCGGGTGGTGGTCTTTATCTGCGAGAACGACGCATTGCCGGCCGTGGATATGGCCGGTATCGAAAGACTGCAGTACAGCGCGTACGTGAGGTTCATCCCCCTCAGGTGCCTGGGGAACATTAACCTGGTTTGGATTGCCGATTCCCTGTCCAAAGGAATTGACGGCATCATGCTGATCGGCTGCAAATACGGAGACGACTATCAGTGCCATTTCGTGAAGGGAAGCGAACTCGCGGAGTACCGCATGGGCAAGATCTCCGAAACCCTTCAGCGGCTTGTCCTGGAACCCGAACGTATCCAGGTGGAGCAGCTTGCCATGGACGAGTACGGTAGGATCCCTGAGATAATCGACGGATTCATCGAAAAATTGTCCGGATTCGATCCCAACCCGTACAAAGGCTTCTAAGGAGGTTCTTCAGATGACGAAGGAATTTGTTGCCGAACCCGATCTTCAATTCACCAAGGACCTCATCGCCGCCGGCGCGGGAGATTTGAAGAAGTGTTATCAGTGTGCAACCTGTTCGGTGGCCTGTAAGATTGCTCCGGACAACAGACCGTTCCCCCGCAAGGAGATGATTTGGGGCCAGTGGGGTCTGAAGGACCGTCTCATGAACGACCCCGACGTGTGGCTCTGTCATCAGTGCAATGACTGCTCGACGCAGTGCCCCAGAGGAGCGAACCCCGGGGACGTACTCAAGGCCGTGCGGAAGATGAACATTCAGAAGCACTCATGGCCGGCGTTTCTGGGTACGTTGGTGGGAGAGCCCGCGCTGTTCGTGCTCACCATAGGCATCCCCATCGTCGTGGTGCTGCTGTTGGTCTACATCAGCGGGTGGAGCTTTCCTCAAGGCCCGATAACCTACTCCGGGCATCACATCGGGGAAGGGTTCATATGGGTGCGCCTGATTCAGGTGGTGTTCACGGCGGCTCTGCTGTTCGCCGTGTTATCCATGATTATCAGCCTGCGGAACTACTGGACCAGCCTGGAGACGAACAACCCGGTTCTGGAGGGCGGACCCAGGCGGGACTTCATTCCCAGCCTGATCGAGGCTCTCCAAGAGATTCTGCCCCACACGACATTCAAGGAATGCGAGGCGAACAATATCCGCTATGCCGCGCATCTTATGGCTTTTTGGGGAATGATCGGGTTGCTTGTCACAACTGCGATCGTTGCCTTCAATTTCGACATTCTGGGTCTGAAACCGCCCTCCATGTCCGGACCGGGAACCGTCCCCATAAAGATCCTGGGCAACATCAGTGCCATTGCCTTCGTAACGGGATTGGGAATACTGCTGGTCAGACGCCTCACCACTCCGGACCAGGCCGGGAACAGCTCCTACTTTGACTGGCTGTTTCTTTTCTTTATCTCCGGGACCGGAGTGACGGGTCTTCTCACCGAGCTGGTGCGTTGGTCGGGGTCGGCTCCGGGAGCATACACCCTTTACACCATCCACCTCATGTTCGTCCTGGCGCTCCTGTTCTATCTTCCCTTCTCCAAGTTCGCGCACCTGGGATATCGGACCGTTGCCATTGCGTGGTCAAAGTCGGCAGGGAGAAACACAAAGCTGGGGGTGGAGCCCAATTTTGTTCCTCCCGCTTCGCAGTGAAAGGGGACTCGGATGAGGGCTGAGTCCCGTATGACTCGGGTTGTGCGACTCGTCGCAGCGTGTGAAACACCGGCCGACCCGGAACCATCAGGGACGGCTTGATGCGGCGTCCCACATGATGCAAGCTTCAGAGGGCCGTTGGAGGTTGATCTCCATCGGCCTTTTCCTGTTGTGGCGGAGCCTGCCCCGGACCGGATCCGGGGAAGCAATTTCAATGCTTCATGAATGGCCGGCATTGCCGTGCCCTCGCTTCGGCCTGGCTCCCTATGACATACGTGAAGGTGCCCGCGCTATTCAAGGAGCCACACGAAAGTCAGCAAGAAATCCTCTGTTCGAATCTTTCCCACAGGAGTTTGGCAATTTCCTCTCCGACATCAGCCCATTCCTCGTGAGCGTGACTAAGGTATCCCGACAGATTCCTGGACCAACGGGATTTATCGGATTCCATGAAGCTTCTCAAGAAACTCCCGTACAATCCCTCATACATGTATGGGGTAATCCGCTCCATATCATTGACGATTTTCAGTGCCCTGGGCGACATGTCCATCTTGACCTCCTTCTTGTCCGGACCTGATGCGGCCGAGCATGCGCGTCCGGGACCCTTGTAGTACATTAGATGCCCACCCCGCCGGATGGTTTCAAGAAGAAGCATCACGAAGTGCAATCCGGGGATGATTCAGGCGTTTACAATCGCGCAGGGGACGTGATATGGTCGAACGGTCACGTTTACCGGGGGCGCGGCACTACGGACATCCGGGGTGTCCGGAAGAGCGCCGCTCAGGCACTGAATCATGATGGGGAACAACACGCACGTTGCTGCACCAATTCGGCGACAAATTCTTGAAGACGCCCGCCGGCGTCCCGGCAGCCCTGCCGGGCGCCCCAGGGGAAGAGACCTTCACGGAGGCCGGTGCCGCCAAGCCATGGCCGTCTTGCGTACATGCATCATTGTGCTTCCACCGGCCGGCACGGGAAGTAATTCTGCCGGGTGATGAAAGGATGGTCTTTTGATTCCACGATATACCCTGGAAAAGATGGGCAAAATATGGACGCCCGCCAACCGGTACCGAAAGTGGCTGGATATAGAACTGGCCGTGTGCGAAGCCTGGGCGGAGCGCGGTGCGATTCCCCGTGAAAGCATGGAAAACATCAGGCAAAAGGCGGGCTTCGATGTTGAACGCATTGACGAGATCGAGAAAGTCACGCGCCATGATGTGATCGCATTCACCACGAGTGTCGCGGAGTTCGTCGGGGCGGATTCACGGTTCATTCACAGAGGGCTCACCTCATACGATGTGGTCGACACCGCCTTGTCATTGATCCTCAAAGAGGCCGGGATCATCATCCGCCAAGATCTGCAGGATCTGCTGGACGCGCTGAAATCACGGGCCGCGGAACACCGGCACACTCCAATGGTCGGGAGATCTCACGGAATTCACGCGGAGCCTATTACGTTCGGTTTGAAGCTGGCGATATTTTACGGTGAAATGTCGCGGCACCTGAACCGATGGGTCGCGGAGCTGGATACCATCTCAGTGGGCAAAATCTCCGGGGCCGTGGGAACGTTTGCTCACCTTGATCCCGCGATGGAAACCGAGATTCTGGCAAGACTGGGGCTCAAGTCCGCACCGGTTTCCAATCAAATCATACAGCGGGACCGCCACGCCGCTTATTTTTCCGCATTGGCGCTCATTGCCTCAAGCGTGGAAAGGATAGCCGTAGAGATCAGACATCTGCAGCGTTCCGAAGTCGGGGAAGTCGAGGAGTTTTTCCACGAAGGGCAGAAAGGCTCTTCCGCCATGCCCCACAAGCGCAATCCGGTTCTCACTGAGAATCTGAGCGGCCTGGCCCGGGTGATCCGGGGCAACGCGATTGCCGCCATGGAAAACGTCCCGCTTTGGCATGAGCGGGACATTTCTCATTCCTCCGTTGAAAGAATCATAGCGCCGGACTCGACCATCCTGGCCGATTTCATGCTTTGCCGTCTCACGTCGGTTATACGCAACATGACGGTCTATCCCGATAAAATGCTGGCCAACCTGAACCGGAGTCACGGGCTCATTTTCTCGGAGGCCATACTCATCCGGCTTGTCGACCGGGGACTGACGAGAGAGGACGCGTATGCGCTGGTTCAGCGGAATGCCATGAAGGCTTGGAACCAAGGGACGGATTTCAAGCACATGATCTCAACGGATGCGGAGATTCTCGAACACCTCACGCAAGCGGAAATAGACGCCGCGTTCGATCTGAAGCACGCCCTGAGGTGGGTGGATGCCATTTTTGAGCGGGTATTTTGTCAATAATTTTCAGGCTGTTGAGGGCAAAACATAAAGTAAAACGGTCTTGACTTTTGAGCCAACTGATTGTAAAGAAAAGCGTATGTTGACCGCGGTACTCTACAGACTGATATGTGGCCGTCTTCCCCTGTCGATCCGGAGGACTTTCGTTCTTCCGGCGGTCCTGCTGACGGCGGCGTTTCCTTACGCGGCCGGCGGTGCGGAGAGTAAGTATCCCGTAGCGTTGATGAACTGGATGGTTGATGGGACCTTTCACGCGCTGATTGTGGACAAGTCTCGGCAACGTTTGACGGTGTGGGAGGTGAAGGACGGCGAGCCCTCGATGATCGAATCCTACCGGTGCTCGACGGGAGAAAATTCCGGGGACAAGTGGGTGCGCGGGGATATGCGGACCCCCGAGGGAGTATATTTCTTTTGCTCGGTGATTGACGGACGCACGCTGCCGCCCAAATACGGCATGTGGGCCTTTACCACCGACTATCCCAATTTTGTGGATCGCCGCAGGGGAAAGAGCGGCGACGGCATATGGCTTCACGGTCGTGACAAACCTCTGGGGCCCAAGCCCGATTCCAACGGATGCATCGCCCTCGGGAATGAGGATCTGGTCAAGGTGTCGCGCTTCATTAAGCTTCAGGATACGCCGCTGATTGTGGTGAAGAAGCTGAATTTGGCACCTCGGTCCCAAGTTGTGGAGCAAGAACGGCAACTGCGGGATTTCATCGAAAATTGGCGTCAGGCCTGGGAGTCTCAGGATCTTGATGCGTACATGGGGAATTACTCTCTGAACTTTCAGAGTTGCCGGCTG
Source organism: Pseudomonadota bacterium (assembly GCA_043806215.1). GTDB lineage: Bacteria > Desulfobacterota > Desulfomonilia > Desulfomonilales > Desulfomonilaceae > JAVHLK01. Next base: position 4,780 of record JAZDHD010000144.1, on the reverse strand, counting down.
GACTACAAGGCGTGGAAAGAGAAGAAGCAAAAACTGAACAAGCGTTACAAGAAGATCAGCGTAAGGCTGGGAAATGTGCGCCTCTATAGGCAAAATGGCCTGGTTACGGCGATTTTTTCACAAGACTATGGTTCTGAGAGATACCGCAGCTCGGGCATCAAGGTACTGTACCTCGTCAACGACGGCAAGTACCGCATTTATGCGGAAGACTACCATAAGCCGGTGGATGACTCATTTCCTGTGGGCACTCTATTGGCAGGCATCAACGCATTCCCCGGCGAGGATCGGTACAAGTCGAGACAGAATCTCAAGATTCGGCTGGTGGCGACTGATGAGCCGGAACTCCCCGTTGAAGATGAATTCGAAACCCCGCGGCCGTCGGCCCCATCTCGCGGGGTGGTTCTGAAAACCATCGCTGCTGCGGGAGAAATCGCAGCTCCGGCCTTGGAGAGCAACGAGAAATTCGTGCACGACGCTTCCCCGGACAGACTCATAGTGGCAAGGATAACGCCCGCGTACGCGCCTTCCGCAGACTCGCCCGGCACGTCCGGTCCTTCCGACAAACCGGTTAAGGCCCGTGAGCCGCTCAAGTCGGTCCCCCCCGATGGAGCGGCACGTACTGCAATCGAAGCCGGCGGGGATGTGAAAGACACGGACCTCTCCTCCAATCGGCCCGCCGTCATGGAGACCCATTCGGAGGCACCAAAGCCGGCAGAACCGTTAAGAGCGGCAGCGCAGCCTGCGGAACCGGTACGAGTGGAAACGCAGCCTGTGGAACCGGTACGAGTGGAAACGAGGGAAGAAAAGGCCGGGAAGATTCCTGAGGAGACGCATGACGATGAAGTGCGGGATGTTGTTGCGAGGTTCCTCACGCAATGGAAAGCAGCATGGGAGAAAAAGGATCTTGACAAGTACCTGAAGATGTATCATCCCGATTTCGGAGATGGTAGATCCGATTTCAAGGAATTGGCCAAAACGAGGAGACGCTACTTCCGCAAATACCGAACCATCCAGGTAGAAATGGAAAGGATGCACATCAGGAAGGTGGAGACGGGGCTGCAAGTCAAGTTCCTTCAGATCTTCCGGGGAGACGAATACAGTGATAAAGGTTGGAAGAGCATGGTCCTGGTTGGCGAAAAAGATACGGGGTTCCGAATCCTCTCAGAGGACTGGTCCGCCTTATAGGGATCTGCCGGAAATTCCGGCACCAAAGGCCCGCAGCAAAGCCCGCTATACCGTTGTGTTGATAAATGAAGCCGGCCGGTCCCGTCAGATCGAGATCTCTCCGGTGAGGCTGGGCGTGAGCATCGCTGCCGTATGTGGGATTCTTGTTGTGGTGATGGTCGCGGCCGGTGCGGTTGGTGGAATTCTGAAGAGGGGGCCGCAGGTCGCGGGTGATGGAGAAGCACTGACCCAAAAGGTCGCTCTTTTGGAAGAAGATCTGAGGAAGAAGGAACAGGCCCTGTCCGTCCAGGAAAAGCGTCTCAAGGAGATGCAGGAATTTCCGAAGATGGGTGCGGGTCCGCTGCAGGGATCTGAAACGGAACGGACAGGGCAAAAGAGCGACTCCGTCGAGAAGCCTCCTCGTGCGTCGGATTCGGGACCGTTGACGGCGATGGTGCCGGCAGAGAGTGGAGGCAGGAGCGACAGAGACACCTCGGAGACCCGTGCAGCCGACTCCGAAGACGCGGAAACGCCGGCCGCGGAGGATTCCCGGATTCCCCCACACGCGGATCGCGAGACCGCTGCGTCCCCCGGCAGTACACCGGATCAAACAGCCGGTTCGGGCGGCGGGCCGCAGAATCTGTTCGCGTTCAATGCAGAGGACGTTAAGGCGGAAGCTCGTGCCTCCAATCAAGGGACCCTCAGCTTCAAGTTGGTTAAGGATCGACACGGCATCCGGTTTGCCGGGTACCTCTTCGTGTACGTCGAAATGGAGGACAAACGGGGAGAGAGTAGGCTCTACGCGTATCCTAAAGATGCACGGAGGGGAGAAGAGGACCTGCCGACCAATTTCCGAGAAGGAGAGAGTGTCGCGTTCAACAAGTACACCCTCGTTGAACTCCCTTACGAAGATAAGCGTCCGGGAGCATCGCTTGCCGGCGTATCGGTCCTCATCTACGACCCTGAGGGAGACATTGTCTTTCAACGCCGTTTCGATCACAAGGATCTCAAGGTGGTTCAGTCGCGCAAGGGCGTTACGAGTGGAACTCGATCAAGCCGGGGCGACGAGAGACGACCGCTTTGAGGTGCCGATTTTATGAGGCCGGGGCCTGCTGAAAGCGCGTGTGCGTTCTCGTGAACGCAGTGAGGGTTTCATTTTCAACTCGCACTGCTCAACGCTGCGACGGTATTGTATGGGCCTCGAAGTATGAGAGGCCGTTGACGAAAACGCAAAGAGCAGTCTCAGATCCGGCGCCTGCCGTCTCAAGGGTTGACCTTGATGCGGAACCCCGTGCCGGTTCGGCCGCCCGACATGGAGACACCGACGATTTTTCCCCGCCGGCAGGTGATTCAAAGAGACGGTCCCACGAGGAATCCTCGCGGGTTTTCTCCCTCTGGTTGCCGCTCATAGCGGTATGTCTGCTTGTTATCCCGGTTTTGCCTTCCTTCACCGGAGCCGAGACCTCACACAAAGTCCATTTCAAAGGTACTGATTCGGAGCTGGATGTCATCACCATACGGGGACTTGCCCCAGGGCCCACCCTTCTCATTCTTGGGGGCATACAAGGCGATGAACCGGGAGGTTACCTTGCAGCGGATTTGTATGCCGATCTGACCCTCAAGAGCGGGAATCTGATCGTAGTGCCGCGTGCGAATTTCCTCTCCATAGTCGAAAACAGCAGAGGCGTTGAAGGAGACATGAACCGCAAGTTTGCGGGAAAGGCCGAGGCTTCGGACCGCGACGCGGCAATCGTGTCGATCATAAAGAGCCTTATGAAGAAGAGCGATTACTTCCTCAACCTTCACGACGGGTCGGGGTTCTACGCATCCCAATGGGAGTCGCCGAATCGGAATCCCATGCGGTATGGACAATCAATCATCATCGACGCCGAGCGGTTCATCCGTCAAGACGGCAAAGCGGTTCAGATGGGAACCATGGTGCGCCGGGTATTGGAGAGAGTCAATTCTCAGATACCCGAAGAGGATCACCACTTTCACATCAATAATCACAAAACGCTTCATAAGGACACCAAACACAGGGAACAGCGATTGTCGGCAACGTACCACGCCGTGACAAGAGTGGGCATTCCGGCATTTGGTATCGAGACATCAAAGAGCATTGCCGACTACCGGCTGAGAGTGAGGTACCAGACCATGGTCGTGAATGCTTTCCTGGAGGAATTCGGAATCACGCCGGACAATCCGAGGATCTACCTCGAAACTCCTCAGCTCAAATACGTGATCGTATCGATCAACGGCCGGACACCGATCGTTGTGACCAGGGAGGACAGGGTAAAGGTTCAGAAGGGCGATAATCTCAGGATTGTCCACATTGAGTCGAACTACTCTCGCGGCCTCACTGCGCGCATAAAAGGAGCCGCCCGCAGACTGAACGACATAGGGAAAGAAATCTCCATAAAAGAGAATTCGATCATTGAGGTTCGGAAAGACCGCTTTCTCATTGGGGAAATTCCGGTGGATCTCATGGAAGGCCGCTCCAAGGCTTCGGCAGGACTGCATTTCGATCCGAGAGTCCGCTCCTTCTGTGTCCGGGTCAACGACAGGACGATGCTCGTCGAACCTGGAGAGGAATTGAGAGTGATACGAGGAGACACCATCACGATTCTCGATCCTCTCACGAATCTGGCACCCGAGGACGAGAAATCGGTAAGGATGGACCTGAGGGGTTTTCAGGCTTCTTCATCTCCGTACCCCGTGGAGGATCGGGGCCACCACGTCAATACCTTTACGGATCTGCAGGAGAAGTACGCGGCCAAGCGAGGGCGTGTCTCCTTGTTTCCATTGCAGGCCAAGCTGGATAACAGGGCGTTCGACGAGTGTTTCTTGGCGGTCGAGGAACCGCTCATGCGGTACGCGGTATTGAGCGATGCTCAATCGAGGAGCTTCATTGTCCATCCGGGGGATCAGGTCGAGCTGCCCGAGAAGGCCGTGGTCAAGATCATGGATATTAGAACCAACATCGATCTTCCCGCGGCCCTGTTCATTACGATGTCCGGAAAGACGTTGAGGTGGGACCAAGCCGGTTCGGCAGGCATTGACGCGTCCAAGCTGACGGAAAATGCCGTTCCCCTGGATATTGCCCGCGAAGGCACCCTCCTGGGAAGAATTTGGCTCAAGAGAGGAAAGGATTTCCGACTGACATCCAAGAGGAACGGCCTCCAGGCTCCACTCCTGCCCGTGGGATTTCAGTAGGACCGGGGTCCGGAAAAACAAGACCGGTTCCCGGCCTACGCCCATAGGCGTTAACTTAAGCCTGTTGGTCGGCTTGGACTTGGGTTCATTCATAACGTCCCGAAGGGACCCGTCTCGCGGGATTAGCCGGGCCTTTCAAGGCACGGAAATAGACTTTATCCCGATCTTCCGGGGGATCAATCCCCCGGCTAAATTCCTAAGTGCCTTCGGCACATTAAGATCGCGGACGGTTACGGATACCGTAATGAGCAGACCAATGGACTCAAGTTACTCCGTAACCCTGGTAATCCTATTGTCGTCGTCCACGAAAACATTGATTGCCTTGTGTCGGCCGCACTCCGAGTCCTCCATGCCCACGTACGAACAGATGATCACCAGATCCTTGACGGCTACCATCCTTGCC
>JAZDHD010000143.1:0-7685 GCA_043806215.1 Pseudomonadota bacterium | reverse complement strand
ATGAAGCCGTTATGGTCCGAGACGATGGTGCTGACGATGGTGAGCCCAAGTCCGGTTCCGCCGGGTTTCTTGGAGAAGTAGGGTTCGAAGAGCCGCTCCCTGTCCTGTGGATCGATGCCCGGCCCGTTATCCGTGACTTCCACCGAGGCGATGGACAGGACCGGATCGTACCCGGTCCGGACTTCCACGGTTCCGGTTGGTCCGGCCGCTGCGGCCCCATTGTCCATGAGGTTGACCAGCACCCGTTTCATCTGCTCCTTGTCCAGATCGAAGACCGGGACGCGGGACTCCGGCTCGAACAGGAACACCGTGCCGTTATTCCCCTGAATGTAGAGGTCCACGACCTCCCGGATCAGAGCGTTGAGGTCGTTGGGCACCGGGTCTGCCGCCGGCATCCTGGCGAACCGGGAAAACTCGTTGACCATGTTCTTCAGCTGCTCAACCTGATCGATGATGGTCCGCGTGCACTGATCCAGGATTTCGGAATCGACTCCCGGCTTCCCCAAGTACTGCCGCCTGACCCGCTGAGCACTGAGTTGAATGGGGGTGAGCGGATTCTTGATCTCGTGTGCGATCCTGCGGGCAACCTCCCGCCACGCGGCCATGCGTTGTGCCTTGACCAGATGAGTCATGTCCTCGAAAACCAGGACAACCCCGATATCATGCCCCTCTTCGTCCCGCAAGTTGTTGGCGAAACAGATCAGCGTGACGACCTTTTCCGGGAACGACAGGGAGATGTGCCGTTCCACGGACTCGGCCTGAGACCGGTTGAGATCCTCCAGGACTTCTTCCAGAGCCGAGCACGAAACCGTAGGAAGGACTTGGGACATTGGCTTGCCGAGGAGATCTTCGCTTTCTATCCCAAGGAGGTTCTTCGCCGGATTGTTCATGGTGGTCACCGCCCGGCTCGAATCCAGCGACAACACCCCCGCGGCGACATTCCTCAGGACCGCTTCCATGTACTTGCGGCGATTCTCCAGGTCAGTATTGACGCGCACCAGCTCGTTTCTTCCCTTGCGCAGATCCGCGGCCATCTCGTTGAACGACTTGACCAGGACGCCCAATTCGTCGTCCGCGACCGGTTCGATGTAGACCTGGAGATCTCCCTCCGCTATGCGCTGGGTTGCCTCGGAAAGCTTGAGCAAAGGGTCGGTAATATCTCTCGCGATGGATACTCCGATCCAGAATCCGATGAATATCACGAGGAGCGCCACCAGCAAGAGAATGAGAACGTAGATGGTCTTTACCGGGCCCTTCATCCGTCTCGCTTCCCGGTAGTCGCCGAAGGCATTGGAGATCGAGAACAGCCGCGCCGCGAGGGACGTGGGTATGTAGTAATCGGTCACCAGGGCGGCCTCGATCTTCTTGCCCGTCGCGGACCTTATTGGAGAAATCCCCCGAATGAGGTCGCTTCCGCCGTCCAAGGGAATGATCTTCGATGTTTTTTCCCCCCTGAACGAAATCTTGAGAAAACTCGGACGAGGCGGAGGGACGGCCACGTCCCCGAGATCCGGATCTCTGACCAGAACCGGCGGGGAAGCGTCCTGAAAGTAGATCTGGATCGAACTGAGCCCGTCTGCGGCCCTCCATTTCCCAAGGACGTCCGGCAATGCGGAGCGCCGGTCCGGATCGAGCAGAGACTGCTTCTCGATGAGTGACGCCAGTCTCGAGCTGCTGTTCAGAACATTGTCCGACGCGTTCTGATAATACGCCTGTGCCACTACCAGCGAAGACTGGAGCGATTCTTCCACCTGCTCCTTGAACCAGCTTTCGATGGTGGTGTGAAGCACCCCCGCGCTGGCGATGAACAAGACCACCGTGGGGACCAGTGTCAAAGCCACAAAAGCCAGGGTCAGCCGAGTCTTGAGGTTGGCGCCCAAGACCCCCTGTCGGCGTTCGAAGACCAGCTTGAATATGTTCCGGAAAAGAAAGAAGATGATGAGGATCAGCAGCAGCGTTACCGTGCTGAGAAGGGCAAAGAGCAACAGATGGCCGGCAAATGGAATGTCTTCAGCGGACCGGGCAATCCGCGATTCCACCAGGAAGATGATTCCCACCACAACCGCGGCAAAGACGGCTACGAGGAGTTCCCGCCGCCTCTTTCTCTTTTCCTGACGTTCTGTGACGGGCCGTCTCACGCTTCATCACCGTTCATGGCATAGAGTTCCTCGTCGTCGAATCCCAGGTGATGCCCCAACTCATGGATGACCACGTCCCTGATGACCGCGGGAACCCTTTCCGGACTTCCAGCGGAGAGACAAATCGGCCGTCGGAACAGGTAAATCCGGTCGGGAAGGACATTCATGGAAAAAAAGCTCTGATTGGTCACGGGGACGCCGACATAGAGTCCCAGGAGGTCCCATCGCGAGCCGAGATCCAGATCCCGGAGGGTCTCTTGGTCCGGGAAGTCTTCGACCAGCACCTCGACGTTCTGCATCTTCCTCCGGAAGATTTCGGGTATCCGGTCGAGTGCTTCAGCCACGGCTCTGTTGAACTGTTCCTTGGTCACGATTCTTAAGGGGCCGGAAAGCCTGCCGATAGAAATTGCGCTGCTTCAGTCCCGCCGATCTACTTGACAGTGCACGCTGCATGCGCGATGAGACGAAGCTGTACCAGAAAACGGGAGAAATGGGAAGGTGCAGGGAAAACCGTCGGGAAAACGCATCGTGATCGTAGGATTGGGAAATCCCGGTAGGGCCTATTCTCTGCATCGGCACAATCTGGGTTTCCACGTTGTCGATGAGCTCGCCGCGCAGGGAGGCGGTTCATGGAGCACGAATCGAGAGAAAACACAGATCTGCGAAGTTGAAATCGAGAACCAAAGAGTGGTCCTGGCCAAACCGCAAACGTACATGAACCTGAGCGGCAAAGCCGTTGCGCCGCTCCTGCAGCGTGAAAACGCGGATCCGGCACGCCTCGTGGCCGTTCATGACGATCTGGACATCGCCCTGGGCAGGGTCCGCATAAAGGTGGGAGGAGGCGACGGCGGCCACAAGGGAATCCGATCCATTGCCGATTCCCTGAGGTTCCGCGACTTTGTGAGGGTTCGGCTTGGAGTGGGACGCCCCCCGGAGGGAACCCCGGCTGAAGAGTTCGTGCTCACCGCGTTCGGCCCGGAAGAACAGGCAACGGCCAAGGCCCTGGCAACGGCGGGTGCACAAGCGGTACGGCTAATCGTGGCCCTGGGCGTGGAGGAAGCTCAACACATGGTTCATTCGGGCAGGTTTACACAGAATTCGGCTAAACTGGAGCATCGTTCCGGCAGCCCCTAGCACCGGTCAAGTTACGGAGGAAAAACTCGGATGCCCCGGATCCGTCACTGCGTCGTTTCCCTCCGGATGTCGGGTCCGTTCAGAATGTGTAAGCAAAATGTTCAGTTTTTTCTTGCCTGTTCTTCACGGCTATAATATATTCGGTCGTCTGAGTTCCAGTTAAGGAACTTCCCACAGGGGGTTATGGAATGAATCAAACGATGGTGAGTGAGGACAACGCTCCGTTGCGCAAGATGCTGCGCCCTATCATTCGGGCATTGAGGACCGCCTACATTCAGGGCACCAGTGTAGTGAAACTAATGCCGTCGGAGCGTGCGATTCAGCTCTACTACAAGTATCGACGCAAGAGTTATGACCTGCAATGGGCCATGGATCCCGGCTACAAGAAGGGCCTTCGGCAGCTGGTCGATTTGGCGGTCGACGCCGATGACCGTGTCGTGGATGTCGGGTGCGGCACCGGGTCTGCGACGGTGGTTGCCGCGGCAAAGGCCCGTGAAGTCGTAGGGATCGATCTTTCGCCGGACATGATTGAACTGGCGCAGGAAAAAGTGGAAAAGAAATGCCTGGGGAACACGTGTTTCATCGCCACGTCCGTTGAAGACTACGTACCCGATGAGAAGTACGACACCGTGATCAGCTCGTTCATGATTCCTCATGTCAAGCCCTTGCTGAGACCGGCCATCTACTCGTGTATGTACAATTTTCTCAAACCGGGAGGCCGGGTGGGGCTTTTCGCCTCGCGGGGAGAAGTGTGCGACGTGTACGAAACCCGTGCCGAGATCGAAGAGAACCTTCATTGGGCGGGTTTTAGCGATGTGGAACTGCTGGATGTCTACGACATTTACCGGATCGCTCTTGCACGCAAACCCGCGAAGGAAAACGAATAGCGGGCATCCGAACCATTGATTGAAGACGTATGCACCCCCGGTTACGCGTGATCGGGGGTGTTGTCGTTCTCTCCGGAGGCTCGGACATCTACGAACGGCTTCGTCGATCCGTTCCCTGCAAAGACATGCTCACGATTGTCTTGGGGCTCGGGGCTCGATCCGGACCAATCTTTCAGCGCTACAGACCGTCCCGCGGGATTCGCGATCTCTTGTCCATACGGACTCCCCGACAAGACGACGGGCAGGGACGCCCGTCCCACGAAGACGACGGGCATCCCGCGCGGAACGCGGGAGTCCCACGAAGACGACGGGCTTGGTCTCTGTCTTTCGTAGCCCGGGCCTCCGTGCCCGGAAACCATTCTTGCCGGTCCTACCGGAAAGTTGACGGACGCGGCCAGCCTCGGCCTATGATGCGGCGAGCGAAGCGAATCCCGCGTCTCGCGGGATCGAGAAAAGACCGCGAATCCCGCGTCCCGCGGGACGGTGAATCCCGCTGAAAGCGGGATTCACCACATCCTACGCAAATGTGCGTCCGTAATTAGGAAACGGGGCACCTAGACTCAGAAGTCGGGGGTAAGAACGATTCTTCTGGTCAGGTCTCCGCTGTGAGCCTCTTCGAAAGCCTCGGCGATGGTGGACATGGGACGGGTCTGCAACAGCGAATCGATTTCCATCTTACCGCTTTGCACCAGATCCAGAACCTTGGGATAGTATTTGGGCAGGCAGCCCCACGTACCCATTATCTCGGCATCGAAGGCCATGAGCCGGGACATCATGTATGTGTTCTTCGACATTCCGAAGCCCACGACCATCAGTCGTCCGATATAGCCCAACAGGCCCAGCGCAGTGTCCTGAACCGCGCCGACGCCCGTGCATTCAAAGATCTTCCATCCCACGTTATGCTTCACGCCGGCTTTCTTGGCGATCTCCTTGAATTCGGCCTGGATCGTTTTGAAATCCTTGTCCCGTGAATTGATGACATAGTCGACGCCCATGTTCAGTGCACGCTGGAGTTTTTCTTCATTTCTGGCCATGCCCACCAGAGGTCGTGCACCGAAGGTCTTGGCCACTTGCCCCATGTAGACTCCCACGCCGCCGGTAATCCCGGTGATGAGCACCGGATCGCCTTCCTGCAAGTCAGCCTTGAGCGCGGCCTGGTACGGCGTCGTGCCGGCATCGGCGATGACCGCAAAGTTCTCGAGCGGGCGTCCCTTCAGATCCTCGATGACGCACAGGTCTTCGGCAGGAACGGGAATGTAGTCGGAGAATCCTCCGTAGATACCCAGCGAGTTTCCGGGCATTTTCTGTGCCAGGCACCTATTGTTCCGTTCCTTGGCGCAAATATCGCAAGAGTTGCAAGGCATAACCGCGGGGACGATAACGTTCTTGCCGACCAATGATTCGAACTTGGAGCCTGCTGCCACCACGGTGCCGGAAATCTCGTGACCGAGAGTCAATGGGGGCTTGGTAATCGTAGGGACTCCGTCGTAGAAATACCCGAGGTCCGTATGGCACACGCCGCAGCCCGCCACCTTGACCAGCGCTTCTCCCTCGCCCAGTTCGGGCACGGGGATCTCGGTCTTCTGCAACTGACCGGGGGCGGTTATCTTCTTGGTCTCCTTATCGAATACGGGGCCCTTCACCATCTGCCATGTTTGAATCGTTGTTGGAATACTCACCACAATACCTCCTCTTTGCTGTTGGGAAGATTCAATCTTCCGTCAGTCGGGTCGATTGATTGGTTCATGTGAAGAATGATTGAGAACCGGCCGGCGGTACCGGTCTCCATGAGACGATTGGTCTTGATGCTCAAGGCCGGTACGGCCGGCCATTACCGATGGTACCACTCCCGGGAAGACAAAAAATCGCCGACATATTCCGAACCGTTTCCTTGAACCATCAAGTCTTCCGCTGCTCGTACGCTCTCATAAAAATATTCGGGGATGCAGCCTTCTGTCAAGGGAAATCGTGGATTTCTCCGGAAAGATGCAAGGAATGTGCAACTATTTGATTGTAAGCCACAAAATCCATGCCTCCCCGAATTCTGGAAACGGCCGGTCGTTCATTATACGGAACCGAAGAATTCCTTCCGGACGCCGTCAGTATGAATTCACGTACTCTTCGAACACATCGTGAACCGCCTGAGTCACCGGACCGGGACATCCGTCTCCGATCGCCAAGTCATTCAGTTTCGTTACGGAAAGCACGTTGCGGGTGGTGGAGGCGAGGAACGCTTCACGGAACGAGGCAACCTCTCCCAGACAAACGGGGGTCTCTCTGAGTCGAAACTCCGGCCGGTCTCTCAGTACCTCCAACACCACTCTGCGCGTGATACTGTCGAGAATCCTTCCGTCCAACGGAGGCGTGAGGATGGTGCCCCCGGCTTCGACAAAAAAGACCGTAAAGGTGGAGCCCTCCAGGATCGTGTCCCCATCGTCCGGACAGACGAAGACCACGTCGTACGCATTGAATCGAGGGACGACCACTTGGTGGGCAATAATGGCCCCCACATAGTTGAGGAGCTTCACGGCGGGGTACATGCGCTGATAGGGAAAGGTTGCCAGAGCAACTCCCGCGGCATAGCATTCAGGACCGGGTACAACCAGCGGCTGAGCGGCAACGTAAAGGTGTGCCCCGGTGCCGGCCTGTTTCATGGTGGAGCCTTCGAGCCCGCCGCTGAAAATGACGTTCAGAAGCAGGTCGGAACCTGGCGATTGCTCCATATTGACTCGGACGACGCTTTGGAGAATATTCCGGAGCCCGTCCTTTTCCATGGGCGGGAGCATGTGAATACCGGAAGCTGAATCGTAGAGCCTCCGGAGGTGATCTTCCAGCCGGAAGATCTTTCCCCGCACGGTCCGGCACGCGGTGAAGACGCGGTAACCGCGAATCGTCCCGCTTACGTCATCCCAGTATGGGAGCGAGAGATCTTCCGTGGGCACAAATCGGTCACGCTGATACGATATAATGGTTCTACCCTCCGCATGAGTGGTATCAAATTGTGGGGCGAGGAAACGCCCGGCCGGTTCGCCGCCTTCACTTTTCCCGGGTAACCTGTTTGCCGGCTCCCCACAGGACATACATTACGCCTGCCGTGAGCCCTCCTGCGGTATCGGCCGCCACGTCTCCGATCTGAGCCGTTCTTCCGGGGACAAAGGATTGATGCAGTTCATCGGATATCCCGTAAAGGAGGCAGAATAATGCAGACCCCGCCCATATCCATCGGGAGGATTGCAAACCCCGCAGGCGGATTTCTTGGGCAACCAGGAAACCGAGACCGGCATATACGATGAAATGCCCGATTTTGTCGGGCATCCACGAAACTGCATCCGGAATGTGAGGCAAACCGGACAGCAGGAAGATTCCGGCACAGTACAACAAAATCGGGACCAACCGAAGCAACCTGTCCGCCATGTTCCGTGTTACCCGTCCGAAGTTGCCGCTTAGTGCTCGATGGCATAAATACGGTCGCGGATTCCCAGCATTAGCGAGGCCGAGACCAGCACAGAGGCTCACCCGTCGTCCC
>JAZDHD010000142.1:0-9324 GCA_043806215.1 Pseudomonadota bacterium | reverse complement strand
GTTGACCTTGCCGTAATCTCCGGCATCTATGACAAGATTCTTGGCTTCTCCCACGTATGCCGTGATTCCCACCGTGCCCAGTCCCCGCTCCGTCACATTAAGCAACCATCCCTTTATCTCGGGGCGATCAACCTCCCAGATGGGAGTGGTGACTGCCAAGTAACGCCTGTGCATGTCCCGCACATCCAGGACAAACTCATGGTCCGGCCGAGGTCTCCCGTAGAGCTCCTCCGGCGATATAAACCCCGCCGCTACGAGTTTTCTGAAGAGGCTGTTCAATCCTTTAGCCGATATGCCGAACCGTTTCATGAGGGCAAGGTCATCCATGCCGGACCTTATGCATTCCACCGCCTCGCCGACGCCGATGACCGGTTTGTCGGGCTCCCTATTTTCCGACCGGTCAATGTCCACCGCCACGGTCTGCGGAGCAAGCGAGGCTCTCTTGTCCAATACCTTCGGATCGATTTTTCCGCAGGTTCCCATTTGGGAAAGCAAATCCAGGAGGCCTTCACTGGAAAGGTTAAACCTCTCCATGAGTTCTAAATCGCTCATCCCCGATTTTACGCACTGCAATAATTCCTTTGCAGAGACCTCGCGAAGTTGTTTCTTGGGCACTGATCCCGTCTCGGTATTGTCCGACGATCCGGGGTGTTTCACCCGGACGATGGCGTTCCGGTCGGCTTTGACCAAAGCGCGGGAAACGTTTATAAGAATATCGTTGGTTTTGAACGGCTTGATGATGTATCCGGCGGCACCCAATTCCATGGCCATAAACCCGGTGTCCTTGTCGTCCACCGCAGTGACGACGATGACTGCTACGGCCGGGAACAGCCGCTTGATAATGGTGAGGAGATCGACACCGGACATCCCGGGCATCATGATGTCGGTTATGACCAGGTCGAAATGCCGGTCCTCCAGGATGCCCAATGCTTCCTCTCCGCTGTGGGCGGCGGAACACTCGTGCCCCTCCCGGATCAGGTGACGGACAATCAACCTGCAAACTTCGGGGTCGTCGTCAACAACGAGAATTTTTTGGCGCCTGGTCTTCGTCATCACTTACACACCTGATCTAACATGAAACTCATGCTCGGCAAACGGGCCGTTCATATAAGGATGCCAGGATTCGTCCAGGAAATCCATCGTTTTCCCTCATCCAAGGAGGTCAATACCGTGAAAGCACGTAAAGCCGTAATCGGGATGTTCGTCGTGATTGTAGTCATCATGACCTTTGGTGCTGAGCAATCATACGGAGAGCCCCTTCGCCGACCAAAAGGCATTATCCTTTTGATCGGCGACGGAATGGGAATCAATCAAATCCGCTCTGCATCCCTCTACGCCAAGAAAGTCCTTGGCAAGACATTCGTGATGGACTCCATTCTCATCAGAGGAACCACCTCCACCCACTCCGCCAATGCCGAGGTGACCGATTCCGCCGCGGCGGCCACCGCTCTGTATTCCGGGCACAAGGTCAACAACGGTGCGATCAACGTACTCCCGGACGGCACCGAGGTCTCCGGCATCGGCCATGCAGCCAAGGAAGCCGGTTTGTCCGTGGGGGTCCTGAGCACCAGCAGATTGACCCATGCAACCCCGGCCGGTGTTTACAGCCGTTCGGACCGTCGCGACGAAGAGAATTTCATTGCCGGACAACTGCCGTTGTTCGCTCCGGAAGTGGCGATGGCGGGTGGTTTGGGAAACTTCATCCCCCAGGACGAAGAGGGGAGCAAGAGGAAAGACTCGAGAAATATCGTCGAGGAGATGAAGCAAAAGGGCTATGAATTTGTGGAGGACAAATCGGGACTCGGCAAGGTCGATCCAGCCGGCACCGGTAAGTTGCTCGGTCTGTTTTCCGGGTCGCACATGGCGTACGAGCTTGACCGCCTGAATGACGCCAAATCGGCTTCACAACCGTCTCTCGCCGAAATGACCAAGCTCGCGTTGGCCATCCTGGGACGCAATCCCAAAGGCTTCTTCGTCATGATCGAGGGCGGCCGCATCGATCATGCCTGCCACACCCACGACATAAAGGCTTCGATCTATGACACCCTCGCATTCGATGATGCAGTGCGGGCGGCCTTGGAATATCGGCAGACTCATCCCGACGTTCTTGTGCTGGTCACCGCGGATCATGAAACGGGCGGCCTCGGCATCGGAACGGGCACTGAATACGTTCTTGACCTTGAGGCATTGAAGCCGATCAAACACAGCACGGAGTATCTCTACAAGAAGATACTGAAACAGCCCGACAAACTGGAAGATATCCTCAAAGCCGGAGGATTCGACCTGACAGGCGAGGAACGCATGGTGTTGACCGATAACCCGGTCACGGCAAAGCCCAGTTGCACGCGTGATCTCTGCCGCTACGGCAAGAAACTCGACACGTACATCGCCTCGTGGGTCCAGTATGCACTCGGTTCCATAGAAAGCTCACGGGCCAAGGTCGGCTGGACCTCGTTCGTGCATACGGCGCAACCGGTCGTCATGTTTGCCGTAGGACCGGGGGCCGAGGAATTTCAGGGGTCATTCGACAACACCGACATTCCCAAGAAGATGGCCGAACTCCTGGGGCTGACCCTGGGCGGATCCGCCGCGGAGCCAAAACGGCAAGCCGTGAGGTGATGGTCTCAGTCCATCTGCTTGACCAGATCGGCCAACAGACTCCCGGCGACATGCTCTTGTCCGAACCCCGTCGTACCCGCTACGTAGCGGCCCTTACGGACAATCATGAGCATCCCCTGATAAGGGTCTTCCCCTGTCGTCACATTCAGGCCGTCAACCGTCCGATTTGCCGGCGGAGAGATCTTCCCCTGGGAGAGAACTTCCTCGAAACTCTTGAGGGCACTCTCCGCTTCCCGGTCATTGTCGAAGACGGCAATGAACATGTTGGAATCCGGCCCTTCGGTGGGGGTCTTCTCGTTGGGCGCCTTCTTCTCGGGTAAGCGGTAGGTTGCCTTGAAGCCCTTTCCGAGGAATTGCCGCCCCATGAGCCCTTGTGGATAGTATTCGATGGAACCCGGCTCTAGTCCCCTCTTCGGAAAATAGCCCGGCTCCCTGGGCGGGGGAGAGCCGTCGACGATCCTTGATTCTATGCTCCGCGCCAATTGTTTCAGGCCGGAAGAATTTGATTCCGTGCCTTGGAGCACGACAAAGTACTTGCCCTTGTAGAAAAGAGCGTAATCATCATCCAGATAGGAATCCAAGCCGATGCCGGCGGGCCTGTGATCCTGCCTGAACCTCGAGAAAACTCCGAAGGCATTGCCGGCGTCCCCCATGTCGTAAATATCCACGTCTACGGTCTCATTGCCCGGGGCCTTCCGATAGGCGGCAAACACCGACTCCTTGAATCCATAATGCAGAAAGAGATCCGCCTGCCCGTTTATGTGCTCGAACAGGGTCTCTTTCGTAAAGACTCCAGGGGGACCCGTCACGGCCCAACCTTCGGAAGTCCGAGCGGGAACCAGCGATTTCAGGCCGGATGTTTCCGAGATTCCCGTTCCGGGCGCACAGAGAAAGACACACAGCCATATGAGGATTATCAGGTCGGGTCGCGTCATTCGAACCTCCCGCCCGTGCCCGGTCGACGTCTAAACCAGTACGCGTCTTACCCATTCCATCTGGGCCCGGATGTCGAGGCCTCTCCTGCATGTGATGGCGCATGATGAACATTCGGAGCACCTCAAGGTCCCGTGCAACAGACCGGTTTCAGGAAGCCGCTCCCGGACGAGCCGGTCGTCCTCGTACCCATCGTGATACACGGCAAGCCTCAAGACATCGGTATGATCCACTCCATGTGGGCATTCTCCCATGCACCCGCCGCACATGGTACAGATTCGACCCTGGAGGTAGCCGTCATAGTGCTCCAAGGCGTTCGCGTCCTTTTTTGAAAACAGTGTCCCCATGACGGCCGCGCACTGGTTTATCTCTTCAATGGTCCTGACTCCCGGAACTGCCGTTGAAACGTTCCGGTCCATGAGCACATGCCTGAGTGCGGCCTGATGCGGACTGAGGCCCTGCATCTTGGCGGCCTTGTAGCCTCCGGCCTGAGTCTTCATGGCCACTACGCCGATCCCCGACTCGGCGGCCAGCGCGACGGCCTCCTTGAGTTTGTCCGAATGAGTGAAATTGTAGGATACCAGGGCGACATCGTGGCAACCGGCCTTTACCGCAGCTTTCAAGAGAGACGCCATGGCGGCGTGAGAGGAGAACCCAGTGAATCGGGCCTTTCCCTCCTTCTTCATGGCCTTCAGGAACTCGACCACGGCGGGACTGCACACTTGGGCCGGTGTGTTGAGCGCGTGAGCCAGAAGCACATCGACATAATCGGTTCCCAGGCTCTTAAGGCTCTTTTCGACCGTGGCCCGGTTGGCCTTTTCACTCGATTTCATAAGGACCTTCGTCTGTATAAGCACCTTA
Source organism: Pseudomonadota bacterium (assembly GCA_043806215.1). Lineage (GTDB taxonomy): Bacteria > Desulfobacterota > Desulfomonilia > Desulfomonilales > Desulfomonilaceae > JAVHLK01. The sequence goes on along the minus strand of JAZDHD010000142.1, from coordinate 4,911 downwards.
TCCCGTTTTCCCCGAAAGACCTTTCCAACGAGCGATTCGTTTCTGCCTCCCATGTAGACGCGCGCGGTATCATAGAAATTTACGCCGAGATCGAAGGCGCGGAGGAGCACGGAGGGATCGCTGCAATTCATCACGCCCATTCCGACGGTGGTCACCTTTAAACCGGTCTTTCCAAGGTCACGGTACTCCACCCCGTGATCCATTGACGTCTTTGCATAGGATTCTCCGGCATTGAATAAGGGAGCCGTTGCAAGGCCCAAGAAAGCCGATGTCGCTCCCTTCATGAAGGTCCGTCGCCCTATTCTCTTCGGCATGGTAGTCTCCTTTTGGGCTATCGAGGCTTTGGAGCCGGCGGAAAGACGCATGGCATAACACCCTGCGGAAAGCCCGAGTCGTCCCATTTTCCTTTTAGCACCGGCGGATGAACCGGTCAACGATACCGGGAATTTGCGGGGTCCGCGCTCGAGTTCAAACCCGCACGCATGGAATGCCGGCCGCGGTTAATCGTAAGGTTCAGTCCCCATGAGTTGATGTCAGTACCAAGATCGTGGTATTTAAAGATATTTTCGTGGCGGACGCGAATCATCGATGGAGGGTCCGGACTCATGAAAGGCTCGTCAGACAGGCGGCTTGGAAGCATATCCGTACGGTTGAAACTCATCCTCTCTTTTCTCGGAGTTTCACTCATTGTGTGCGCTGCCGCGGGTTACGGCATCTACGCGGTGGGAACCATTTCGAGGCAAATGGAAAACGTCTTCACAGTGGCGTCGCCCTTGCTGGAGCATACCCGGCGGGTAGGCACGAGCCTGCAACAGATGTTGCTGTTGGGCCTGGAGATCCTTCAGACGGAAGAAATTGTGGATATCAATGAGTCGGCCAAGGCAATCGAACTCGAAACCGTAGAATTCGAGTACGAATTATCCCGGATACAAGAACTGGATCGGAAATATAAGCTTGGTTTGTCGGCCCGCCCGGAGGGAGGGGAGCCTGCATCGGACTCGGACCGCGGGGCCGCGGGGGGGGCCGAGGATGCGCAGGCCGCTCCCGTCGGCATCGAGTTCATAAGAAAGATGCAGCAGAAACTGGTTTCCGACTCTCTTGAATTGATATCGGCCCGCGTGGCTGCGTTGCAGGCACATGCCGCGGCCGAGCAAAAACTTGAGGATATGAGGAAACGGACGGATCGGATGGTTGACGTGGTGCGGCGGTTTGTGGAGAAAACTCAAGCGAATCTCTCTGAACGTGAAGAAGCCGCCGAGACGACCGTGCGGATCGGAACCGCCTCCCCTAAACAACTCATCGATATCATGGAAGGCTTCTACGAGAACGACTATCCGCTGGTTCACTGGGGCACGAGGCTTGAAATCTGCCTGGCGCAGGTCCGGGAGCTTGCCCCGGCCTGCCTTGACGAGAAGGATGCGGTGAAACGAGGCAAGCTTGAAGAGCTTTTTGGGGACAGGCTCCGGCAAATGAATGCACTGATCAGGCAATTGGAAGGCCGGGCACTCTCCCGGGAAATGAAACAAGGGCTCGACGCGGTACAAGCCGGTGTGAAAGAAGTGGGAGAATTGGCGGGGGGAGGCGAAGGTATCTTTGCGCTGCACCGACAATCGGATGAGGCCTCCCGCAAGGAAGGCCTGATGCGAAAGCGGATGATCGGGGCGGCTTCGCGGTGTCAGAGCGCCATCAAGGCCATGGCCGACAAGGCAGGCCTGGTCAACGAAGATGCACGGAAAGTCTCGGCGGATACGAGCAGATCCGCCCAGCGATGGGAAGTTTCGATCACCGCATTGGGCATTGGCGTCGGCCTTGTTCTTGCGGTGGTGTTTTCGGGTTTTTTGTCCAAGCCCATCAAGGAACTCGCCGAGAAAGCCTATCAGGTCAGTGAGGGAGACTTGCGGGTGGAAGTGAGTGAACGGGCCGGAAACGATGAACTGGGGATGCTCGCCAAGTCCTTCAGGGTGATGCTCGCCAATCTCAGAGAACAGACGCGCAGGACCCTTGAGGGTGTCGAGGTTATCCACGGCGCTGCCGGCGAGATGTCCGTCACTGTTTCTCAGCTCGTTGCGAACACCGCCACATTCGCGGATTCCGTGAGCGAGACGACCTCGACGGTCGAGCAAGTGAAGCAGGCCGCCGCGTTGGCAAGCGAAAAAGCGAAAGTTGTGGCGCACATTTCACGCGAGGCGGTCCGGGTATCGGCTGCGGGAAAGCAGGCCACGGATGAAACCATCTCGAAGATGACACTCATCAGGGAGCAGATGGAGTATATCGGCGATAACGTGGTGAAACTAAGCAAGCAGAGCCGAGCCATCGAGGATATCATCGTTGCGGTGCAGGACCTGTCGGACCAGTCCAATCTCCTCGCGGTAAACGCTTCCATTGAAGCGGCCAGGGCCGGGGATCAGGGGAAGGGATTTGCCGTGGTCGCGCATGAGATCAAGGCCCTTGCCGATCAATCCAAAGAAGCTACACAGAGTATCCGCTCCATACTCGAAGAAACCCGCAAATGGGTGGGCGCGGTCGTAATGGCAACGGAGCATGGAACCAAGGCCGTCGACGCGGGAGTGGAGAAGTCGGTTGCCGCAGGCCAATCCATTGAAATGCTGGCAAGGACCGTGGAGGAAGCCGCGCAGGCGGCAAGCGTGATAGAAGCATCCGGCGAACAGCAGTTTACGGGAGTGGAACAGGTATCCCGGGCAATGAAGAACATCGATCAGGCGCTTTCCCAGCATCGGGCCGCGACAAGCCAACTCGGCGAACTGTCGAGGCATTTGCTCGAGCTGGGCGGATCCTTGCGTCAAATCGTCGATCAATACCGCGTCTCGTAACGTTCTCCACGATGCATCAGAACGTTATCAGCTCGTAACCCGCCTCGATATATCGCGCCAGACTTGGATGACCGGACATGTCATCGGCTATGGGGAGCCCCTCGGCTTCCACCGCACCCAGGACGTTCATCTTGGTCGAACACGCCTTGCACACCGCGTCGATCAACCCTTGTTCCTTCACCTTCTCATAGAGATGCCTTAAAGGATTGCCCTCCACTCTCAGCTCGGAGATCACCTTAACGGCCGCTCCCTCGATCACGATCTTTACGTCGTACCCTCGGGATTTCATATCGAGCGCGTTGAGCAGGACGTGGACGAAACACATGAATTCTCCGTTAAACGCAACAAGAACGATCTTCTTAATAACGACCTCCGATGTGAACAAGCGGATCAACGCAGGCCATAAAGACGAGCCCGGATTGTAACCGTAAAGATTCTATCAGATCGACGGGAACCTGGGAATGAGAGTTTTGTGGGCTCCGGGGTTGCGGTGATTCGCCGGCACGGTCATGCCGCAGGGTTTCCAAAAAACTCTACCAACCGCATACGATTTATTGTAATGTGCTATGTTGGAACGTAGTCATGGGGTGGGCCCGTGCACTGCGAATAGCGCCGCCCCCGTCATCGCCGAACCGGTGGTGCTGCGTTTCATGAATATTGCCGCTGACTTCGGCGACTCGGAATAAGAGAGAATCCAACGTCTGAACTACAGGGATTGAAATGGACAATATAATAGACCTCTTTCACCGCGGCGGAATAACCATGTATCCGATTCTTCTGTGTTCGGTGGCTGCGGTTACCGTTTTCTTTGAGCGGCTCTGGGCTCTTCGGCGGGGCAGATTCATCCCCAAGCATTTTGCAGACCCCTTGAGGCGGGAAATCCTGCATGGGAGCCTGGATAAGGTTGAACAGATGTGCGAAGCGCACAAGTCTTCCGCCCTTGGGCGGATTGCCGGGGCCGGCCTGGTGAACCGCAACAGGGGCGCAGACATGATCCGCTTCATGATCGCGGAGGTTGGAGGCCAGGAAACCGCCGCCTTCGAGCGCTACCAGTCCGTTCTTGGGACCGTGGCTTCATTGTCCCCGTTGCTGGGACTCTTCGGTACCATCTCAGGAATGATCAAGGCTTTTGACGTGATCTCGAAGCACACCGTAGTGGATCCGCCCCTCTTAGCGGGCGGAATATCGGAAGCGCTTATCACGACATTTGCAGGTTTGGCAGTCGCCATACCGGCAGTAGTGATGGACCGTTATGTTCAGAGCCGGTCGAATTGGCTGGCCAGGGAGTTGGAAAAGGAATCGGTAAAAATCACGGAGGCACTCGTCCACAGGTTCGCCGCCGACGTATTGCCCACCGGGGACGTTCCATCTGCGCGCAGAGCGGATGCAGCGTAGTCCGGCGACCGGCCGATTCTTGAGGACGCCCCGTCCCCGCAAGGAACGGATGCAATGCGTGCGGATGCCGAAGTCCGGGCATAAACGGACGGAGCTTCCTGAACAAGGAAACATGGCTTCCATGGAGGAGGGTCCGCCGGCCGCGGCCCTCCCGACCCTTAGGGTTGCGGAAGGACCGATCTAATGTGGCTGAAGAATAGAGAATTAAAAACCGCTTCACCGGATATAACACCGTTGGTCGACCTGGTTTTCCTGCTCATCATCTTTTTTCTCCTTTCCACCACGTTCCGGGTATCTCCGGGTATCAGGATCGATCTTCCAACGGCATCTTCACAGAAAATCGTTCAGGAGAAGAACGAGATTACCCTGTCCGTCGATCAGGCAGGCGTTATCTACTTGGACAAGGACCGCGTCGAACGGGAGAGACTTCCCTACCACCTGGCCGTTGCGGCAGGAAAAGACCGGAATACCACGGTATTGATTAAGGGTGACCGGGGCACGGAATTCGGGCATTTGGTGGACCTCCTGGGAACCGTCAAGGATTCGGGTCTGCATCGGATCGCCATCATGACGCAGCGGAAAAAAGAAGAACAGCATGACCAAATAGGAGCATTGGAACAACACTAATGAACAGACTCATCCCCTTTCTTTGTTTTTCCCTCGCGCTCCACGGGGGCGCGTTCGC
>JAZDHD010000141.1:0-6107 GCA_043806215.1 Pseudomonadota bacterium | reverse complement strand
ATGTGACCCCTATTTCCTATTTGCCTGTTTGTAGTCGGCAGTTGGGCTGCGAGAATACACTACGGACTCACCAAGCATTGATCACTCCCCAAGGCACGAAGCTTCTAGACACTAGCGATTACGGCTACACGGGAGGTACCGTGGAACCTCTCGCCATGGTGTTCTCTGCGGAATAATCCGAGACCCCACGCAGGAAGGCGCGGGGCCGAAAACCAAGAATCGCAGGAGTCTTAAACCGCAGCCGCACTCAGGCATAGATGGTTCTTGACGTGATGGCACGGCGTAGCTTACTCTGTCCCATGAATCGGGAAAAGCTCGCTTCGCTTGCGCATGTCCTCGGGGAGCAAGGACGAGTGTGTCTTTTTCCGATGCGAGGCTGGTATGATCGAGGAAAAGGATGGTTCGGCCATGGAGGAGACTGATTCCCACACAGGCGCATGTCCGTGGGAGAATCGTTCGGAGGTGGGCCTCGTGAAGGCGTACCGGGTGACGCTGAAAGAGGTCCTGCTCAACACGAGGGCTTTCGTTGAAGGCGTTCCCGGACCTGACACCTATTGGGGGCCCGTGTGGTTCGCCATCATGTCGCTGGTGATAGGGTTCTTGGGTACGCAGCTGTGGGCGGAGGTGAAGGACTGGGCAATTGCGGACGTGCGCCATCCATCCGGCCTACGCATGCAGATGATCGTCCTGGATATGAAACTGCTTCCCGTGCTGTGCAGGGCCGCTTCCACGGCCTTGGTCCTGTCGTTGCTGCAGGTGCTGGCCTGTCACCTTACGTTGAAACGGCTGTGCGGGGAGTATCGAGGATTGGCTGCCACGTGGCCCATCTTCTTCTACTCGCTGGGCGCAACGGAGGTACTATACGTGGTCCCGTTCGTGGGCAGCGCCTTTGCAGGGGTTTGGAGGCCCATCGTGCCGGCCGTGGGGTTGGCTGCGGTGCACCGAACGGAGATGCGCAACGCGGTGGCGGGCGTGCTGGTCATTGCGGCCATAGGGACGTTCTTCACCACCGCGGTGTCCGTCCTCGGGTTAGCGCTGAACATGGGACCTTCCCTGAGATGGGGAGACGTCGGGCGGTTCGTCTTGGGCACGCTGTAGCGCAAGGCCCTTGTCGGGTTGCTCCTTGTTTTTCTCGCAGGTCCCTGTTGTATTATCCCGCGCTTCACGATTATCATCGAAGAGACTCACTACTTCAAGGAGGGGATTTTTCATGAGGAGATTGACCGTTGTGCTGGCGGCTCTGGCTGCCACAATGGCGCTGGGTTCGGGGGTGTGGGCGTGTAACGCAGAGGAATGCAACGACTACGCGCCCGACCTCAAGGACTTCATACGGCTGGCGTGTGAAGGCGCGAACTGCTCCGGAGACCACCACATCGACGTGCGTGGGCTGCTCAGGTTGTCGTCCTGGGACTGCCCCCCAAACAGTCCGCCGGGCAGTTGCAGCAACTACTCCAATGATATCAAATCCCTGCTCATGTTGGCGTGTAACGACCCGAACTGCAGCGACGACTTCCGCAAAGAGCTCAAGGACATGAAGAAGTTGGCGTGTGACAACCCGAACTGCGAGGACGACTACGCACCCGACCTGAAGGGCCTGCTCAGGCTGGCGTGTGACGACCCGAACTGCGACAATGACTACGCACCCGGCCGAGGGTCGAGCAGCATCGCCCTGGTCCCTAAGAATGCGCCCCTGGCCGCCGGTGCGATCTCCAAGGGTATCAACCCTGCGTCCACCGCGCAGGGGAAGGCCACGTATTCTCTGGACGAAGCCGCCATCGAACGTCTCCAGAAGGCGGATGCGAAGGACTTCCCCGTGCTCACCGCTTTCTTGAACAAGCGTATCCCAGTGGACGCCAAGGACTCCAAGGGAAATACGCTGCTTTTCTACTCCGCTGTGAAGGGTGACGCCCCTGCGGTGCAGTTCCTGCTGTCAAAGGGCGCCGACCCGAAGTGCACGAACAAGAACGGCTGTACCCCGATGGATTGTGCTAAGGCCAAGGGTCATAAGGCCGTGGTCTCGGTCTTGGAAAAGACAGGGTCGAAATAGCAGATCCTTTGGCGCTGTTTGCGAAGGCAGCGGGGAGAACGGCAAGATTAGTCAGCTTGCGCCGTCTTCCCTGACGCCTTTCGAGCGTACGGACTTGTGGGTTTGGCTGCCGCTATAGCCTGAGGTGAAAGGAGCGAGCAGGATGGGAGGGTTGTTGGAGTTTCTCTTTGATCTCATCGCCAAGACAGCGGGGCACAAGGGCGCCGAAGAGCTGGACCGAGCCGCCACGAACCAAATCCTGTCCGACGTACAGAGCGGCAAGAGCGATAAAGAGATCATGATGGCATACGGAATTTCGAAGCAGAGCTGTCTCCGTTTCCGTAGGAAGAAAACACATTGGTTACTGGAACGGGAGGGGCTGTCCGCCGTATGCGCCAGTATCGTATTCTTCGTATTGTTCTTCTGCGTTTTCTTCCCCGCTGCTGATCGGCTGAAACTGGCGTCCAACGGGATCCTGTTCTATGTCTCTGCTCTGGCGATTGCCTTCGTGCCGGCCTGCGTGGCCTATGTGCTCGCTCATCGGTACCTGTTCCGAGACGTGTACATTGATGTGAGTCGAATGGATCAAGGGGTGCAGGCCGTGATCTTTGCCGTGCTCCTTTTGGGATTCATCGGTACGGTGCTCTTCGTAATGATACGAGGTTGACGTGGTCCCCGTGACGTGTCCATGTATTGCGAAGAGAAGGGCGCCGGCCGATGAGATGTTCCCTCCCTTTGAGTTCCGGGTACATCATACCTAATTGCCCTTGTGCTTGTGCTTGTTCTTTGGTCCCGGTTTCACTCTTCTGAGCCTCCGGCCGGTCATCTTCTCAAGGTGGGTTATAAACTCCTCGCTACCGAGCGGTCTACCGGTTCGCCCGTGCAAACGGAACAGATCGGCCTCCTCGGCAGTCGTTTCTTGCTGAAGAAAGCTGGGCCAGTCGCCGGGCATTTCCAACAAAGGCGCCACGTTGACCAAGTCATCGTTGATGCCTGCGATGTGAGTTGAGGCACTGCTCCAAGGGTATCGCGCAGGATCTGGTACCATGCGAGCCCGAACCGGATTCATTTCTATGTACCTCGCCGCCGCAAGAAGATGCGTCTCTGCCGGGCCATAGGATGCGAACCGACCCTGCCGGAGCCGGCCTCGCCACCTTTCTCGAAAGTTGATCCGACGGGTGTATCTTCGATGAGCCTCACCGATCGCAAGTGCCAATGCTTGGGAAGATGGCGGCACTGCGATCAGGTGCACGTGATTGGCCATCAGACAGTACGCCCGGATCTCCACTCCATGCTTTGTGCACCACTAGGACATCAGGTCGACATACGCGCGGTAGTCCTCCCGGCAGAAGAAGGTCGGCTGTCCGCGGTTCCCTCTTTGCGTGACATGATGCGGATAGCCCGGAACAACCACTCGTGCAATCTGTGCCATATACCACTCTACACTCCTCCTGCCCCTTAACATCGATAATTAAGTATGGTGTACCCGGAAGTCATCGGAAGTCACTTTCTTCGAATTCCGGCGAATTCCGGGGACACCATACTTAACTGGTTGACACTCGGAATGCTACTGTGGCACGCCTCAGTCATGGGTATGGCCAAATCTTGTCTCGCACCGTCAAGAGAGTGAGCCGAAGAGCGATTCGTTTGCCGGATGTGGGCTGACAGTGGACCACCTGCCGGTCACGGGAGTCGTCCGTCAAGGAATTCCGCATTTTGGATCCAACTCGCCCGCTGCCAAGTCTCCATGACAAACGCTGGATGATCCGGAATTGCCTCACGGGAAAAAGGGAGTCCGATGGAGCCACTTGATGGAAGTTTCCTTGGGGAATTCAACGGAATTCCGCATGCGGCGATCATGCGCCTCATTCTCCGCATATGAGTCAATGTGACAAGAGATGTGGCGCGACTCCCGGTACTGTGGCATGATTGATCGGAGGAGCCGAATCGGTTCAGTGTCAACAAGCGCGAGGTCTGTTTAGGTCGTAGTGGGCAACTCTTGGATAACGGGACCGCAACTCTTGCCCGCGCTTCACTGAGAGGAGCTTGAGTCCCATGAATGAAGAGACACTGTTGGAAAGGATAACCGTGAATTCGGAGATCTTCGGCGGCAAACCCATCATAAGAGGTCGGCGTTTGGCCGTTGAACACGTACTGGGCATGCTTGCAGCCGGTGATTCTATCGATACGATTCTCGAAGGATACCCATGGCTCGAACGTGAGGACGTTCTGGCCTGCCTCGTGTACGCCAGGAGAATGGTCGGGCATGAGCGAGTTGAGCCAATGTTCCGAGAGACGCGACTATGAAGATTCTCCTCGATACCTGCGTCTGGGGTGGATCCCGGATGGTGCTCGAGGCACAAGGTCACGATGTAGAGTGGGTTGGCGACTGGCCTCGAGATCCGGGCGACGGAAAAATACTCGAGTACGCGTACAGGGAAGGAAGAATTCTGGTTACTCTGGACAAGGACTTCGGTGAGTTGGCGATAGTCTTCAACAAACCCCATTTCGGCATCATTCGCTTGGTAAATCTGAGTGCCCGCGATCAAGGTCTCATTTGCCTCGAAGTGTTGAAGCGATATGGTGCCGAACTGGTTCGAGGAAGCATTGTGACGGCAGAAGCGGGAAGACTTCGGATCAGACCTCCCCGTTCGGATTAGTTGGATCACCGCGAAATTCAAAGCTCGTCACTATATTAAATCGTGGACTTCGTGAAGCTCCCGGTTGGCACTAGCTTGCCAATTGGCGTTGCGTCAGGCTGGGGCTTGCGCCGAACAAGTCGCTTCCTGTATTGCGCTTGAACCTGCACAAGATGTTTATAGTATTTATTGGGGTCGTTTTGGCACCCGGCTTCGATCTTGTGCCGAATACGCCGCACTTCTTCTACAATGGGATCTCTTAACATGTTTCCGGGGTTCCCGATGACCGACTAGTCCTATCCTCCTGATAGGGTCTTTTGCTATGTTGTTGCCTATGACGGTCCGGCTAACATCAGTACCGTTGCAGGCTGGTTGCCGGGAATCGTGAAAGATTTGGGCGTAAGTTTTGACAAGACCATAGACATGATCGTAGTAATCGGGAAAGGCATAGTGTGGCACAGGAGGGCCTTTGCTGACACCATACCCGGCTTGGCCGCCGCGAAGGGACCGCGTTGGATTCTTCTGGAGCAAGAAAACGGCAATTTGTTATGGTTGTTCACGCATTTACTTTCTTGGATGCCGTATGTCATTGCTCCCCCAAAATTCCTTGATTATACAAAGGCACACGAATATGATCCCCTGTTTTCGAACTACCAAACTGTTGAGTAGGAGCAAATTATGAAAGTGGACATCTATAAAGCAAGCCAGCGGCCCAGTCCGGAGGCCACGTTATACGTATTTGTCCGTGCCGGCGAAGACCCACACAAGGTTTTGCCGGCACAGGAGCGAGAACGGCTTGGCGGACTTTCGCAGATGAAGAGCATTGACCTGAAGGAGGGACAAAAGAGATTCGGTTTGGACGTACCACGTGCACTCCAGGCATTGAATGAAGAGGGCTATCATGTTCAGTCCACGGAATTCATAATTCAGTTTGGCAGGAAGAGTGCGTAAGCGAAATCCCAGCGCGTTCTTTTCTCGGCGCTGAGGCCGATCATATTTTCAGTGTGCCCATGAATTAGCCACTACCAAGCAGCGCCTCACCGGCTTTCATGTCCTGCTCGGCCTGGTCCAGCCACTGCTGCTTTACAAGTATCTTCTTGACTTCCTCAGGCGGCCTCATAGATCACCCTACCGTACTTGTTGGCCGGGCGTACTGCCTGCCGTCTCTCGTACTAACTTGTCTTTGGGGGGCTGCGTCAAGGTGTTTGCAGAAGCGGTGAACAGATCGCTTGACCACGTGTACTTCAGCCCGATCAATTAGGGGAACCAAAGGCTGCGGAATCATTGTGGCAACGAAGGTATTTGCACATTTCCAGCGGTTTGATGCTTGACAACCGACTGAATCTGAGACATTCCAGCCAGGAGAGATGTCGTTTGATGTCTAAGGCAGGAGGTCGGGTCATGTCCGGCGTTGAGGGAACGGTCTTAGCGGCCCTTATCAC
>JAZDHD010000140.1:0-13440 GCA_043806215.1 Pseudomonadota bacterium | reverse complement strand
AAAAGAATCAAACCGACCCTCTGCCCGTTTTCCACCGAAGTTGAGGCACGACTACCGGCCTTCGTCCAGAATCTCTCGAACTTTGTTTGCCAGGCTGTCCAAGGTGAACGGTTTTGCCAGGAAGTGCACGCCCGGTTTGAGCACTCCGTGGTCGACAATGGAGTCCCGCGTGTACCCGGAGACATAGAGCACCTTGATATGCGGCCTGCATTCGCTGATTGCGGCGAAGAGCCGCGTGCCGTCCATCTTGGGCAGGACGACGTCGGTGAGGAGCAGGTGAATCGGATCCCCGTAATCCTGGCTCAACCGTATTGCTTCGACGGGGTGTGCGGCTTGCAGGACCGAGTAACCAAGAAGTTCCAGCAGCTCGCACGCAAGACTCCGCACGACCTCTTCGTCCTCCACCACCAGTACCGTCTCGTTGCCCCGGCGTTGTCCTCCTACGGCGGCGGTCTTCGCTGCGGGTTCCACCGGCCCGACCAGGCAGGGCAAATAGACCCTGAATACGCTTCCCCCTCCCGGTTCACTGGACACGGATACATGACCCTTATGCTGCTTGACGATCCCGTACACCGTGGATAGCCCCAACCCCGTGCCCTTTCCCAACTCCTTGGTCGTGAAGAACGGATCGAATATGTTGCCCCGCGTTGCCGCGTCCATTCCGATGCCGGTGTCGGCAACCGAAAACATTACGTACTTCCCGGGATTAACATCCGGGTGGGTGCGGGTGTAAGCATCGTCCAGGACAACGTTGGAGGTCTCCATAATGAGCTTACCACCTTCGGGCATTGCGTCGCGGGCATTTACCGCGAGGTTGAGCAGTATTTGTTCGATCTGATTGGGGTCGGCCATTGCTTGTCCCAAGGAGGGATCGAAAATCGTCATCAATTCAATGTCTACGCCGAGAAGTCGTCTCAATATCTTTTCGAAATCCGCTATCAAGGGATTGAGGTCAAGTGCTCTCATGGACATTACTTGCTTGCGGCTGAAGGCCAGGAGCTGACGAGTCAGTTCCGCAGCCCGTTCCGCAGCGCCGCTGATCTGGAACACTTTTTCGCGGTCCGAGTTGTTCTTTGGCATGCGCTGGAGCAACATGCCGGCATACCCGAGAATCGCGGTAAGAAGGTTGTTGAAGTCGTGAGCAACCCCGCCGGCCAGTCTTCCGATGGCTTCGAGTTGCGCCGCTTGACGAAGCTGTTCCTCCATCCGGGCGCGCGCGGTGATGTCTTCCATCACCTCGATGCATCCGGTAACCGCGCCGTCCTTTCCGAGAGTTGGAAAGGACTTGATCCTCAAGTTCCGTCGCGTTCCGTCTCCTGCCGGCCGATCGACTTCCACCTCCGCGGGTCGGCCGTCGGCCATGGCACGTACCGCCGGACAATATGGGCATGCGGACTCAGACCCGAAGAAGGCATCACAGCACTTCTTCCCTATCACCTCCTCCGCCCGTTTCGAAAAGAAGCCTGCTTGCGCGGCGTTGGTCATGATAATGTTGAATTGGGAATCCAGCAGCGTTACGCCGATGTCGATGTTATCTACGAGAGACCGATAGCGTTCTTCGCTTTCCCGTAAGGCCTCAGCCGTCCGGCGCCGCTCCTTGCGCATCTCGGCCTCACGGATTTCACGCTCGATCGCGGGGACCAGCCGCTGGAGGTTGTCCTTCATTATGTAGTCGTTGGCACCCGCTTTCATGATGGAGACCGCGGTCTCTTCGCCGATCGTACCGGAAACAACAAGACACGGGATGTCCAGCCGCATGTCCGTCAACACGCTCAAAGCGCCGACCGCACTGAATTGAGGCATGGCATAGTCGGATACGACAACGTCCCACGTTTGTTGAAGGAGAGCTTCTCTCATGGCGGCACCGGTTTCCACTCGTCTGAATTCCGGCCGATAGCCTCCACGACGTAGTTGTCGCACCAGCAGAAGCGTGTCGTCTTCGGAATCCTCGACGATCAACACTTGCAGCGTCTTGCTCATCGCTTACCTCTTCAATGGAGGGCCTTGATTCAATACCAGCCAATAAAGCTCCAAGTGGCGGATCGCCTCGGCAAAGCTGATGAAATCTACCGGCTTTCTTACATAACTATTTGCGCCCAAGCGATAGCTTTCAACGAGATCCGGTTCCTCGTCGGAAGAGGTAAGCACAACCACGGGAACCAATCTCGTCCGCTCATGAGCCCGAATCCTCCGCAGCACCTCCAATCCGTCGATCTTGGGCAGCTTCAAGTCAAGAAGGATCACCTCGGGCAACACGCCCGGCCCGTCATAATCATCTCCGGTGCCGAAAAGAAACTCCAGGGCCTCCACCCCGTCACGTGCGACAAATACTTCGTTTACCACCTTGCTCTTGCTGAGTGAGCGCAGGGTGAGAAGTTCATCGTCGGCATTGTCTTCCACCAGCAGGATGATCTTTCTTTCCATGAATTTGTTCCTCATTTCATGACAGGGTGAAATAAAAGGCAGCCCCACCGTCCTCAACTCCCTCTCCCCAGACGTCGCCGCCGTGCCGATGAATAATCCGCTGCACCGTGGCAAGGCCGATACCCGATCCGGAGAACTCGTTCGCCCCATGGAGGCGCTGGAAAGGACCGAACAGCTTGTCGGCATATTCCATGTCGAAGCCTGCGCCATTGTCCCGGACGTAATAGACGGGCCTTGGGGCTCCGTCCTTCTCGCCCCGCTTGGGCTGATGAACTACGCCGAACTCCACCTTGGCACGCTCGCGTTTCCGGGTGAACTTCCAGGCATTCTCCACAAGATTCTGAATTGCCACTCTCAGTAAGCGTTTGTCCCCGGTAACGACCAAACCGGGGGTTATGGCGAACTCCACCTTGCGGTTGACCTCGCTCTCCCGAAAACCATCGGCGGCGATCCGGACCAGTTCACTGAGATCCACCCTGTCGTGTTTCATGTCGGTCCTGGTTACGCGGGACAATTTCAGGAGATCGTCTATGAGTTGTGCCATTCGCTGGGACGCGGCACGCACCCTCCGCAGATAGCCTTGGCCCTCGGCATCGAGACTCTCCACGTAGTCTTCGAGGATTACCTGACTGAACCCGTCGATACTTCTCAACGGAGCCCGCAGATCGTGGGACACCGAGTAGCAGAAGGCTTCGAGCTCCTGGTTGGCGGCTTGGAGTTGCGCAGTACGTTGGAGGACCCTTTGTTCGAGTTCCGCGTTCAACCTTCGAATTTCCGATTCCGCGAACTTGCGTTCCGTTATGTCCCTCCCTACGGTCATCAGTACCGTAGCCCCCCGGACAGTCAGGGGAATTGTCGTAAGTTCCGTGTCAATGGTCCTGCCGTCAAGCGTGACCAATTTCTGCTCGGTCAGCGGCGCAACGCTTCCGTCTTCCTGAATCCGGTCTATTCGCGTATTCGTCTTATCAAGGCTGTCGGGATGGACGAAATCCAAGATGGGCTTCCCCTCGAGATCCGTATTGTCGCGTCCTCCCAGGAGACGCACTGCGGCAGGATTGGCAAGAAAGACATTACCGTCCGCGTGGACAACGATTCCGTCGGGAAGATGCTCCACAAGCTTCCGATATCGCTCTTCGCTCTCCTGCAGCGCTCTTTCCGCCCGCTTTCTGTCGGTGATGTCCGAGAGAATTACGAGCATTCCCGAGGGGTTGCCCTGGTGATCGTCATAGCGGCAAGCCATCAGGGTCACTTCCAGAATCCGGCCGTCGCGGGTACATCGTTTAGCCTCCAGTCCCGTCACCGGGACGCCGGTTCCAAACACCTGCTCGTCCAGGAGCATATCCTTTTCCTGTTCGGAATCGGGAACGTAGGGGATTTGCTTTCCTTTCAATTCGTCCAGGGTCCATCCGAAAATCTGAGTGAACGAAGGACTCACGTGGACAACCTTCGCGTGCATGTCATAAAGGATGATTGCATCGGCCGACGAGTCGATCAAGGAGCGGTAGATCTGCTTGCCTTTTTGCGCTCTCTCATAAAGGTCTCGATATCGGCGTTCGCTGTCGGCCAGTTCGGCCTCGATACGCTTTCGTTGGGCAATTTCTTGTTTGAGCTTTTCGTTGGAGGCCGCCAACTCGGCCGTTCTTTCCCGCACCCCGGCTTCAAGCCGGTCCCGAGCCTGCTTCAGCGCATCCTCAGCCTGTTTCCGTTTCGTGATGTCCCGCAATATGACCAGTGATCCCGAATGCCTGCCATCAGCGTCGTGGAATCTGAAGGCACTGAGACTGATGGGCAGGATTCTGCCGTCTTTGGTATACCTCTTGGTCTCGAAATTACTGCACGGCCGTTGTTCTTCGACGAGCCCCCGGATAACCGCCATGGTTTGCTCCATCTCCGAATCCGGCACGAATGGTATCCGTTTGCCTCGGACCTCCTCAAATGTCCACCCGAAGATGGCGGTGAACGAAGGGCCGGCGTACTGGACTCTTCCCTCCAAGTCGTAGATGACGATCGCGTCGGCTGAGGAGCTGAGCAGGGAACCGTAGAGTTCCTCTATCCCTTTGGACTGCTCGTCGAGTCTGCGATAGTTCGCCTCCGCCTCTTGGAGGGCTTCCCGGGATTGTTTGCGTTCCTCCTCGGCAGAAATACCCGCAGCGATTATATCGATGAAGTTCACGTCATCCGCACACGGTACAACGTCGCCCGAGAAGAAGGCACTGAGCACGCCCACACGGGAATCCTCCACCTTGACGGATCTTCCCACGTACGTGAGTACGTTTTCGGAGGCCACAATGGGGTCGGTCCGGGCATAGCCGGACTGCGGAAGGTTCGCGACCACCCGGACTCCGTCCTCCTCTTCACGCATCACGTCGAAGCATATCCGGCCGGCGGGTTCCGAGGCCGGCTCATAGCCCTCCGGCGCGTTCCATGAGCCCCAAGAGACAAGCATCCCGTCCGTGAGGCGGTCATAGAATGCCATGGCGGCCCCGGTCAGTTCGCCAAAGAGAATTGTGAAGCGACGGATATTTTCGAGCGGGTCGGTGCCGAGACTGCAAAAGCACTCTCTCACCATGGTCAGACGGTCTTCAAGGGCTTTGGGCCGGACGGTGTGATCCAGGCTCCGCCCCCCACTCCCGGGGAACCGTTTCAGTTCAGCCGGAGATTCCTCTGCAATTTCCTTGAGATTATTCATGGGAACCCCTCATACAAGAAATTGCGCATTTCGATACCGCGGGCGGGGGTGATTCACAGCACGTCGGCCATATGCTCCATATCCCTCCGGCTGCCCGGGAAATCAGCATGCCGGGGTTACGGAGATCAATTCAACAAGACGGGCGCCCGGCGAGTGGACGCCGCCCGGGCGTTCTCAAGGATGCGTGGGCCCATTCATGGCGCCGCCTACCGGGCTCCATGCCTCCTCAAGAGTTCCGCGACGTCGTACCGAGCGTTTGCGAGGGCAACATCAATAGCCGTTACCCCGTCATTGTTCTTGGCCTGAGGCTGAGTTCCCCTTTCCAGCAACAATCGGACAATTTCACCGAATCCTCTCCCTGCGGCTTCAATCAGCGCAGTGTTTCCGGTTGTGTCCACGCTGTTTGGATCGGCCTTCTTCTCCAAAAGCAGCCCCACCAACTCAGGTTGTCCCGATTCACCGCTTTCCGAAGCGGCCTTGTGCCTCGTAACCGTGAAACGTGCTTCGGGCGGAAGTTCGGGACGAGCCAAGCCGTCCTTTCCCATACAAGCCCACATAAGCGGGGTTCTCCCAAAGTCGTCGTGCGTATTGGGATGGGCGCCGCCGTCCAACAGAATCTTGGCGGCACCTGTCCTGCTGCTTCGGCAAGCGGCCGTCAGAGCGGTACCACCGAATTCGTCCCGGCTCTCCATGTTGGCCCCGTGGTGCAGGAGCAACTTCACACTCTCCTCATGGCCTGCCCCGGAAGCGTACATGAGAGCCGTGTATCCATTCTCGTCTCCGAGGTTGACATTGGCCCGGTGCTCCAGAAGCAGACTCAGCACTTCCGCTCTTCCCGCCTCCGCCGCTCTCATCAACGCAGTGAGCTCGCACTGATCCCCGGTATCGACCTCCGCTCCCTTCTCCAGAAGGAGTTTGACGCACTCCCCGTGCCCCCCGCGCGCTGCTTTCATCAAGGGCGTGGAAGCATAGCGGTCTTGCGCGTCCGGACGTGCGCCTCGGTCAAGCAAGAGCCGCGCCGTTTCCGTCCGCCCCATGGTACAGGCCCACATGAGCGGAGTCCATCCGCCCGAATCCCGTGTATCCACATCGGCAGCGCCGTCCAACAGGACTTCGACCGTGGCGGTAAACCCTTGGCGGCATGCCGAGATCAAGGCATCGAGACCATCTCCGTCGCGGACGCGAAAATCGGCACCCCGCTTCAGCAGAAGGCCCACCACTTCATGGCGCCCTTCGCCCGCCGCATTCAAGAGCGGCGTATATCCATGATCGTCGGTCGTGTTGACGTCTGCGCCGTGGTCAAGGAGAAGCCGGACAATCCCCATGGACCCGTCGCCCGCGGCATAATGGAGTGCCGTCCGATTTTCATCGGTCCGTGCATCGACGTCGGCACCATGCTCGAGAAGAATCCGGACCGTGCCCTCACAACCGCCGGCCGACGTGCACCATCCAGATGCAACCACCAGGGCCGTCGCCCCGTCCATTTGGTTTTTCGCGTCGACCTCCGCCCCATTTTCCAGAAGGAGTCCGACTATCTCGTCACACCCGATTTCCGCCGCGCACATCAACGGCGTAATCCCCCGGGCTTTGGAGATATTCGGATCCGCGGAATGCTCCAGGAGGATCTGAACAACGTCCCTTTTCCCCAATTCGCAAGCCCTTGTAAGGGCTGAATCTCCTGCGCCGTTGAAGGAATCCACCGTCCCCCCGCGTGAGAGGATTTCACGGAGCCCGGGCTCATCTCCCCGTTCCGCGGCCTCGGTGAGACGATCCGTAAGGTCTTCGGCCGAGCAACAGGAAAGGCATTTGTCCCCCCGGCCGCCCATGCTTTTCCCGCATACGGGACACTCCATCGCTTGACCTCCGCCCACAGGTGAGCATCATTTGCAGGAGCAATCTACCTCTCAGGATACGAGAAAAAGAGATTCAATTCCAGACAAACCTTTTACCATCTCTCCCCCGGACTGAATTCTGAAGAGAGATGGAAGCGGATGAAGTCCGGACAGTGCTACCAAAACTCCTTTTGATCAGGCTTGGGGGGCTGAGTCCGATGAGAGCCTCCGGAGAGAACCTGATCCAGAGACTCCGGCGGGGAAGTCCTCATGAGATTTTGGGTTTCCTTGAGGAGACGCGAAACGGCCTCTTTTCGAGAGGGTTTGGAGAGTAACGTGAGAGCTTTGCGGAAATCCCGCTCGGCCTGCGCGTAGTCGCCCTTGTCCTTAAATGCCACGCCGCGGTTGGCATAAGCGAGGCCATAGGCCGGTCTCATCTTGATGACTTGGGTGAACGCATCGGCGGCCCGATCAAGGCTTCGATTGAGAAGATACGCCTTGGCCAGATCGTAGTACATCTCAGGGGTTGCGTTGCGGGGATCTATTTCCACGGCCCTGGAGAAATCCTTCACGGCTTTGGAGAGCATCTTCTGTTCGAGATACGCCTGTCCGCGATAATACAGCGCCTCCGCGTTATTGGGCTCGACCTTAAGTACCGCATCGAGATCTTCGCAGGCCCTTTTGGGATCGCCGCCCAGCAGTGCGGCCCGACCTCGGAGCGTTTTCACCGAAGCATCTCCCGGCCGGTTCTGAAGAACGCGGTCAAAATCCTTGGCCGCATCGTCGAACTTGCCCAAATCCAGAAAGGTCCTGCCTCGGGCCGTCAGCAGAACAGGATCCTGTTTGTTGAGCGCCAGCAATAGGTCATAATCCTTTAGGGCCGACTCGTTGCGTTCAAGCCTTCTGTAGATTGCCGCCCTGTTCGTCAAAGCCCCGGTGAATTCCGGATTAAGCTCGACAGCCCTGGTGAGATCCTTTACCGCGGCGTCGAGATTTCCGAGAACCGACTGAGCATACCCTCTGTTGTTGAATGCCTCCGGGTTGTTTGGGTCCAAGTTGATGGCTTTGTTGTAGCTTTCGACCGCCTCGGCGGTTTTTCCCTCGGTGAACAAGGCATTGCCGAGTCTGAACCAGGCTTGGGAGTGCTTGGGATTCATCTCCAGGGTCTTGTTGAGATCCGCCAGCGCCTTGGACATGTTCTTGGCCTTCAGGAAGGCCGTTCCTCTCAGATAATAGGATTCGCCGTCCAGTGGGTAGAGCTTGAGTGCCTGGTCAAGGTCCTTGATTGCGGAATCCGTATTTCCGCGGGCTAGTGATGCTTCCGCGCGGACTCGGAGAGCACCCGCGTGCTTTGGTTCAAGTTTGAGGACCTGGTTCATGTCCTGCACGGTCTTGTCGTACATCTGCTTGTGGAGGTAGATAAGCCCTCGACCGTACAGCGCATCCTGAATATCCGGAGATATGGAAACGGCACGGCTGAAATCAGCCAGCGCACGTTCTTCGTCGCCCTTGGACCGGTACGCCACCCCTCTATTGAAATAGGCCCGTGCCTGATTGGGGTTGAGGGCAATAACGCGGGTATACAGGCGGATCGCTTCATCGAGATTCCACTTCCAATGGGCCTCCACCGCCTCCGAATAGAGCGATTTGGCATTATCCGCGGCCGGTGCGACAGAGGGTTCGAGGGAGCCGGACAAGACCCCGGCCAGGAAAAGCGCCATAAGCCTGCCGAATATCTTGTTCTTCTTTCTTGTGCGTCCGCTGAAGCTTCTCACTTTATTCCCGGAGGCCGTGTCTGCATGCGACCATGATCGGAGGGCTCCCTCACTTGGAGCCCTCGACGCAGCACCGGCCGTTTCAGTTTGCTCTCTTGCCGTGCCCTCGAAAACCGGGGAACGGCAGCACGGAGCATCGGTTACTGCAGATCGAACCTGTCATTGTGCGGAAAGCATCTCCCTGACATGAGCAATACTAACCGGCTGCCTGAAGGAAGACGCGGTCTGTTTGGTTTCAGGGAGGCGCAGTGCCTGTCCGAAATCGTTTCTGGACCGGACTGTGTCGCCCAAGAACTCATACGCTATAGCCCGGTTCAGGTAGGCCTGGCGGTGGAGTGAGTCGAGTTCGATGGTCCGACTGAACTGCTCTATGGCTTCCCTAATGCGTCCCTGTTTTCCCAGAGCGATTCCCAGGTTGAAGTGAGCCGCGGGATCATCGGGCCGCCGGGAAACGAGTTTGGAAAACATGTCCACAGCTGCGGCGTAATCCCCGGACAGTTCCTTCAATCCCCCGAGGGACAGCAACACCTCCGGATTGTCCGGCTCCAGCTTTGAGGCTTTCTCCAGGTCCTTCACGGCGCTTCCGAGGTCTCCGGCTTCTCTATGGCATTCGCTGCGATACGCGAACACGACGGCATTGTCCGGCTCCAGTTCCAGAGACTGCGCGAAATCTTGGATTGCTTTCGCACATTCACCCCGGCTCTTGTGGATCCATCCCCTGTTCACATAGGCACGCGCAAGCTTGGGATTCATCGTGATCGCCTTGGAAATATCACGTAATGCCTGGGCCACATTGCCCTTCTTGAAGAAGACCCATCCACGGTTGTTGTAGACGTCCGGGAAACCGGGATTGAGCCTTACGGACTTCTTGTAGTCCTCGATTGCCTCATCGAGACGGTTCTTACTGAAATGCGCGTTACCGCGTTGATAATACGCCAGAGCATAATCGGGGTTCAGCTCTATTGCCCTGGAAAAGTCTTTAACGGCCCCTTCGCCGTCTCCGGTTTTCATCCGAGCATTGCCGCGGTTATAGTACGCGAGGGTATAGTTGGGATTGATCCGCAAAGCCTGATCGAAATCCTTTATCGAGATCTCGGGTTCATTGTTTTGAAGCCGGGACCATCCTCGGTTGTTGTACGCATCCGGATCCCCGGGATCGATTTCTATTGCCTTCGAGAAGTCGGCAATGGACCGGTTCAGATCACCCTTGCCGTGGTATGCATTCCCCCGGTTGTAGTATGCAAGCGCATATGATGGATTCAACTTGATGGCGCCGGTGAAGTCTCTTATGGCCTCGTCGTACCGGTGCATGCGGTACTGCGCGCTTCCCCGGTTGTTGAACGCGGTCGAAAGCTGGGGATCGGCCTGGATTGCCCTCGTGTAGTCGCCAATCGCTTCTTCATATTTCCCGATCTTCTCGTAGGCGAGCCCTCGGCG
The DNA here is from genome assembly GCA_043806215.1 of Pseudomonadota bacterium. Lineage (GTDB taxonomy): Bacteria > Desulfobacterota > Desulfomonilia > Desulfomonilales > Desulfomonilaceae > JAVHLK01. The sequence continues at coordinate 3,283 of JAZDHD010000140.1, read as the reverse complement.
GAAGAATGTGTCCGCATCGGCTGAGCCGGCCCGGACGGCCTTGGTCAGCAAGTCGATTGCCTCGTCGTGCTCGCCCAACCGCTGGGCCGTCTTAGCCTTTTCCAAGTACTCGGTGGTCGCCTCGTTTCGGGAATACCCCTCTGTACAGACAAAGAGAAGCATTCCAAGGATTACACCGGACCACATTTTTGATCGCATCAGAAAACTCCCTTGTTTGACAAGGACATGCTCGCCATGATGTTACCACAACATGAACTTAGTTGTCTACCGCGATGTTTCTCATAGAATTTATTCGCCACTAAACGAGCAGGCCGCATCGTGTCCGATAAGTCCCCTGGGCTTTGAAGCATGCGTTGTTCGCAATCGGACCAAAACTCGTACGAAAGCGCATGAGTGTGAAAGGTCGCCAAGATCTTCGTTGGAACGTGCGTTGGATATCTTTATTAAAAGACAATGTTTTCGGACGATTGTTCCCTGGTCCGAACGGTCACCGGTACAAGCGGTATTTTCTGTAGAACAGCGGCTTGAGGATCTTGAGTCCGAGAAGAGATGCGGCGGGCTTGATAAGCGAACCGAGAACCGTAGAGCTTCCCAGGCATTTCCTGCAATGCGGGGACACGAGTCTGCCTTTGGCAAAACCAACCATAATCTCTTCCAGTTCCGGGCTGTTGAGAATCTCGATCAGAGGAGTTGCCGCGATGTTTCCCAAAGCGGTCTTTCCATCGAAGTCGATACAACAGAGCGTAACGTCGCCGTTGTAGAGTATTGCGAAATGGTCTCTCATTCCAAAGCAGTACCCTCTCTTGGCTTCAATTATGCCGCTGTCGGAGAAAGCATTTCCCCAATCGGTGAGAACATAGGTTTCGACAAACACCTTTGGGATAATCTCGATTACGTTCCATCCGTGAATACCGATCTTATCGATTCGTGCCGATACTCGGGTGCGGTCCAGGGGCAGCCCCAGGCGGTCGTGTATAAGCTCGGTCCATTCGAGAACCGTTTGTCTCAATACCGCGGTGCTGCCGAGGAAATCGGGGATTCCCAGTCTTTTCTTCATCTTTCCCGCGAATTTCGTCGTCATGATCCGTATCTTGAAGGTCGGCGGCGAAGGCCTTTCCGCGCAGGCGGCAAGAAGATCCAAGAGGCCTCTGCGGTACTTCTCGAATTCAACCCGCGCACCTCTTGTTGTCCGAAAACTGTCCGGATCGGGGGTTTGAAGGGAAATGTCGATTTGGTGGAGATCCCGCTCGGCAAGCTTGGCGATGGTCTTCTTCGTGAGAAGCGCGCCGTTGGTGGTGAGGCCGACCGGCAGGCCGACGATCCGCGCATGATCGAGAATCTCGAAAAACCGAGGGTGCAGAAGGGGTTCGCCCATGACGTGAAACGTCACCTTCTCCGTAATGCCGAGAGCGGAAATCTGGTCGAGCGCGCTTCGGGCCAGATCCTCGGCCATGAACCCGCGCTTTCTGCTCATCATGGAGTCGGGACAGAACACACAGGAGAAGTTGCACTTGTTGGTAAGTTCAACATGAATCCGTTGAAACTTCCCGGGAAGATATGACGGGAGCGAGTCCGTCATTGTCGGCTGCATGTCGTTCTTCATCGCACCATCCCCGTTACTGCGGGTTCAGGCACCCTGCAATTGCCGCCGTCAGGAAGCCGGCCAGAAGCCCGGCCGCCAATGCCCTCAATCCTAGGCTGGAGACTTCCTCCTTACGTTCCGGTGCCAGCGCGGATATTCCTCCGATCAGGATGGCCAGGCTCCCAAAATTCGCAAATGAACACAACGCATAGGTGAGAATCATTACCGAACGGGGAGAAAGTTCGCCGGCGGTCACCATCTCCTGCATCCTGCCGTAGGCCAACCACTCGTTGAACACGGTCTTCAGGGCCAACAGATTCCCGGCCTTCACACAGTCTTCCCATGGAATTCCCATCACATAGGCAATCGGGGCGAAGAAGTATCCCCCGAGAATATCAAAGGAAGTTCCAAAAACGCCGAGCAAAGCGTTCAGCATGTGGATGATCGAGACGAAGGCAAGCAATATGGCCCCGATTGTCGCGGCAAGCCTGAGACCGTCCACTGCTCCGTTCGCTGCGGCATCCACAATGCCGCGATCCTGAGGAACCAGGGTTTTCCACTCCACCCGTCCCGCAGTTTCCGGAACGCCGGTCTCGGGAATCATGATCTTCGACAACGCAAGAGCAGCAGGAGCACTCATGATGCTCGCAGCCATGATGTGGCCCGCGCTTGCTCCGAAAACACCTACGTACACCGCCATCACCGAGCCGGCTATCGTAGCCATGAAGCATGTCATTACGGAAAACATCTCCGAACGCGTCAAGCGCCCGATAACCGTCTTGAGCCCGGTAATTCCCTCGATACCCATGAGTATGAACACCGCCGCAGCCAGCGTTTCAGCCCCGGATGTCCGCATGGTCTTCTGCATTAGTCTCGCCAGTCCGTAAATGACGACGGGAAGTATGCGAGCGTAGTTCAGCACCGCCATGACGGCGCTGACAAATATGATGACCGCTCCCATTCCGAGGATGACGAAATCCTTCTTTTCGGCCAACGATCCGAACAGGAATACGGCACCTTTGGCGGAGAATGCCGAAATGCCGGCAAACAGTGCGTTGGCTGCCTCGAAGATGTGATCCGGGTATGTCTTGAGTATCAATAAGCCGAATATGAATTGCAGGGCGAGTCCCCATGCCACGGTTGTCCAATTCACGTTTCGACGATCCGAAGAGACACCGTAGCAGAACAGCACGATGGCTCCAATCCCGATAATGCTCATGAGGCGTGGGGGCATGCCGGCAGCTTAGGGTCGGAGTTCGGAGTTGTCAAGTTCCGAATCATGATGAGTTCTCGTCCGAACGGACTTAGGGTCTGTCACCAAATAAACCCATCATCCCTCGGGCCTCTCGGTCTAATGGTATAGCCAAAAACGCGGAATCAACTTGCAAAGTTTGTTTTGGGACAGATCCTTACCGAGTCCTCAGGAACCTCTTGAAGAGAGCGACGTAGGCTTGCACCCTTGCATCCCATGAGTGTTCCATTGCCATGAAGTGCATGACCGCTTCTCTCTTGTGGAGGGGCGGATCGCGGATGATCCGTCGGGCCTTGACCACCAGATCCTCAAGGTCGCCGTGTTTGAAGGTTTGGCCGTAACCGGTTTGCGCGATCAGTCCGTTGTTTACGATGGGCTCCTCCGACAGCACCGGAAGCCCCCCCCGCAAGTAATTCAGTATCTTTGATACGTCGTTGTCAAAGGCATAC
>JAZDHD010000139.1:0-49162 GCA_043806215.1 Pseudomonadota bacterium | reverse complement strand
CTTGGCACTGTGCCAGAAAGAGGTATAGCCTGCCGGGTTGACCAGATTCGTGGTCAACTGATCGGGTTGGGCCTTGGTTTCCTGAACGCAGACGATGTCCGGCGACTCGGAATCGAGCCATTCCAAGAACCCTTTCTTGGCTGCTGCGCGTATTCCGTTCACGTTCCAGCTCAAGATTTTCACTACACGGGACATTGTCGCCTCCTTTCCGCCGGCCGTCGGACGGCACCAGCGAGGGACGCGCCTACAAGGCGGTTGCCGCGTTCCCCTCGATCCTTACCGTTCCCGGGCTCCCGCCCTTGGGACCCGGCATTATTCCCGCGTTTATTTCGCGCTTATTGTATATCACCGTCCCGGTGGTGCGGCAATGAAAAAGGACCGGCCGGCGCTCATGTCATTGCGAGGAGCGCTGCGACGAAGCAATCTCAATGCCTCGTGAAGGCCTGAGATTGCCACGCCCTCCCGTAGGGGCGGCCCCCTGTGGCCGCCCAGGGTAGGCACGGGGGCCTACCCCTACGGCTCGCAATGACAAACGTGAAGGGGTCCGCAGTATTCAAGGAGCGACGCTATAGTGGCGTCCCGCGCGTCGTTGCCGGGCGATACCCCCCTCAGTCCCCCCGTCAACGGGGGGAGGCAAGATTACCCCGCGGAACGCGGGGAGGCCGGCGCTACCAGGACTGGGCCGGCGGAGCCCGCCATGGGAAAGACCCCATGGAGCCTCGAACCCCCTTCGTGGGACGGGCGTCCCTGCCCGTCATCTTCGTGGGATGGGCCTCCGTGCCCGTCGTCTTCGTGGGATGGGCCTCCGTGCCCGTCATCTTCTTGGGATGGGCGTCCCTGCCCCATCTCCGCACCCATGGAAGTCGGCGGGATTCATTGTAATAGGCCGGGCAATCGTGCTACGATGAACATCACGTACCGACTTTTGAGACAGTTTTTTACTCCCGCGCCGTCTCCCCGGCGTCGTGACGCCGGCCGACCGGAGATCCATGGGAGCGGAGCGATGCAAGAAAAATCATAGGTAGGAAACGCGGCCACGGTAAGGGGAAAGAGCATGCGGAACCTGCGTGGAACCCAGTCGTCTCGTCAGTGGCGCATCGTCCGGCTCCTCGAATCCCGGACGAGGGGCATGACGGCACGGCAGATCGCGTCCGAGTTGGAAGAGGACATCCGCACCGTCTATCGGGACTTGGATGCTCTGGAAGACGGGGGATTCCCTCTTTACAAGGAACGGGAGGGCAGAAACTCGTACTGGAAGATGCTCGACGGGAGCAAGCCCCGGGTGGGAATCCCGTTCACGGCATCGGAACTCATGTCCCTGCACATGAGCGGCGAGATCCTCCAGGCTTTTCAGGGAACCGTTTTCCACGACGGTATTCAGGATGTGCTGAAAAAGGTCCGGAGCTCGCTGTCGCCCAAGATGCTCGGTTATCTGGAACAGTATTCGGGACATCTGACCGCGGGATTCAGCCCACGTAAGGACTATGAGGCTTTCAAGGAGACCATTGGTCTCGCAAGCAGGGCCGTGGCCGACGGGAAGAGGGTCGAGATCAGGTACAAGGCCGCGTCCACCGGCCGGACCACCACGCGGAGAATAGATCCGCTCCAGGTGTGGGCATTCAACGGCGTGGTGTACCTGATCGGTTTCTGCCATGTCCGGGGGGCCGTCCGCACCTTTGCAGCGGATCGGATCAAAGACCTCCGGGTGCTCGATGAAACCTTTGAGTATCCCGATGATTTCAATCTCCAGGACTATCTGCGCAGCGCGTTCAGGGTCATGACCGGGGATCCGGTAAGGATCAGAGTGCGTTTTGCCCGGGAAGCCGCGCACGTGGTGCGGGAGCGGATTTGGCACCCCACCCAGGAGATCCGTGAGCAGAGGAACGGAGACATCGTTCTCACCCTCGAGGTCCCTATCAACTACGAAATCACGTCCTGGATTCTTGGGTTCGGCGCGGCGGCGGAGGTGCTGTCCCCTCCGGAACTGAGAACGCGGCTCCGTGACGACCATCTTGCCGCGGCACGCGCCTACCGGGGAAAGGCCCCCGTTCCTGAGAAAAGCGTCTTTGATGAGGAAATTCTCCCGCGTGTGACCTGAAATGTCACAAGTCCTTCGTATAGTGAGGGGGGGCGTGGTGGAAGGCCGGGCATGAAGCAAAGAGAATCCGAGACATCGTAGGGGCGGATCCCCGTGTCCGCCCTTGAAGGGGCAAGGGGCAATGAAGATTGGCGACAGGGAAGTCCCGGACCATGCTCTCCGCAAGCTGTGCCGGAAATGGAAAATCACTCGCCTGGAACTCTTCGGTTCCGCCCGAACCGGCATGCTCGGCCCCGAGAGCGATATTGACCTCCTGGCCCGGTTCGACCCCGATGAGCAGTGGTCGCTCATGGACCTTGCCCGGGCCGAAGAAGAGTTCTCACGGCTCTTTGGCCGAAAGGTGGACCTGGTGGACCGGAAGAATCTTGAACGGAGCGATAATGTGGTGAGGCGCGACGAGATTCTGGGTTCGGCGGAGGTGGTATATGGGGAGTGATGCGGGGTAGGTAGTCTCGGAATGGCAGGGCCGGCACTTGACAGGGAAGCCAAAGATGTGTAATTGAAAAATGTGCCGAAGGTGAAGGATAATAGTGGATGTTCAACTGAACGTATCTTTCACCGAGCGACACATTATCAAATACGGAGGTGAAGCATGGTATCAACCAAGAAGCCCGTCACGCCGAATCGACCCCTAAACGTCGTGCGTTTGCTCTTTCATCTGTGCTTCGGTGGGAAGCGATTTTGTTCTTTCGGAGTTGAAGTGAGCGTGCAGTGTGTCATGGTGTTTCCGTGAAATCATTCTTATCCTGCCCTTGTTCCCCACATCCGGTGGGGATGAACCGGACAATAGTTGGTGTTCCACGGACCAACAAGCTTGTTCCCCACACATGTGGGGCATGGGGCGGGCTTTCAGCCCGCCCGTCGGTCGTTTGATTTTCTTGCGCAGTGTTTGGGCTGCGCGCTGCAACCGTCAACCGTTTAAGAACCGCGTCACTACCGTAACCGATTACAGCACCACATGGGTTTGCCACAGAGGGTTGCGAGCCAAGCCTCTCAACCGGGGATGGTATCATGAAATCCGATGAATATAAGGGGTATTTTCGGTACTGGGGAAAGGTGAGCAAAGTCGAGGACAACGACAAGGAGAGGAGCATCCACCTCCTGCCGTATCACTGCCTCGACGTAGCCGCGGTGGGGCACGTGCTGCTGCGCCTCGACGAGAATCTGCTGAAGCGGCTCCGCGGGAATCTGCCGCTCCCTGAGGAGGATGTACGAAGACTCATCGTGTTCTTCCTCGCACTCCACGATGTGGGGAAGTTCAGCGTGTCGTTTCAGGGTCTCGTGGAAGAAGCTCTCGGGATCCTGAACAGAAAGCTCCGCATCAGGCCCTACTCACACCCCCATACCGAGCTTGGCTTGGCTCTATGGGAGGACACCTTGTTGGGGCACTGTCTTTCCGCCGGGGTGTTTCACCAGGAATATGCCGACCAGTTTATGCTTGAGAGGTATCTCCCGCCCCTCGTGCAGCCCTTCTTCGGCCACCACGGCCAACCCGTGACATGCGGGGACGTCGAAGTGTACGAGCACTTCCCGGATGAAGACATTGAAGCGGCACGCTCATTCCTGGCGGATTGCGCCGGGCTGTTGGTTCCGGAGCCGATTAGCCTTCCCAGCGATCTCGGCTCCCTGTACGACGAGTTAAAGGTTCGGTCCTGGCTCTTTTCCGGATTTGCCGTGGTCTGCGACTGGATCGGGTCCAATTCGGATTTCTTCTCTTATTGCGGGCACGAAATGCCCATCGCGGAGTATTGGCCGATTGCCTGCCGTTCCGCGGAACTCGCGGTTGAACAAGCAGGCATACTCCCAGTGCAGACAAGACAATTCTCCGGAATGGGCGACCTGTTTCCCGATCTCAAGGACTTCTCGTCGAGTCCCCTTCAGGCATATGTGAGTGAGTGCAGCCTTCCGGCAGGCCCGCAGCTGTGGATTATCGAGGACATCACCGGGTCGGGGAAGACCGAAGCCGCAGTCGTGCTCTGCCATCGCCTCATGCAGCTGGGATACGACGGGTTCTTTGTCGCCCTTCCCACCATGGCCACCGCGGATGCCATGTACGAGCGTATGGCCAAAGCCTACCGCCGGCTCTTCACCGCGGAGCAGAATCCCTCTCTGGCTCTGGCGCACGGCCACAGGGAACTTATGGAGGCATTCACCACGTCGATTCTGAGGATGGGTGGCGGTTCTTCGGCTGAGTATTCCCTTGAAAAGACAAAGGAAGACACCGAATCCTCAGCCGCGTGCGCTCAGTGGATCGCGGACAACCGCAAGAAAACGTTTCTCGCCCACGCTGGAGTGGGTACCATCGATCAGGCTCTCCTCGCCGGCCTGCCGTCAAGGCACCACACTCTGAGGCTTTTCGGGCTGGCGAGAAAGGTCCTCATTGTAGATGAGGTGCACGCGTGCGACGCCTACATGACGGAGCTGCTCAAGGCCCTGCTGGAGTTCCACTCATCACTGGGCGGCAGCGCAATCCTCCTGTCTGCGACCATTCCTCAGAAAATGCGCAGAGATCTCACCACGGCCTTTCTCAAGGGATTGGATGCGGACATGCAAACCGACTTCCAGGACTCCTTTCCCGCCGTGACCTCCGCCGGCATTGAAGGGATTACCGAGATGCCGCTGAAGCCAAGGCCCGACCTCCGCCGCTCCCTCGCCGTTGAACTCGTTCATGACAAGGACGGAGTGCTTGATGAAATCAAGTCTGCAGCGGCATCCGGTGCGTGCGTATGCCGGCTTTGCAACACGGTGGCCGATGCAATTGAAGCGTATGAGGCGCTCTGTGAAGACCCGGCAGTCGACCGTGACAGGCTCCTGCTCTTTCATGCACGCTTCGCCATGGGGCATCGGCTGGATCGGGAACACGAGGTGCTCAGCCGATTCGGCAAGGCCGCTAAACGGGAAGATCGGAGAAACGCGATCCTCGTCGCAACCCAGGTAGTGGAACAATCCCTGGACCTGGACTTTGACTTCATGGTGTCGGATCTCGCGCCCATCGATCTGATCATCCAGCGGGCCGGTAGAATCCACCGTCACAGCCGCGAGTTCCGGGGGGATCGCCCACAACCCGTCCTGTGGGTACTCAGCCCGCATATGACCCAAACGCCCGACAAGGACTGGCTCTCCGGTTTCCTCCGAGGGACATCGTTCGTGTACCCGGATCATGGAAACATGTGGCGTACCGCGGCACTGCTCGACACGTACCGTGGCTGGACCATGCCGGACGATGCCCGAATGCTCATCGAAGGCGTGTACGGCGAGTGCGCGGCTGCGGTTCCCGATGGTCTCGTGGACAAGCAGAACCGAGCGCACGGCGAGCGCATCGCCGAGAAATCCCAAGGGATGTTCAACGCCCTGTCCGTCACACGGGGGTACGGCGGTGACCAGACAGCGTTGTTTTCCGACACCTCCGCTCCGACCCGTCTCGGAGAGCCCAGTGTGACCTTCCGGTTGGCGGTGCGAAGCGGCTACGCTATTACTCCCATCTATGCTCACCACCGGCATCCGTGGGAACTGAGCGAAGTACAGGTCCGGGAGTCGTCCATTGCCCTGTCTGCCGCCACGGAGAACGACCGGGAGCGGGCCGCTGCAACCATGAAGGACCGAGGGAAATGGAGCGAACTCATCATCTTAGAACCGAGCGGGGAAGGCTGTTGGAAGGGAGTTGCCTGCGAAAAGAACGGGAACCGGGTGGATGTGAGCTACAGCCTGCTGACCGGATTGACGGTACACAAGGCCGCCGGCGCTACCAGAGCAGGGATCTAGTCAAGCTGGGTAGCGTCCCGGCGTCTCTGCCGGGCGCAAAGAGTACCCCGCGGAACGCGGGGAGGCCGGCGCTACCGAGACGGAGAAAGCGTACGCTAATGTGGGCCCCGGCCTCCGCCGGGGAGACGGCGGGCAGGGACGCCCGCCCCACGGGCTTGATCTGTAGGGGCATGCCCCCGTGGGTGCCCAGGGCTTGGTGATAGTCCTTCATAGCCCGGCCGCTCGAAATGAGAAGAAATCCAAAGTCGGAAATAGATGGGAGTGTGACATGACCTTCAACCTTCTGGACGAGCAATGGATTCCCGTGAGGACTTCCAAAGGCAAACGCCGCCGGATCGCACCATGGGAAATGACGTCGACGTTACAAGACGACCCCATCGCGGCCGTGAATTCACCGAGAGCGGATTTCAACGGCGCGCTCATCCAGTTTCTCATCGGGCTGGTGCAAACGAGCGAGCTGATACCGCCGCGGGAACCGGAGTGGGGTCGTGATTTCAGGTCGCCTCCCGACCCGGCGACTCTGCGGAGAGCGTTTGACGTTCATCGAGACGCGTTCTTTCTCTCCGGAGACGGCCCACGGTTTCTCCAGGACATGCAAGATCTTGCTTTGCACAGAGGAGCACAATGCCACATGGCGGACTTGCTCATGGACATCCCGGGCAACGGGCATTTCGTGAAAGCGAGGGACCGGGACGGCTTCTGCTTCGGTTGCACGGCAACAGCGTTGTACTGTCTCCAAACAAACGCTCCGGAAGGTGGGCGCGGCAATTTTACAGGGCTCAGGGGCGGCGGACCGCTCACCACGATCGTGTTGCCGCCACATGAGCGTTTGTGGGAAACGGTTTGGCTCAATGTGGTTTCCAAAGAGGATTTGGCGTCCATGCCCGGCAACGCGTCGTCCAACGGCAAACAATACATATTCCCATGGCTTGCACCCACTCGCACCGGTGCCCCCACCTTTCCGCACGACGTACATCCTCTTCAACTGTATTGGTCAATGCCGCGGAGGATCCGGATTGATTTCGCCACCCTGGGAAGCGGAATCTGCGATATTTGCGGTGAGGCTTCGGACAGCCTTGTACAGCGGTACTTCACTCGACCGCACGGTGTTGCCTACAGGGGGCCATGGAAGCATCCGCTCACGCCGTACTCCGTTGACAAGGACGGGGCGCCCTTGTCCCGCAAGGCGCGGGCAGGGTCCATCAATTACCGGAACTGGATCGGGCTTGTCGTGAAGAATACCGAAACGGCAGACAAAGCCGGCGTTCAGCAATTGCCGGCCTTGGTAGTGGAGCGGTTCATGGAAAACCGCAGGAATGCCGTGCGGAAAGGCTCGCGGGCTCCATTATGGGGATTCGGGTACGACATGGATCATATGAGGGCCCGATGCTGGTTTGACGGCAAGATCCCCATACATGCGGTGTCCGATCACATCGTCCGTGCATACGAGGTGCAGACGGAACGGATGGTCAGGGCGGCCATAACCATCGGAAACTACTTGAACTGGTGCCTCAAACAGGCCTGGTTCAGCGAAAGGGCAACGGTCAGAGGGGACTTCGGATTCATGGATACAGCCTTTTGGACCGGCTCGGAACCGGATTTTTTTCAACATCTCAACAATCTCATCGACGAATTGGAGGGATATCCGGGCGAACCGCCCGCTGCAACGCTCAGGTCTTGGCACCGGTACCTCTGCCGTCTCGCGATGCGACTGTTCGACGAATACGCAGCGTCGGGTCCCATTGAGGACGAGGACCCGGCACGCATCGCAAAGGCAAGGAACAAGCTGAAGGGCTTGAATTGGGGCAAGAAGGTGAGGGTCGACATACTGCAACTCCCCGAAGAACAGAAAACAGCGACAACGTAACCTAAACCGTTCGCACAAAGAGGTGAACATGGCCGACAAGAAAAGAATCCGATTTCATCCAAGGTCGGAGCCGGGCAAAGCACTTAAGAAATGGCATGGGTCGCTCGAGAATAACCGCGGGGACCGCGCGGCTTTGCGCAAATGCGCATCGCCGGTCGATGTGGTCTTCGTGCCCGCTTATCATGCCCTGTTCCAGGACATGGCAGAGGTCGGAAAGGCCGCTGTCGAAACAGGCGAAATTTCTTGGACGTGGCCTGGACTCGAACGCAGACTGAGGGAGCGTCTGCCCGCAATAGCCGGGCTCGTTGCATTGGTTAAAGCAGACGAACCGCGGACAAAGGAGGAAGAGTCCGCGGCAAATCCCGAGGAAGCCGAGGCGGAGACGGCAACGACTCGCAGAAATTTCCCAAAACAGATGGGGAGCGAACGCACCTCCGGAGGAGGTGCCGTGGTGAGCGGGCTGAGGTTTCGGCGCTTGCTGAAATGTCAAACCCCTGAGGAACTGTATCCAATGCTCAGAAGAACCATTCGTCTGTTGAACAACAGAGCGGATCTGTACAGCCTCGCGAACGACGTGCTGTACTGGGATGAAGACGTCCGCAAACAGTGGGCATACGACTACTACTCGGTCGCTCCGCAGGAGACCGACTAGTGCTTCGGTTCATAATCGGCTCTGAGTTTCCTGATGAACAAACTCCGCTTGCCCCCTGGCCCCCCGGGAGCGGGTTTGGGGGGACTCCGTTTCCGTTTTCGGGCACACCGGCCAGGGCTACAAGGGAGGCAGAGCCTCCAGTAAGGCATTCCCAGGCGGAGCCTGGGAACGAGGCGCTTGCGATCGCGACCTTCCGCAATCCCGTAGGGGCACAGCGGGCTGTGCCCACGGCAAAATCAGTACCTGGTATTAACCTACAAGGCTATTTATGGAACACCATACCGGACAACAATGGGAAGGAGAACACCATGACGACGTTTCTGCAACTGCATCTGTTGACATCATATCCGCCTTCAAACCTCAATCGGGACGATCTGGGCCGCCCAAAGACAGCGGTCATGGGAGGGGTCAATCGCCTGCGTATCTCTTCCCAGAGCCTCAAACGAGCGTGGCGTACCTCGGAGATCTTTGCCTCCAACGTTTCCCGGGACCACATCGGGACGCGTACCAAGGAAATGGGCAAGACAATCTACGAAGGCCTCTGCCAACGGGGAGTTGAAGATGGCCAAGCAAGGGAGTGGGCCCAAGCCGTTGCAGGCAAGTTCGGCAAGCTCAAGAAGCCGAACAAGAAGGATCCCGGGCAAGACCTGGAAATCGAGCAGTTGGCGCATTTCACGCCTCTGGAAATCGAATTGATTCACAAGCTGGTCGAGAAGCTCGCCGACAGCGGGGAGGGACCCACGGAAGAAGACCTGGCCTTGCTGCGAAAAGAGCACACCGCTGTGGACGTGGCACTCTTCGGCCGAATGCTCGCTGCGGCTCCGGTATTCAACACGGAAGCCGCGGCCCAGGTTGCGCATGCCGTGACCGTTCACCGATCCGCAGTGGAAGAAGACTTTTTCACAGCAGTGGATGACCTCAACACGGGTGAGGAAGATCGCGGCTCCGCGCACATGGGGGATACGGAGTTCGGCGCCGGGGTGTTCTATCTCTACATATGCGTGGATTTCGACAGCCTCGTTGCGAATCTCTCCGGGCACGAGGATCTGGCCCGACAGGCCGTTGCAGGTCTGGTGGAGGCCGCGGCAAAGGTCTCGCCCACAGGGAAGCAGAACAGCTTCGCGTCCCGGGCTTATGCCTCCTATGTCATGGCGGAGAAAGGGGCTCAGCAACCACGATCTCTGGCGGTTTCCTTTCTTGAACCGGTGACCGGGAACGACGTGCTGCGGGAGTCGATCAAGCGGCTGGAAGACACGAGAGGCAAGATCGACGCGGCATATGGGCAATGCTGGGATGCCTGCGCGGTGATGAACGTACATTCCGGCACCGGCTCACTGGCCGAGGTAATGGAATTCGCGAAAGGGAACGGATCATGACGGACTATGCTCTCATGGAGATCTACGGCCCCATGGCCTCGTGGGGTGAGATCGCAGTTGGGGAGATCCGGGCCACCGCGACTCGTCCCAGCCGTTCGGCGATCATAGGTTTGCTCGGCGCGGCTCTTGGGGTTGAACGTGACGATCAGAACGCGTTGCAGTTCATGGTCGATGCGTATCGGTTCGCGGTGCAAGTCGACAACCAGGGTACCCTCATCAGGGATTTCCACACCTGGCAGGTGCCCAAGCGCAAGAAAGGCGTGAAGTGGGAGACCCGTAAGGAGGAATTGGAAGCGGAGGAGATAGGCACGGGGCTCTCACGTCGCGACTACTGTTGCGATGCGGTATACATCGTGTGCTTGTGGAGTGTGGTAGACAACCCGCCGTTTACCTTGCAGGCGATCAAGCAAGCCGTGGAGCGTCCCCGTTATGTGCTCTACTTGGGGCGTAAGTCCTGCCCGCCCGGCCTTCCCGTTACCGTGACCATCGTATCCGCGGAGTCGGTGAGGGAGGCATTTAGCCAGGCACGGATGGACGCGCCAGAGGATCTGCTCGAGAAAATACGCGGAAAGAAACCACTGTTCTTCTGGGATGATGCTCCGCACATCGGCATGCTACCGCAGGATACGTTCACCCGTCGAGATGTTCCGTTGAACCGGAGGGCCTGGCAGTTCACTGAAAGACACGAGCATTTCGGCCGTTCCGGCAGAGAGGAGGGGGCTTAGGTCATGTATTTCAGCCGTATACGTCTGCAACGGGAAGGGATCTCTGCTGCGGATCTCACGAAAGTACTCGGTGAAGACGGGTATGGAGAACACCGGGCCGTTTGGCGCCTCTTCAGTTCACCGGATAGGAGTAATCGTGATTTCCTGTTCCGTAAGGAATTGGAGCACTCTCGGCCCATATTCTATATCGTCTCCCGAACTGCTCCGTCGGACACGGACGCGGTATGGAGCGTGGAAACCAAGCCGTATGCCCCCAAGATTGGAGCCGGTGAGCGTTTCGCGTTTGCGCTCACAGCGAACCCGGTGGTAACCCGGTGGGTAGGCGACGAAGAAAAGAGGCATGCACGGCACGACGTCGTGATGGACGCTAAGAGGGAATTGGACGCCAAGAACGTCCCAAACGCGGAGCGGCCGAATACGCCGGAGATCGTCCAGTCGGCGGGTTTCAACTGGTTGGCTTCCCGCGCGTCCCGCTGCGGATTCGCCATCGAAAAGGGACTTGTCCGGGCTGACGGGTACCGTCAACGTCGTTTCAGAAAGGGCGTCAAAGGAAGCGAGGTCCAGCTGAGCACTTTGGATTTCACCGGCGTTCTCACCGTGACGGAGCCCCAGGCATTTACCGAGGCACTCTTTCAAGGAGTGGGCCCGGCCAAGGGGTTCGGGTGCGGATTGCTCCTGATCAGGAGGGTGTGATCGTGTTGCCGCCCGTCAGACCCGTGGCCATAAAAGAGCGGCTCTCGATTCTGTTTGTGGAAAAGGGCCGACTGGACGTGCTCGACAGCGCGTTCGTGGTGGTTGATAAACACGGAGTGCGCACTCAGATCCCGGTCGGCGGCACGGCATGTCTCATGCTCGAGCCGGGAACCCGGGTGTCCCATGCCGCGGCTGCTCTGGCAGCTCGGGCCGGAACGTTGCTCGTATGGGTCGGCGATGCCGGCGTGCGTCTCTATGCGTCGGGTCAACCGGGCGGTGCCCGGTCGGACAAGCTGCTTCTCCAGGCGCAGTTGGCGCTTGACGAGCAGGCCCGGCTAAAGGTCGTACGCAAGATGTTCGCGATGCGCTTCGGAGAGGAAGCACCTGCAAAGCGGAGTGTGCAACAGCTTCGGGGGATTGAAGGGGCTCGGGTCCGCAAGACCTACGAGTTGATGGCACAGCGGTTCAAAGTGCAGTGGAACGCACGGTGTTACGATCCAGACAAATGGGACAGTGCGGATGTGCCGAACCGGTGCCTCAGTGCGGCTACCGCGTGTCTCTATGGGATCACCGAGGCTGCAATCCTGGCAGCGGGCTATGCACCGGCAATCGGGTTCATCCATACCGGGAAGCCTCTGTCGTTCGTGTATGATATCGCCGACATTTTCAAGTTTGAGACCGTTGTCCCGGTGGCATTTCACACGGCATCCCGGCCTCAGCACGAGCCTGAGCGGGCGGTACGGCTCGGCTGCCGGGATATGTTCCGTTCCACGCGGCTGCTCAAGCGGATCATCCCCACCATTGAGGAGATCCTGGCCGCCGGCGGCCTGCCGCTGCCGAAAGCTCCCGAGGATGCGGTGGGACCAGCGATTCCGGAACCGGAGGGTATCGGCGATGATGGTCATCGTGGTTGAGAATGCCCCGCCGAGACTCCGGGGCCGGTTATCCATCTGGCTGTTGGAGATCAGGGCGGGAGTATACGTGGGTGATTACTCGGTGAAGGTGCGCGACCTCATATGGAATCAGGTGGAAAAGGGCATTGAGGAAGGCAATGCGGTGATGGCTTGGACGGCCGGCAATGAGCAGGGTTTCGATTTTGAGACTTTGGGAAAGAACCGACGGATTCCTGTGGAATATGACGGGCTGAAACTGGTATCCTTTCTACCGCCTGAGCCGTCCGAAGACAGCCCTCCTCCGGAGGAGGATATCGAGGAGGAAAACGGCTCTGAACGCCGGCAACAAAGCACCTCAAGTTGGTAGAAATTACCGTGTGATGAATCGGTAGTGATGTCGGGCCAGTGCAAATGGTCTGTTCCCCACGTGCGTGGGGATGAACCGATTAGCTTCGTGGCTGAATGTAGCACGTCCCGCTGTTCCCCACGTGCGTGGGGATGAACCGTTATCAACAGGCCGGGTCAGTCATCAAGACCTCTGTTCCCCACGTGCGTGGGGATGAACCGGAACAACGAGCGTGATGGGCAGTGGAACGCACCTGTTCCCCACGTGCGTGGGGATGAACCGCTTTCAACCGATGGAACGTATCATGCCGTGGGCTGTTCCCCACGTGCGTGGGGATGAACCGTGCTCTTTCGCAGGTTTGATTGGTCTTGACATCTGTTCCCCACGTGCGTGGGGATGAACCGTGGTATTCCATGTGCGCCCCCTGAGTGTGTCGCTGTTCCCCACGTGCGTGGGGATGAACCGGTTGACGCAATCCTTGGCGCCCGTTGCGAGGGCTGTTCCCCACGTGCGTGGGGATGAACCGAGTGGGTAGAGAAGTCTTTGCCTGCTGATGGGCTGTTCCCCACGTGCGTGGGGATGAACCGTATCGGCTGCAAGCCGCTCCACAAGTCGCTCACTGTTCCCCACGTGCGTGGGGATGAACCAGATGCCGACGAAATTACAATACCCGCCGGGAACTGTTCCCCACGTGCGTGGGGATGAACCGGCATACGTGGACGGCGCACTTGCGGCACTTCGCTGTTCCCCACGTGCGTGGGGATGAACCGCTCTCTTGTTGGGGCGCTCGCAATTTTGGGGTCTGTTCCCCACGTGCGTGGGGATGAACCGCCCAACGTGGACTTTTACGGTCGGCAGGTGCACTGTTCCCCACGTGCGTGGGGATGAACCAACACGCCCTTGAGCGCCCGCAGCAATGATGCCCTGTTCCCCACGTGCGTGGGGATGAACCGGCTTGTCTCGTCACAACGAACCACTTATACGCCTGTTCCCCACGTGCGTGGGGATGAACCGGCTTGGAGACGAGCGACGTGGATTGCGTCGGGCTGTTCCCCACGTGCGTGAAAAATTGGGGTCAAGTCTGGTTATAGACTATACCGTTTCCCCGTCTGAATGGACGTGGTCCCATTGAAGCCATTCATGAAGCCGGACAATCGTGCTACGATGAACACCACGTACCGACTTTTGAGACGGTTTTGTACTTTCCGCCGTCTCCCCGGCGTCGTGACGCCTGCCGCCCGGAGACCCATGAGAGGAGAGCGAAGGAAAAGAAATTGACGATGGTTTATTGGAAGGGAGACCGGTTCTGGCTGAAATAGGGGTCACGTCTGGTTTTAGGTCTTTCTCAATTGTCGCTCCACCCCGTCCATTCGTTTTCGGAGCCTGACGTCAAGCGTCAGTGTCTTCTTCATACGAGTTACCATGCTGCTCACGCTTCCATGATTGTCGAGCCGGAACTCTTTTCCGATACGTGCCGGGGTTTCTCCGGACAGGCGCCGGCAGTGATAGCCGGCAACATTCCTTGCCTCGTTGGTCATCCCCCTCCTACTCGACGGCAAATCACTCCCGTCAATCTTGTAGGCTGCGCAGACCGCCATCTTGATCGACTCGATTCCAGGAGCCGCTATCTTCGATTCGGGAATCTCATGATGACCTCTCAGATTTCGCAATTTGGCCTTGACCCCGACATTCGATGGTATCCAGGCGAAGAAATATACTCCGATGATGGATACGCCACTCTGCTCCCGCCTTTGGTTTACAAGATCCGGAAGGGTGTGAAGGCGTGGCGGGATACGGGGTATGCCGGGTGCCGGCAAGAACAAGATCCGGGCATCCCGCGCGGAACGCGGGACCGGGCTGTGAAGGACTGTCATGAAGCCTTAGACCTGTTTCGTGGGGTCCCGAGGAACGCGGATGCCCGTCATCCTCAAGTGCGGGCGTCCCTGCCCGCCGTCTCCCCGGCGTAGGCCGGGGTCCAGGAAAAAGAGACTGGTTCCCGGCCTACGCCGGGAAGACGGTTCAGCTTGTGCGACCGTACTTAGGAAGCGGGGCACTGAGCCGCACATTGCATCACCGTATTTTGCGCACCAAAGCAAGATGCGACACCGGACCTATGCAACCTCGATCCGTATCTCGCGTTCCGTCATGACTCCCTTGAAGAGGGTGGGGTCTCCGTGTACCTTTCCAATAATGTTGACTGCGGAGGCCGGGACTATCTCACCGGGATGACCGCTCATCGGCGTGGGCCCGAAAAAGATGCAAAATGCCTTGCCCGACGGCCAGTACCCAAGATCACCCATCTCAACGACTTCCTTGGCACTGTCATCCAGGGGCGAATCGACCGGAATCGAGAAGTAGATCTCGTCTCCCCAGGTTGCGAAAGGCGAAGTCAACGGCAAAGCCCGTGCCGTGAGGACTGCGGTGGGGGTATCATTGAGTTCGGCTTGCATGCGCAATGAACCAATGGTGATGGTGATGTTCAATTCGCAACCTCCTGTGCCGGCGATCCGCCCTGCCTTTGTTATAGTGACGCGCGTTGATATTCGCGGTGATCCTCACCCATTTCCTCAACACTCCCACCGGTCGCTCATGTCATTGCGAGGAGCGCAGTTCTGCGCAGAACGCGGGAAAGCCATCTCAATGATTCATTAAAGGCTGAGATTGCCGTGCCCTCTCGTAGGGGCGGCCCCCTGTGGCCGCCCAGGGTAGGCACGGGGGCCTACCTCTACGGCTCGCAATGACAAACGTGAAGGCGTCCGCAGCATTCAAGGAGCGTCACTATAACACGCACGGCAATCCGCCTGCTGCGGTATCACTCGGCGCGTTCAGGGTGCATTGGTACGGGGACGGGGGAATTCCGATCCACACCGGGCGGGGGTCCGGTGTACGGAGACTGCGGCGGCTGCGGTGCGGGGGGAGGCCGGTCGAAAAGCTGTTTTAACTGACCTAATGTATTTGTGAGCGACTCCACAACATCCTTGTTCTTGTCTTGAAATTTCCGGACTCCCTCGGCCGCCTGGTCCAAGCCCCGGAATACTTTGCCGGAACCTTCGGCAACCCCCTCGGCGAATGGACCCACCATCTGTTCGGAGAGGATCTTGCCCGCTTCTCTCACTCTTGCGGAAATCTCATCGCGATTCGGGTCCTTGGCAAAGGCATCGGCCTGGCCCAACAAGGTGCCTTTCACTACCGGGTACATCTTCCTGGAGATCTCATACGCTTCCTTCTCCAATTTGGCGTCGGGTGTTTCGGTAAGCCTCTGCTTGGCCTGGTCCTTCATGGCCGACGTCATGCCGTTCACGAAGGGTTGTGCCGTCTTGGCAGCTGCCCTCCCGCGGGATTCCGTAAA
Organism: Pseudomonadota bacterium; assembly: GCA_043806215.1. Lineage (GTDB taxonomy): Bacteria > Desulfobacterota > Desulfomonilia > Desulfomonilales > Desulfomonilaceae > JAVHLK01. The sequence goes on along the minus strand of JAZDHD010000139.1, from coordinate 33,401 downwards.
GAGGAAGCCCGAGACAACCGTCACGGCCCCGTATACCGCCAAAACGCCTACGAGAACGGCGAGAATGTACTTCAAAGCTTTGGGCATTGCGTCACCGTACGGTGATGCCCCTCGGATTCATCAACCGAGGGGCATCTTTGATCGCGTGTTGCCGCTTGGTGCGGCATTTGATAAGTCCCGGTCACATAGTATCGTCTCGTTGCCATGTTGCGTGCCGGCAAGAACAATATCCGGGCACGGAGGCCCGGGCTACGAAAGACAGTGACCAAGCCCGTCATCTTCGTGGGACTCCCGCGTTCTGCGCGGGATGCCCGTCGTGTTCCGGGGCTCAGGTGTCGTGCGACCGTATTTACGCCACGGAGCACGGATCGTCCTAGGGTTGAGGGCTGCCCCACGGGTAAGGGCGAGGATACCCGCTATTCTTCGAATACTGCCGGGATTTCTGGATCGGCTTGCGTACATTGGGTGGGTATGCCATGGGCGGCATCTCCATCCGCACGCAGACGACCCGGCACGACGGCGGGATAAAGGAATCCTGCGAGCACTTCACTACGGCCATTTCCGAGGCATGGCCTGGTGTGGGGCCGTACCCTTGATACAGCGCCCCGCGCATATTTTTTGCCGTAGCGACGAACATACCCGCATCGCTCGCCGGGGCCGCCAAGAGTACCGCTAAAATGCCGACACAAAGAACTATCAACGTCCTGTTCATGACATACCTCCACTATGTCCATCATAGACCAAATTTCACAAGCAATCCATTACTCGGACACTGAAAACGCCAAGAAGTTCCGTAACCCGAGGTGAACATCCTCATTGCGGGGTCTTCAGAGAAGACTGTCCCGTCGCCTCCAGAACACTCCTCCACAGCTTGTCGTTGAGATCGACCTGTTTGCGGCCCGTCACCACCAGCTTGATGGGGACGTATACAAACTCGTCGTTCCATGTTCCGACCATCATGTTGGTCTTGCCGGCCATCCCCGCATGGACCGCGTTCTGACCGAGGAACCCGCAAAAGACCGAATCATTGGGAGTGGCGGGGACGGAACGGATTAAATAGCTCGGATCGATGTACTTCAGGTTGATTTCAATATCCTTGGATTCAAAATGCCTCAGGATACGGTCTTTAAGTAACAAGCCGATGTCTCCGAGACGCACGTTTCCGGAATCGTCCGTGCCTCCCACCGCGCAGTACTGCTGCCCGGCTCCCTCCGCAGCGACGACCACGGCGTGTCCCCGTTCCAGGATCCTCTTCTCCAGCATCTCCAGGAGCCCGTGAGGACCGTCGATGTCGAAGTCGGATTCGGGAATGAGGACAAAGTTGGCGTCTCTCTTGTCCAATGCCGCGCTCGCGGCAATGAAGCCCGAATGCCTCCCCATCAGTTTGACGAGGCCGATACCGTTGGGAGCTCCCTCGGCCTCCACGTGGGCCGACCCGATAACCTCCGCGGCAATGCCCACGGCAGTGTTGAATCCGAAAGAGCGGGATGAATAGAGGATGTCGTTATCAATGGTCTTGGGTATGCCGATCACGGCTATGTTTTCCCGCCGATTACGGATCTCCTCGGTTATCTTGGCCACTGCCCGGAATGTTCCGTCGCCTCCTATGGCAAAGAGCATCCTGATGTTGTCGCGCACCAGCGCATCCACGATTGCCTCGATGTCCTGCGGTCCCCGCGAGGATCCGAGGATCGTGCCGCCAAGTTCATTGATCTCGGACACCGATGCCGGGGTGAAGTCCGTGTATGGATGCCCGAACCGAGGAATAAAACCCTGTAATCCATATCTTACTCCCAGTATCTTGGCCACCCCGTAGGAATGATGGAGCGTCAGAACCAACGAGCGGATTACGTTGTTGAGACCCGGACAAAGCCCTCCGCAGGTGACAATGGCGCATCGGAGCTTACTGGAATCAAAGAAGACTTTCCGGCGTGGTCCCGCCTTTACGAAGGACATGGGCTGGGTGCCGTTTCTGAAGTCTTCGGCCACTCTTCCGGCAGAGACATCAAACAGGATACGTTCGTCGTCTTCCACGAACTGTCCACTCTTGAGAGGTGAATCTATTCTCGGTTCACCAAGCGATTCAATTGTGGTATCCAAGGGTTATACCTTTCCTGGTTCCGGGAAGACTTGTGTCTGATTCCGGAAAATGCCTTCATGGTATTGGAATAGCTTACTATACAATAGATGCAAGAAAAGGTCAATGAAAAACGAATATTACGGGCTGGGGCTAGATATTGAATCGGAACAGCATGATATCCCCGTCCTGAACCAAGTAATCCTTGCCTTCAAGACGGACTCTACCCGCCTTCTGGGCCGCGGCCATGGAGCCGGCTTCCTTGAAGTCGTCGTAGGCAACCACTTCGGCCCTGATGAAGCCGCGTTCCATGTCGGAATGAACTGTCCCTGCAGCTTTGACGGCCGGCTTGCCCCGTTCCAGGGGCCATGCCCGGACCTCGGGTTCACCGGCTGTGAAGAATACGATGAGGTTGAGAAGCTCGAACGACGTTTTCACGATTCTCTCTTTTGCACCTTGTTCCAATGAGAGGTCATCGAGAAACTCCCGTGCGTCTTCGGGGCTGAGTCGTGCAATCTCCGCTTCGGCATCCGCATAGAGCCTGCCGAAAGCCACCCTGGGCTGATTTCCGGCCTCGGATCGAATGAGTTGAAGAAGCGTTTCGATCTGCTCGGGTGTCCTATCGTCGCCGGCGTTGATGAGGATCAACTCGGGTTTGGCGGACAGAAAGGCGAATCCTCGGAGCTTTTCCGATTCCACGGCGGGAGGATAGAGCCGCAAGGGTTTTCCTTCTTCAAGAACGGTTTGCGCCCCTTTCAGAAGATCGAACTCTTCGGAAAGCTCCTTCTTGCCGCGCTTCATATCCTTTTCGATGCGTTCGAGCCGTTTCTCGACCGAAGCGAGATCGGACAGGAGCATCTCCTCCTCGACGGTGAGGAAATCCCTGACGGGGTCGGCCGTTCCCAAAGCGGGTGAATCGAAGTTCCTGACACAATGGACGAGCGCATCCACCGGGCGGACATGTGCCAGGAACTTGTCACCGAGGGTTTTTCCCGACTTTCCTTCTCCGGTGATGCCTGCAATGTCCGCGTACTCCACGCTGACCGGCGTAACCTTCTTGGGCTTGTGGTACCCGACAAGGAAATCAAGCCTCGGATCGTCCACCTTGACGACGCCCAGTCCGGGTTCTTGATGCGTCTTACGGTCGGCGGGTTCTATTCCTCCGGTGAGGGCTCTGAAGACGGTAGTCTTGCCGCTCCCGGGTAGTCCGATAATCCCCAGTTTCACTTGATCGCATCCTCCCTTCTCCGGGGGGATCTTGGTTCGAAACGATCCGAATGTCAACTCCGTGAAGGCCGGAGTTGAGCCTGGACCCGTCGGAACGTTGCGGTTCTTGCTTTCTCTATGAAATGCGGTCTGTCAATTGCGGGATTGTACGAAACGGATATAGAGGAGGAGATTGTTTGAATCGGTTCTTGAGGGGGCAGGGGTCTTCGCGTCGGATCCTGTTCCCGCAGCGACCGCGCCGTGGCTGATCAGTTCGGTCGTAAGGTGTCCGTAAAAGCTGGAGGGAATTCTGATGCCGATCACCTTTTCCCCGACCTTACCCGGGGACATCTCCTCGACGAGCTTGCCGCGCATGTTGGGGAGCATCCTCTTGATGGATTCTATCGCAAAGTCGACACTCGGGCTTTCCACGGTCAGGTTGTCCCCGCCGATGCGGTCGGCCAGGGTCGCCGGCGCCCCCGAAGCGAACTCCGCCCTGGGTCCGATTGACTTTGAAATGGCTGAGGTCTGGAAGGGGGAGCGTAGGGTGGAGGGGGGGAGGCGGGGTCCGAGGCGCGCTCGAAAGTACGGGAAGGCTGATACGCCGAGTCCCGCATACCGGTCGAGTCGTTCATCGCGACCACCGCTCCCGGTTGATTTGCCGAGGCGTCCTTGACCGCATGCAAGGGTTGCGTTTGCGGGATATACTCCACGGGCGCGTGGTTGTACACCACCACCCCGACCGCCATGAGGAACACGAGGGTTGCCGCCCCCACCGGTAAGGGCAACTGTGGAGGAGACGCTAAGAAGTCTCTCAAATAGTCGAGATAGGGATCGTAGAAGTGAATGTGGGGCCGCGTATAGAGCTTGGCACTGAGATGGGCGACAAAGTCCTTGGGTGGAGAGACTTCCTTAAGATTCCTCAATGCCTGGACGGTGATGCCGTACCATTTGAAATCCTCGCGACAGTCGGTACAGGTCCGGAAATGCTCCAGCGTGTCTTCTTGCACATGCGAACTGAGTTGTTGATCGAGGAGTTCACCGTATAAGCTGCTGATGCGTTCACATTCCTTCATGACAAGACCTTCTTGAGTTTTTCTTTTACGACCATTCTCGCCCGATGCAGGCGGGACTTGGTGGTTCCTTCGGGAAGATTGAGAATTCTTGCTATCTCTTCATAAGAGAACCCTTCAATATCTCTCAGAATCACAATTTCTTTGTGATCCGGGTCGAGATCGTTAATTGCGTCTTGGACAACCTTCTGGATTTGCTTTCCGGCGAGGAGATCTTCGGGATTGGTTGAATAGTCCGGCACCGCTTTTTGGAGATACTCCCGATCTTCATCAGTATCACTCTGACCCCTGTTCACGAAGTAGCCGCGTCTCTTGAGGTATTTGAACTTATTCTTACCTCGGTTTGTGGCAATCTGAAAGAGCCACGTCGAGAACTTCGCGTCGCCGCGGAATTTGCCGAGATTCTGAAAAGCAGCGGTAAAAATTTCCTGTGCCAAGTCATTGGCTTCTTCAGAATCGCCCACAAAACGGTATGCAAGGTTGTAAATCTTCCTGTAATACTTTTCCACCAGCACATTGAAAGCCTGTGGATCGCCTTCAACGGACCTCTTCACAACCTCGCCGTCCTGATCGTCGCCGGACCCTCCGGCCGACGCAACAATCAAGCTTACGGTATTCAGACACAGACACAGCAGAATTGTTTCAGGGGAAGCTACCACGTGCTGGATTTTTTCTCCCGCGGAGAATTCAACTGAAAATAAGGAAAGTGTGAGTCAAAGTCAAGTATTAAGCATCGCACCCGCACAGAGCGGTTGTCCGTGCCGCTGCCCACATTTGGGCTTGAACTCAAGCGCTCATAGATGGTAATTTCATCTCTCTATTTCCTGAATCTGCGGGAGGAGAAACATGAAGCTCTCAAGGAGGGTAACCGAAACCCCCCCTTATCTGTTCCATCTCATCGACGAAAAGCGCAAGAAAGTGCAAGAACGAGGAGTGGACGTTATTTCACTGGCAATCGGCGATCCGGACCACCCGACCCCCGACTTCATCCTCAAGATTGCGGACGAAGAGATTCGCGACCCGCGCAATCACGTCTACCCCAGTTATAAGGGAGAGCCCGATTTCCGCGAGGCCGTGGCCCGTTGGTTCTCGAAGCGTTTCGGTGTGACACTTGACCCGCAAAAGGAAGTCATGGCCGTCATAGGATCCAAAGACGCGGTGTCACATCTCCCGTTCGTTTTCCTCGACCCCGGTGACAGCGGCCTCGTCACTGACCCCGGTTATCCGGTTTATGAGGCTGCAATCGGCTTCGCCGGAGGCAAGGTGATCCGCATTCCGCTTCAGGAAGAGAACGGATTCCTCCCCGATCTCGATTCCGTGGATCCCGAACAGGCCGACGCAGCGTCGATCATCTATGTGAACTATCCCAACAATCCCACTTCCGCAGTGGCGGATGAATCATTCTTCCAGCGGCTTGTTGCTTTCGCGAGGAAACACGACATCGTGATACTGGCGGACAACGCGTACTCCGAGGTATACTTTGACGAGCGGGATCGGCCCATCAGCATTCTCAAGGTCGACGGAGCCAAGGACATCGCACTTGAAATTCATTCCTTCTCCAAGACCTTCAATATGACCGGATGGCGGATCGGATTTGTGACGGGAGGGGAAACGCTGGTTGAAGCATTCCTCACGCTCAAGTCCAATATTGATTCCGGGGTCTTTATGGCAGTACAGCGGACCGCAGCCAGAGCCCTCGAACACCCGGAAGTGGAACGGTTTTTCCGGCAGAGAACGGATCTGTTCAAGAAGAGGCGGGATACCATCGCTTCCGCTTTAACCGATATGGGCTTCAGATTCCAACTCCCTCGGGCGAGCTACTACTTCTGGGTTCATATCCCCGAGTCGTACGCGTCGTCGGTGGATTTCTGCGCGGAACTCCTCGAGACTCAGGGATTGACCCTTACTCCCGGTGTCGGTTACGGTCCGAGTGGTGAAGACTTTTTCAGGATTTCCATGACCGCTCCTGATGACAGGATTGACAAGGCCATGGAGAGACTCAGGACATTTATGAAGGAACGGCAATGAAAGCAACTCTCGTGCTGGCTGACGGCACGGTCTTTCACGGAAGATCCATAGGCTCGACGGGTGAAAGAGTGGGTGAGGTCGTATTCAACACCGCGATCACTGGGTATCAGGAAATTCTTACCGATCCGTCGTATCGCGGGCAAATCGTAACCATGACCTATCCGCATATCGGCAATACGGGCGTCAATTTCGAGGACAACGAGGCCTGCCGACCCTACCTGGCGGGGTTCGTGGTCAAGGAATATTGCGGCGGCCCCAGCAACTGGCGGAAGAGGGACGACCTGGAGGACTTTCTCGAAAAAAGCGGAATCATCGGAATCCATGAGATCGACACCAGGAAACTCACACGCAATCTACGAGAAACCGGAGCCAAGAAAGGGATCATTTCCACGGTTGATCACGATCGGGAAAGTCTGTTGAAGAAGGTCCGGGAGTATCCCGATATCGAAGGACTCGACCTGGTCAAGGAAGTGACCTGCACGGAACCCTATGATTGGGATGAAGGGACCTGGAGGTGGAATTCGTCGCCGGGCAAGGCCGAAAAGAGCTTCAAGGTTGCCGCGTTCGACTTTGGGATCAAGCAGAATATCCTCCGGTTGTTGGTAGACTCCGGCGCCGAGGTCAGGGTTTTTCCCGCGTCCGCCACGAGTGATCAGATTCTGGAATACGACCCGGACGGAGTCTTTCTATCCAACGGTCCCGGAGATCCTGAAGGCGTGCCGTACGTCGTGCACAATGTCCGTAATCTTATCGGCAAGAAACCGGTTTTCGGTATCTGCCTGGGCCATCAGATCCTTGGACTGGCGTTGGGAGGCAGGACTTTCAAGCTGGTTTTCGGCCATCACGGGGCAAATCACCCCGTCCGGAGGTTGGACACGGGGCAGGTCGAGATCACTTCGCAGAATCATAACTTTGCCGTGGATGCCGGGTCGGTGGCCTCGGAATGTGAAATCACCCATATCAATCTCAACGACCGGACCGTCGAAGGGTTTGTTCACAAGAAGTATCCCGTGTTCTCGATTCAGTATCATCCCGAGGCATCCCCGGGCCCGCACGATTCCCGGTATCTGTTCGAGCGCTTCAGGAGATTGATCGAGGAATCATGAGGCACGGCGGGGTTCTTGTCTCCTGTATGATACGTTTCTTCCGTAGTGATAATGATTGAGGTTTCGGCCCATCTGAGGGCGGAGTCCAAATGACCGGAAAGGTGAACTCGGAAAACGAGGAGTTTTGGGGCCGGACTGCTGGCCGCTATGACCGGCTCATGAGCAAGGTCCGGTACTACGACGCGATGGTTTCACGGATTGCCGGGGACGTGGGAAATGCGGAGCGGGTACTGGATGTGGCAACCGGAACCGGCCGGGTAGCCCTGGAGCTTGCCGGGTGCTCGAACCGCGTGGATGCCGTGGACATATCACCCCAAATGATTGCGCAGGCATCCGAGAAGGCAGCCAATCTTGGCGTCGATAATGTCAGATTCTCCGTTCAGGGCGCGTATGACCTGAGCTTTCCGGACGGCACGTTCGATGCGGTGACGGCATGCAACGCTCTGCATGTAATGCAGCGTGCCGATCTCGCTCTTGCCGAGATGAAACGGGTCCTCAAGCCCGGAGGACTCCTGGTGGCCCCCACGTACTGCCACGGCCAGACACTCATTGCTCATATCACCTCAAGACTGATGTCCTTGACGGGTTTCCGGGCTTTCCGTCGATTCACCTATGCCTCGTACGTGCTCCTGATCAAACACGCGGGCTTCAAGGTGGAGAAACTGGATATCTGGCCGGGTGCTATCCCATTGGCTTACGTGACTGCGAGACAAACTCTCGCAGGGCAGAGTGTTCTGGTTTAGCGGAGTAGATAATTCTCTCGTGGCTTGTTTCATTTCGAGTGTCGCGGCAAGGTGTTGTGAGTCTATGAAAAACGTGGTAAACTGCGACTCACAGGGCTGTTCACAGGCAGGGTAGATCCCGATTGCCGTTGCTGAGGAGAACTTTGATGGGCCTTTGTCTCCCCGATACTTGAGGCCCCGGGAAGACCCAAAGAATCGGCAAGCCTCTCGCTTCGTTTACAGGATTACCTGCCTGGAGATTTCCCAGTGTGACAATCTTCGACGACAAACATGCAGATGGGCCCAAGGAACCCTATGGTTGGCGGGAAATGCGGTCATCTGTTTGGGGCTCGTTGAGCCTGTTCTTGTGGGGGTTCACCGGCCCGCATTCCGGAGCAGATGATGAAGAAGAGCGTTTGCTGGGCAATCATGATACTTGTGTGCATGATTGAACTCGTTGGGGCTGAAGCTCTGGGATCCGGCGTCGGACCGATGGTTCTCTCTTCCGCACAAGACTCTTGGAGTCTGGGCCGACATGTGGCGATCCTCACTGATCCCTCCGGAAAATTGACTATATATGATGTATCCGGGCCACCCGCGTCCAAGGACTTTGTCCAGTCTTCGGCGGACGCTCTTGATTTCGGGTTCAATGCCTTCTCTCATTGGCTTCGGTTCACACTGTCGAACCGCGACACTCGGAACAGCGAGTGGGTGCTGTGGGGGCCGCCCGCGCCGCTCAATCACGTGGACTTGTACTTTAGGCGTCCGGGAGGCGATTTCACGGTCAAGCGCTCCGGAGATGCTGTCCCGTTCAAAGAATGGGACATTCCCTACCGTCGCCCGAGTTTTCGAATTAAGCTTGACCCTGGAGAATCGCTGGAATGCTACGTGCGGCTGGCCAGCTCGAGGATGGTGAGATCGGATCTTGTCCTGAGTTCAATGAGTGCTTTTTCAGAGCATGAGCGGACGGAGAAAGTGGTCCTCGCCGCGGCGGGAGGAGCGCTCGCTGTTGTTATTCTTTACAATCTCTTCTTTTGGATCGCTCTTCGGGACCGCATCTACGGTTCGTACCTGGCGTCGGTAATATTCACGGGACTCTTTCTGGCCACGTTTCAAGGATGGAGTTTCCAGTATTTGTGGCCTGGCCGGCCCGAGTGGAACGATACTGCCACCATGATTTTCATGGGGCTTCAGTTGTTTTTTACGGTGGTCTTCACGCGCGATTTCCTGCAAAGCAAGGAGTACTCTCCCCATCTCGACCAAGGTCTTCGCGCTGCCAAGGTCTGCGGGCTCGGAGCATGCGTGCTTTCTCCATTTGCTCCGCAGGCTTCTGTGGCAGTGGCTGTCCCTGGGCTTGCCGCGTGGCTTATTGCTGCTGTACTGATCGCGATTAAAGGCGCGTTGCGAGGACACAGGCCCGCTCTCTACTATCTTGTCGGTTACGCGATCTTCTTTATCGGATTTGCTCATGGTCTGCTCGTCTTTTTCGACATCTTCTCGTACACTGAATTAGGGATCACCTCCATGGGCATCGGGCTGCCCATAACCGTGTTGGTCCTATCCTTCGCATTGGTTGAGCGGTTCAGCAATATCGAGAGAGACAGCAGCAGGTCTCTGGAGCGGGAAGTCGAGAAGCGGACCGCGGAACTCGCCATAGCAAACAGAGCCCTCACCGCAGAAAACATAGAAAGGCTGAAAGCCCAAGAAGCGTTGCGCCAAAGTGAGCAGCTGTTGAACAGCATCCTGAATGCCTCGCCAATCGCCATTGCCTACTATGAAAAGCAGAAGCTCAAATGGCTCAATGCGGCCATGACCGAAATGTTCGGCGACTATGACTACCGGAACATGAGCCCCAAGGACTTCTTTGCCTCCCACGCCGAGTTCGAACAGGTGCTCGACCTGTTCCGCGGACGCATCAAGGTAGGGAAGCCCACGGAAACCGAGGCCCAGTTCAAACGGGCAGACGGCTCGGTCTTTCCTGGTTTGCTCTTCTTGAGCCCCATGGAGCCTAACCGCCCCGAACAGGGGGACGATATCGCCATCGTCATGGACCTCTCCGAGAAGAAGAGCCTGGAGCAGAACCAACGGGAAATTGAGGAACGGTACCGCAACCTGGTCGAGGAGAGTTTTGACGGCATATTGATCCACGACGGCCGGACGATCACATTTGCAAACTCGCCCTTGCATGAGATGCTCGGGTTTGGGCATGGCGAATTAGTGGGCATGGAGTACTGGCAGGTGTTTCACCCGGATTCTCGAGAACTTGTCAGAGATAGGTCTCACGCACGCCTGAACAACCAGGAGGCTCCTCGACAGTACGAGGTCATGTTGCAGCGCAAGGACGGGGCTTCGTTTCCTGGGGAGGTGATCGAGAAGACCGTCCAAATAGGATTTCAGCGCGGGCTTCAAGTCTGGATCAGGGACGTCTCTGAGCGCAAGAAGGCTGAACAGGAATTGAGTGAAGGCCGAGAGATGCTGCGAACCATATTGGCCCTGTCTCCCGTGGCCATCGGCATGGCCCGCCGACGCAAGTTGGTGTGGGCCAACAGGGCTTTCATGACTATGTTCGGGTTCGTAGACCAACAAGAATGCGCTGATATCAGCACTGAAATTATCTATGCCTCGAAAGAAGAATTCGAGCGTATAGGCCGGATACAATACGCCAAACTAAAAACCGAGGATTTTGCGGAGACCGACGCACTACTGCGGCGGCAGGACGGCACGCCGTTTGACGGCCACATGACCCTTGCACCGATGGACAAATCGGACCCGACCGAAGGGATTATCGCGGCGATCTCCGACATATCGGAAAGAAAACGTTCCGAGGAGGCTCTCCGCGAGAGCGAAGAACGTCTGGGACACCTCTATGAAGAATCGAAAAGACGTGAAGAACTGTACCGTTCCTTACTGAATTCTTCTCCGGATGCGGTCATCCTCTACGACATGGAGGGGCGTGTCCAGTACGTGAATCCTTCGTTTACTTACATATTAGGATGGACATCCGAGGATGTGGCGGGCGAGCGGATTGACTTCGTGCCTGAATCGGAACGACAGGCCACGATGACAATCATCTTGGGGCTCATCGCGGACGGCACGCCGGTCAGCGGTTTTGAAACCAAGCGATACACCCAGAGCGGGAAGCTTCTGGAAGTCAGTATTAGTGCGTCTCGATACCGCGACCACCTGGAGAACCCGGCCGGGATTCTCGTGATAATCCGCAACATCTCCGAGCGTAAGAAAGCTGAAAGAGAGCTGGAAAATGCCCTGGAATCAGCGAGACGGCTGCGTGCCCAGGCCGAAGCGGCGAGCAAGGCCAAGAGCGACTTTGTGGCCAACATGAGCCATGAAATCAGGACTCCCATGAACGCGGTAATCGGCCTGACGGAGCTGGGGCTGAGGGCAGACCCATCACCGAAGTTGAACGATTATTTGACCAAGATTCGGACATCAGCCAAGTCTTTGCTCGGCATAATCAACGATATATTAGATTTTTCGAAAATCGAGGCCGGCAGGTTGGACATCGAGTTCGTGGAATTCGATCTGCGCGACATTATGCGGGACCTCACCAGTGTGCTTGGGGAGATGGCCGCGCGAAAGGGCCTCGAGTTTGTCGTTTTTGTGGACCGGAGTGTTCCATGTGGGCTGAAGGGCGATCCCCTTCGTTTGAGGCAAGTATTGATGAATCTTGCCAACAATGCCATAAAGTTCACTCACTACGGCGAGATAGTGGTCCGGGCTGCTCTGGTTCAGAAGGATTCCAAGCGAGCCACGATTCATTTTTCGGTGAAGGACTCGGGCGTCGGACTTTCCGCGGACAAGATACCCAAGCTCTTTGATTCCTTCTTTCAAGCTGACGGATCCACCACGCGAAAATATGGTGGGTCGGGTTTGGGCCTTACCATCACCAAAAGACTGGTAGAGATGATGGGAGGGAAGATACACGTCGAAAGCGAGCCGGAAAAAGGTAGCATGTTCTTTTTCGCGCTCGAGTTCGAATTCCAGGAAAAGATCGCAGAGGAGACAGTTCCCCGGGAATTGAGCGGCCTCAAGGTCCTGGTGGTGGACGACAACGAGGCGGCTCGAGAGATCCTTCTCGAGATCTTGAGTTCGGTCTCGATCGGAGCCTGCGCTGTAGAATCGGGCGAGACGGCATTGGAGGTGTTGGTTGACTCTGCAGGTGGGAAGCCTTATGACCTGGTACTCATGGACTGGAACATGCCGGGGCTGAATGGCATAGAAACCTCCAAGTTGATCGACCGGGATCCTCGCTTGGCCTTTCATATACCCAAGATCATCATGGTAACGGCATACGGCAACGAAGATGTGATGCGAGAGGCCCAAGAAGCGGGTCTGGATGGATTTCTCGTGAAGCCCGTAGATCAGGCATTGCTTCTTGACACCATTCTGGACGTTTTCGGGAAACAACCGATGACGAAGTGGGTGCCGGATGGTGCCTCAGCCAAAGAAGCCGATGCCGTCAGAAAGATAAGAGGTGCCCGAATCCTGGTGGTCGAAGACAACGAGATAAACCAGCAAGTGGCGAGGGAGATACTGGAGGGTGCCGGGATTGTTGTCGCGATGGCAGGCACCGGCGTGGAGTCCGTAAGGGCCGTTTCGGAGTCGGATTTCGATGCAGTACTCATGGACGTTCAGATGCCCGAGATGGACGGGTATGAGGCAACCCGGACCATACGGTCAGACCCAAGGTACAACGACCTGCCCATTATTGCCATGACGGCACATGCCCTGAAAGGGGAGCGGGAGAGATGTATCGAGGCGGGCATGAACGACCACGTGACGAAGCCTATCGATATCGAGGAATTGCTGACCACGCTGGCGAGGTGGGTGCTGCCGGCCGTGAGGGAGCCCGGTCCTCGGGTCTCCCCAAGAGAAAAGCCTGAACCTACCCGAGCGGATGAGCTTCCCGAACTCCTGGGAGGAATCAACATCGACGCGGCTTTGAGACGGCTGGGCGGCAACAAGCGGCTGTTCAAGAAGTTGCTGGGGGATTGCCGCCGGGATATTCAGAACGCCGCCGAAGAGATCAAGGATGCCTGGAACAAAGGGGACATGGAAGTAACCCAGAGACTGGCTCACACGATAAAAGGCGTGGCCGGGAACATTGGTGCGGAAAATCTCTACGTGGCATCCAGAGAGCTGGAGTCGGTCATCAAGCAAGGACAAGTGGATGAGTTCCATCACCATTTGGCCCTGTTCGCCAAAGCATTGGAGCAAGTCCTGGAATCCATCGCTTCCCTCGGAAGTAAGACGGCCCAATCGGCGGCTCGCAAGCCGGGTGAAGAGCCCACAGCGGCGTTCGATGCCGCCAAGGTGGGCCCGCTACTGGTCCAGCTTGCAGCTTGTCTTCGGGGAAATGACTTCCGGGCAATCGAATGTCTCGAGGCCGTAAAAGCGGGGCTGGAGGACTCGGGTCATGACGAGCAACTGCTCGGCCTCGAGGCGTGCGTGGGAAGATTCGATTTTAACTCGGCTTCTGATATGCTGGCTCAGTTGGCCCTTGCCCTCAACATCCCCTTGTCTGGAACGGAACAATGAAAGAGCTGCCTCCGAAGCCAAGGATACTCATCGTGGATGATGCGCCTGCCAACATAAGCATCCCGGGGCAGGCACCGGCGGCCGACTTCGAGTTACGTATTGCCGCCAATGGAGACGACGCCCTGGAACTGGTTGGTTCGGACCCACCCGACATCATACTGCTTGACATCGTGATGCCTGGAATGGACGGGTACGAAGTATGCCGAAGGCTTAAGAATGATGGACTCACACGCAACATCCCGGTGATATTCGTTACGGGAAAGACCAGTGAAGAAGACGAGATCAAAGGTTTGAATCTTGGCGCTGTCGATTACCTTCCCAAGCCTTTCAGCTTTCCCATTGTCAACCTGTCTCAGATCGCATTACCGCCGGCATCGGGATTGCCTCGGTTCAACCGTCCGAGGAATCCTCACCGATCGAGTTGGTCAAGCTCGCGGATGGTATGCTCTATCGGGCCAAGGAGGACGGACGGGATCGGGTCAAGAGTTGGCCGCAATAGGCTGGTGGATGGTTTCATAAATGCCCTCACCCCAACCCTCCCCCAGAGGGCGAGGGGGCAAGCGGATTTGGCGGATTGAGAGACCTGAAGCCAATTTCCAAGCGGTGTACTAGTGCGATAATGTCTTGGTTGTTGTTCACTCCAGTGAGGAGGGAGGCTGTCATGTCCGTAAACGATTTCGACGATGCGCATATGGATAATTTCTTTGAGGCTATATCCAGGCTGGCACCCCGCGCGCAGGACTCCGTAGCTTCTGTTTCGGAGAAAGACCTGCCCGGAGATGGTTTTTCAGAAGAAGCGTTCATGAGCCGAATGTTGGGCGACAAGCGGCTGGCCAAAGAAGTGGCAAGTCTGTTCTTGAATAACAGCCCTAACATGATCGCGGGTCTGGTCGAAGCATTGAGCCGCAAGGACCCACGGGCTGTTATCGTGGCTGCTCAAGCGCTGAAAGGGTCTGCCGGAAGTCTCGGGGCAGAAGCAGTCTACCTGAAAGCCAAGGAAATTCAATCGCTCGCCTCCGCGGAACGGATGGACGAGGTGGAACGCCTGTTTCCGCCTCTGCTCGAAGAAGTGAACCGGCTCAGAATGGCTCTCGTTTTCGTAACAGGGAAGAAGCGGCGTTGGAAGATTCTGATCGCGGAGGATGACGCCGGCACACGGAAGTTAATCCAGGGAGCGGTGGTCAAGTGGGGCCATGACGCGGTTGTGTGCTCCAACGGACGAGAGGCTCTTCAAGGGCTCCAACAGTCTGACAGTCCCAAAATGGCGATTCTCGATTGGATGATGCCCGAGGTCGATGGTGTGGAAGTGTGTAGACGCCTGCGCAAGAACCCCCTATGGTCACACACGTACATCCTGATGCTCACGTCCAGGGACAGCACCGAGGACATTATCGAGGCCCTGGACGCCGGCGCGGATGATTATCTCACCAAGCCCTTCAATCTGGACGAGTTGAAGTTCCGTCTGACGGAAGGGTTGAGGAGGATTGGTCTTCAACCGGTTACCGACGGGCAGCTGGAGCTTGCGGTTGACCAGTCGCTCGATGAGATGAATAAGGTCCTGAACGCGGAGAGCATTCTCGTCGCTCTGAAAAAAGAGATTACCGCAGCGCAGGCTAAGAAAGCTCCTGTGGGCGTCGTGGTCGTCGAGATCGAGAACGTTCTCCGGATCCTCGAGAAGTTTGAGTCCGAAGGAGTTGAGGCGGTGATTGGCGAGGTTGTGCAGATACTTCACGCCTCGATTCCTCCCTGGGGACTGGTCGGACAACTGTCCCCGACGAAATTCCTGGTTGTCGCTTCGGGATGCAACAAGGAGGAGACCATACGCGTTGCCGACACTGTAGCGTCCTCTATTGCTTCCGCTGTGATAAAGAGCGGCCCCACGCGTATCCCCGTCAAGGTAACCGTGGGCGCGACGCTGGTACAAGGAGGCGACAAGATTGGGGTCGAATCGGTCATTTTCGCGGCGGATACTGCTCTGGATATTGCGCTGAGAGAAGGGAGCAAGCGGCCGGGGTTTTCGCCTGCAAGCCCGCAGACGGGCCCCGGCATCATGCCCCAGGGTGCGCGCCGCGCTCCATCATCAAGAGACTCCAGACTGGATTTCCAGTTGATCATCGCAGCCCGTGACGGATCCCTCGACAGAGTTGCCAGGCTTCTCAAGGCCGGCGCTGATGTGGATGCCCGAGACAAGCAGGGTAACACACCGCTCATCGAGGCTGCCTTTTACAAGTACCCGGAGCTGGTTGACTTCCTTCTCGCAGCAGGGGCGGATGCGGCCGCTGCCAACAGCGTTGGTGATACGGCGTTGACAGAGGCTATTCGTGCCGGCCACAAAGACGTGGTGAAAAAGCTTCTGAACGTATCCATGACAGAGCTGCCGGACTTGGGGACGCTCTACCGTGCCGTCTTCGAGGCGTCCACGTACGGCAAGACCGAGGTCGTTGAAATGGTACGAGATCAGTTCTTCTCTCGACTGTGAGGTGGAAGGATAACCGTGGCGCCGCGCATATGCTCGGAATTCGGGTGACACAACACCGTTTTTCACAGCGATCGCTTTCGTGGTCTCCCCGGTTGTCCCTTGCTCAGATCCCGGCCGGTCAGCGTCTCAACGGTTGTTACAAAGGCTCCATCGCCCGCGGGTCGCCCCGTCCGTGTTGCCTGTCGAAGCTCCTTCATAGGATCCCGCGCCGAATGAAACACGTCCATCGAGCGAACACCACGCTGCGTGATATGGTGCGGGCAGCCGGAAACTACGATGCGCGACAAACGGGCCACAAAGCCACGCTATGAGAGAGTGGTCTCTCTGTCAACAAAACCAGTGTTGTGTCCCCCGATGTCCGGCTTCAAAGTGGAAAAGTTGGACGTCTGGCCCGGCGCCATTCCCTTGGCATACGTGACCGCCCGGTCGGAAGACTGACGTCACTCATGCAGCGGCAGCGTATTCTCCCGCCCCGCCCCGACTATCGGACCTCACCCATTAGGCGAAACGCCGGGCCGGATCATTTCATCCAGAATCTCTGCAGCGTCCTGAACAAGGCCGGAGCATACCGTTCCAAAGAGCCCTCGGTCTTTGGCTTCCTTGTAGCCCTCCGGGCTTCCAAGATCTACGCCCAGCAACTCCTTACACGAGATAGTCCTTCGGCGCGCCTCGAAGCGGGACCTGAAATCTTTGGCCAGGCCGTAGGAGGCGTATCTGGCCTTCCGGTCATCCTTTTCCACGTCGCCCAATGAGCAGCCCAGCACGATGAACGCGCCGGTGACCGCTCCACAGGTGAGCCCGAGCCCCATTCCTGCACCAAAGGCTCGTCCGAACTTGACGGCCATGTCTTGTTTCATGCCGCAAATATCTGCGAAACTCGCCAGAATTGCCTGCGTTCAAGAAAAACCCTTCTCAAAAAGAACAACTGCTTCTTCTATGTGGTTCATGAGTCTCGCCTATCTTCTCCGTGCAGCGGGGGCATCACAGGATGGGCGGCGTTGACGCCGTAATGGATCTCTTCGAGGTTCGGGACTCTGCTTCCAGGCCCTCAAAACGTCTTGCAGGCCCAGCGGTAGATGTTCTCGGCGGCCTTGAAGTGACGGGGAGTATTGAGCACGACGACCATGTGTTCCTTGTCCCGGTCCTTGAACAAAGCGACGATGCATCTGCCGGCGAGGTTGGTGTAACCGGTCTTGGCGCCGGCCACGGGCAGTTTCCTGCTGAGGAGCTTGTCATTGGTCGTCAAGTTGTAGTTCCTCGGGCCGGCGTTGAGCGTACGCATCGTGTAGTTCTTCATGCTCGTGATGCTTCGGATAAGAGGATATTGGAACGCATGATGAGCGATCACGGCAACGTCCTTCGCCGACGCGGTATTGGGCTTGCGGGCGGGAAGCTCTCGTGATTCCTTCCTACCAAGAATCAACAACCGGTCCAGACCGCTCGGGGTGTAAACCTTCGCGCTTGTCGCCCCTATGCGGCGTGCCTTACGCGCCATCGCCTCCAGGAATCCCTTGCGGCCCCCCTTCGGGTAGGCCTGGGCGATGACTTCCGCACAGTCGTTGCCCGATTCGATAAGCATTCCGTGGAGCGCGTCCTTGACCGTCAACCGGTCGCCCGGTCGAAGCCCGACCCGATGGCGGGGCACCTTCCGTATGTCGTGAGGTACGGTGAGAACCCGGTTCAAATTCATTTCATCGATTGCGGTCATAGCGGTGAGGAGTTTTGTGATGCTTGCAATCGGCAGAGGTTCGGAGATGTTTTCTGCCAGAACCACTCGATTGGAAGTGTAGTCGACACAGTACATGGCCTTGGCGTTCACCCGGGGCAAACGCAACGTAGCGGCCTTCCCGCCCGTCAGGGGATGAGGCAGGCTCGGCATGGCTTTGGCGGCTTTCTTGACCGGAGCATTCCCGGGTAGGGACCGCAGTTCAGGGAGATCCGGGGATCGGAGTGAATGTCCGGACTGATTTGCAGGCCCGGGAGCGGCTCCATTGAGTTCCCCTCCCAGTCCGGGAACCGGAGGCAAGACCCTTCGTGAGGAAACGTCCGTACGAGAAGAGTCCGTCGACCCCTTTGGGGTCAAAGTCTTTTCGGGCCGTATACGTCCATCCCGCGTGGGAATGGAGACTTGCCCTCTCCCCATCTTGAGCACCAGTTCGGCCATCGAGGTTTCCGTGCGCACCGGTTCCAATGCGAAGGCTATCCCGCCGGCGGTCAGACATAACCCGACGACATATTGCAGAATCCTGATGGACAACGCCGTCTCCTCAACAGAAATCCGAATGGAACCGTGAGATCCGAATCCAACCGCCGGCCGTGCAAAAGCAGTGTCCGGCCGGCCGGAATCGGGGATGTCATAATCTCAAGATACGCACCCGGGCCGCGGCTGTCAAGAATAACCTCATAATTTGAAGATGTTCCAGTGCATTACACGGATCCGTTACAATGCAGCGGGGTTGCTCCCTGAAAGCACTCGGGTTGTGGAGAGAAGTCCTTCTCAATGAGTGCGTACGCACTGTGATTGTGGATCGACTCGAAGTTCTCGGCCTCGATGCGGTACCATGGGAAATTGTTCTTTTCCCGGAGGCGTGAAAGGGCTCCCCGGA
This sequence comes from Pseudomonadota bacterium, assembly GCA_043806215.1. Lineage (GTDB taxonomy): Bacteria > Desulfobacterota > Desulfomonilia > Desulfomonilales > Desulfomonilaceae > JAVHLK01. Next base: position 14,548 of record JAZDHD010000139.1, on the reverse strand, counting down.
CTACGTCTTCCACGAACATCGGGTTTTCGTAGGCCCGTTCCGTGACATATTTCTCGTCGGGTCTTTTGAGGAGGGAAAAGATTTCGGAACTCACCGAGGACTCCACGACTTCTATGATCTCCTCGATCCAGAAGAATTTCTTGAATCTCAATTGCACCCTCACCATGCCCCGTTGGTTGTGCGCGCCGTACCGGGAAATCTCCTTTGAGCACGGGCAGACCGTCGTCACGGGAACCTCCACCCCGACGATCAGGTCGAAGCGCTCGGCGAGGGCTCCCCTCATAAAGCACGTGTAGGACATAAGACCGGGAGTGCCGCTTACCGGAGCCGTCTTTTCGATAAAGTAAGGGAATTCGACGTTCATGTGCGCACTTTGGGCCTGCAGGCTGGTCTTGATCTTCTCCAGTATCCCTTCGAAGTTCTCCATGGAAATCTCGCCCCGGAACTCATTGAGCACCTCGATGAACCGGCTCATGTGAGTTCCCTTGAAATCGTGGGGAAGATTCACGAATAGATCGAATAGTCCTACGGTGTGTTGGCGCCCTTTTCGCCTGTCCTTCACCGCGATGGGATATCGTAGTCCCTTAACACCGACCTTGTCGATGGGTATGTGCCGCTCGTCGGGTAAGCTTTGGATATCGGGTATTGGTTCGGATATCACTTACATTCTCCCTGTTGCTAAAAGAATTTCCCGCATGGAGTACGGGTGCTTCCGGCTATGTTCAGGCGCCTTCTTGGTTCGTAGGGACTTCAAGGCCGTGCATGAAGAGCTTCAGGTCGCATCCCTCAGATAGGTCGCACTCGAAGCGTCGGATTCCCACACCGAGACCCTGTGAAGCATCTCTGCATCGCCTCCGAGCTCGGCGGCGATCTGCTGAAAAAAGTAGTAGGCCAGGTTTTCCGCAGACGGCTCGATCGTGTCGAACGGGGGCACTTCGTTGAGAAATCCGTGATCGAGTCTGTCCGCCACGGTATTGGCCGCTCGTTTGAGATCGCCGAAGTCCATTACCATGCCCGAGACGCCGACGGCATGCGCCCGCGCGGTCACGATCACCTTGTAGTTGTGACCGTGGAGGCGTTCGCACTTTCCTTTGTAGTTTCTGAGCAAGTGTGCGGCTGCGAAGCCGGTGATGACTTGAACTTCGTACATTTGGGGAATCTCCCTCGTGAAGTCAGGGGGTTGTTAGTACAAAACATTATATTCTAAGTCAAACATCCCGAATGTGTCAAGGAAAAACTGGAGAAATACATTGACAAAGCTCCCGAGATGGGGCAATACGGATTCAAAGCTCCCGGAAAAAAACCGCGGAACCCGTGCGGTTTGTCTCCGGAAAGCGCCCGCAAGGAGTCATTGCATGACGGCTTTCCGATACGGAATCATTGTCACCATAGCATATTTTGTCGCCGGTTTGATCTCGCCCCCCACAACGATCCGGGCCGAGGATGTCCGGCTGCGAAAAGCGGCCACGCCGTCAACTACGCGCAGTCCGGTGAAATTTGGTACGGATGTTCCGGAGGATGGTCGACGGCAGCACCAGAGAAGCCGCATCGGCCTCTCACCGGTTCCGTACGTTCCCCAGACGTCGCCCGACAGGACCGGACCGGTGAGACAAGCCCTGCCGGGTATCCGCAGCGAAGGCTTCCCCGATCTGAGGGGAATTATCAGGAAGGTGAATCCGTCCGTCGTGTCGATACGGATGCTCGATTCCAATTCTTCGTGGTCCTTGGGCAGCCTTGGATTCTCGGGTGACCCGGGTGTCAAGGCAATGGGGTACGGCTCGGGTTTTATTGTATCACGAAACGGTCTTCTTATGACCAACGAACACGTGCTTAGAAACGGTACGGAAATCGAGGTGGAACTCCTCGACGGCAGGAAGTTCGGAGCAAAAGTGCTGCTAAAAGACGCAAAGAACGATTTGGCACTTCTCAAGATCAGTGCCGACGGGCTTCAACCAGTCACGATGGGTGATTCGGACGGAGTGGAACTCGGGGAATGGGTGGTTGGAATCGGAAATCCGTACGGGATAGGACAATCCATCATGATCGGCATTGTCAGTGCCCAGAAGCGCCGGATTCCGGGATCCGGGTACCCGCCCCTCATCCAAATCGACGCGGCTATGAACTTGGGGAATTCCGGCGGTCCGTTGTTCAACATGGACGGCGAGGTTATAGGAATTAACACCATCCTGCTCTGGAAGAGCCAGGGCATAGGTTTTGCCACTCCCATCAATAATGCCAAGGCATTTCTCTCAAGCAAGAGCCGCGGAAGAATCAAGGCGGCTTCGGTGTCCTCCCTGACACCCATCGGTCCGGTCTCCAACCAGCCCCGCGATCTTGCCGACGACTTCAATCCATTGGCCCCGCCGTGGAACGCCAAGCAGTGACAGAGGACGAAGTGTTCTATGGCACAAATACGGTCGCACATTCTTAACCTCTTGAGATTGCCACGTCCTCCCAAAGCCTCGGGCTCGCAATGACATGGTTCAGCGTGGTGCCGTGACCGAAATCGAGTGCACCCACGAGATGTCATTGCGAGGAGCGCAGTCCCGCGCAGAACGCGGGAAAGCAATCTCAGCGCGAAAAATCCGTGACCGTATTTGCGCCGCGAAGCACTAAGAGACACGCCTCCCGCGGATGCCGGCGCCGCTCAAGGCACCGGCGGGATGGCTTGTCATCTCAAATTAGAGGGCGCACCTTATGCTTGAAGGGAGTTATCAATGCCCGCGAATAAACCGGCCGACAAAACGCGCAGTCTGAAAGAAAAACTAACCTGGGAACGGCAACGTTGCTGGGATAAGCTCTCGGCCCGGGACCGGAAAGAGGTTTCTTCCTACGCGGAAAGATACTTGAGCTTCTTGAACCGTGCGCGCACCGAACGGAAGGCGGTGCAGGTTATGGTGGAAGAGGCGCGGTCCAAGGGTTTTTTCCCCATCCAACGGCAGGGGGAAAAGAGCAGCCGTGTTTTCCTCTCGTCTCGGGAAAAGATACTGGTTATGGCGGTCATCGGCAAGAAGCCCATGACCGAGGGGATACGGCTCATCGCGTCCCACCTGGACTCACCGAGATTGGATCTGAAGCCCAATCCGCTCTACGAGGATAGCGGGTTGGCCCTTCTGAAGACCCATTACTACGGAGGAATCAAGAAATACCACTGGGTGGCGCGACCGTTGGCACTTTGCGGCACCGTGATCCGTGCCGACGGCGGGATTGTCGATATCGAGATCGGGCTGGATCCCGGAGACCCAATCGTTACCGTCACCGACCTGCTGCCGCACCTGTCGCGCAAGCAAATGGAACAGAAAGCCTCCGAGTTCATCCCCGCGGAAAACCTCAATGTAATCGTGGGAGGTATTCCCTATGCCGACAAGGACGCGGATGAGCGGGTGAAACTTGCCGTCCTTGACCTTCTTCACAAGCGGTACAAGATCACGGAAGAAGATTTCATCACCGCGGAGATTCAGGTGGTTCCGGCCGAGCCTGCCCGCAGTGCCGGTTTGGACGGCAGCCTGATGGCGGGATATGGCCAGGATGACAGGGCGTGCGCGTTTGCGAGCTTTTCCGCGCTCTTGGAGACCGCAGACCCTGAATATACGGGGGTTGCGGTCTTCTACGACAAGGAAGAAATCGGTTCGGAAGGCAATACCGGCGCAAAGTCGCGTCTGCTGGAAATGTTCCTCATGGAATTACTCGAGTACACGGGAATGGAACCGTCTCAAGCCAATCTTCACCGGGTCTGTTTCAACGGAAAGGGGCTCTCGGCAGACGTTGCAGCCGGCCTTGACCCCACCTATCCGGATGTTCACGAGAAGCGTAACAGCCCCGGAATCGGATACGGAATCAATCTCAAGAAATACACGGGCAGCGGAGGAAAATACATGGCTTCCGACGCCAATGCCGAGTACGCTTCCTGGGTCCGTAGACTGTTCAACGACAACGGGGTGGTGTGGCAGGCAGGCGGAATGGGAAAGGTCGACGAAGGCGGCGGAGGCACGGTATCCAAGTTCGTAGCGAACCTCGGCATGGACATCATCGACTGCGGCCCGCCGGTTTTGGGAATGCACTCGCCGTTGGAGATCACTTCGAAAGACGACGTGTGGATGTGCCGCAAGGCGTTCAAAGTATTCTTCAACAGTTGAAGCATCAGAGCTCGGGACTCAGCTTCATTACAGTCTTTCGTAGCCCGGGCCTCCGTGCCCGGATCTTGTGTTCTTTCCGGCACCCGACACGGCAACGGTTACCCTGCGGAACGCGTGGAGGCCGTCATACGGCGGCAAAGGCCGGATCGTTGATATTGTCCGGGGTGATTGTACGGGAACCCGCCTCAATTTCCCGTATCATGGCGACAAGCGCGTCGTTGACCGGGGTCGGGACCCCGTGTTCCCGAGCCCGATCACATATGTAGCCGTTGAGGTACTCGATTTCGGTTCGTTTGCCCCGTTCGAGAGACTGGAGACTGGACGACTTCAAGCGGCGGTACTTGAAACCGATGATCCGTACGATAAGGTGCCGCTTGAACGCTGCGAGTATTCCCCCGGGAGCCAAGAGCTTGTAGTAATCGAGCTTCCCTCCGCCGCCGGCCTCGACTCGGACGCGCATTGCATCCGCCGTGGCCAGGGCCTCACGCATGATCGCGAAGAATATATCTCTCACCTTTCTTATGGCCAACATACGGCCCAAATGGAGTCCGGTCAGTGCCCCCAATGAATTGATGCAGGAATTGATGATCAACTTGGCGTACAGTTCACCCATGATGTTTTCTGAAATCCGGGTAGGTACCAGCGTATTCAGCATGCGTTGAATGGCGGGCAGACGCACGTCGTCGACGTGGTCGATGTTGCCGATGAGAAACTCCCCGCCCGAGGTCATTTCCAGCTCCGCCGGTCCGTGCATGGTGGCTCCCCAGCCCACGACGCAACCGATGACTCGGCGACGGCCGGCAACGTCTGCCAGCGCGTCTTCACAGATGCCGTTCTGCAGAGAAACCAGGACCGAGTCATTGTCGAGGAACGGGAGTAGATCGCCGGCGGCGGTGACGGCGTCGGTCGCCTTTACGGCCAAGAATACCACGTCCTTTGGACCCGAAAGGTCGGATATGCTCTTTACCGCCTTGACCGGCACCCTGAAGTCGCCCGGCACGCCGGAGACATGAATACCGGGGTCGAGTGCCCGATCCGCTGCGTCTTGATGCTTGCAGACGACCTCCACGTCGAAACCTGCCCGCGTGAATACCGCAGCCGTGATGCCGCCGATGGCACCTGCGCCCACAACGGCAATCCGCGAATCCTCACCAATCATCGGGCCACCTCCCAGCCGTATAGGACAAACCCCCATGATTCGGGGATCACAACTGACCATGAAAGCCCCCGGGACTCCGAGCCGAAGACCGGGCAGAGCCCGGCGGATAGGCATTCCCAGGCTGTAGGGGCGGCCCCCTGTGGCCGCCCGGGTAGGCACGGGGGCCTACCCCTACGAGAACGAGAAAGGAGAGGACTTTCAGGTAAACGGAATTCCTCCGCGCAATTTGCGCATCCCGCTTCCTTGTTGTAAACTCGTGCGGGTCCGCTGTCAAACGAAGACTGTGAACCGGTGGCGCCGAGTCATGTCAAGAATGAAGGGTAGGGCGGTTGTCTGTGATGCACAAGCGTTCGGACCCTAACCCTGTCGATACCGTATAGGTATAAGTCTATCCGCCCTTGCCAAGCAAACCCTCCATCTTCTATGGCTCGGCCGGACGGAGAACATTTCCTTTCAAAAGAACTTGCACCCCCGACTGAGGGGCGCTAGTGTAGACCGTATGAACAAGCTACCTGACAAATCGGAGCGCTCCGTAACGATCCGGGTTCCGGACGACATGTACCGGCAGATCCGGTCCCGGGTGGGGCCCGGCAACGTCCTGGGCACCATTCGTGACGCAATCCTGAATGCCGTGGAATCCGGTGAAGTTATTGCGCCCCCATATAATCACCATTTGAAGGTGGATCTAAGCCCCTCTGAAATCATGCGCATTGACGAAGCGGTCAAGAAGACGAAGTTTACCTCCCGGAACCGTTGGGTCGTAGCCGTCTTGAGAGAAGCGTTGCAGGAAGACGACGCTCTGGTGGACAGTGATCCGGATGAAGATCCCGAAGGATGACCCCTCGGTGCTTGTGACGTAAGAGTTCGGTACCCGCGTTCAGAAAAATCCGCTTATTCCCGTGATCGCTTGTTGTCGGCTCGGACTAAGACAGGCCCCGGCTTGTCGGCAGCCCGCTTGACCGCCCCGGGTGATCGTGATATGAACCATAATGGCTCGGATCCGTTCCCAAGCCGCAACGGATCATGAAAGTCCTTGACACTGCCGAGCACTCCGGCGCTTCGCCCGGGAGATTGGAAAATGAAGAGCGCATCTCCGAGCTTGGACCTGGAGGGAGACCGCTTTCCGCCGAAATCTCCCCATCGAGTGTCCGACCGGCGGTGGTGGTCCGCACGGCTTTCATATGATGCATCGTTTTTCTCCGGTACTGAGGAATGCTGATCAAGGCTGCGGCACTCTCGGCATGGGAGTTTCGGGGGGCGACGGCGAGTGAAGAATTCTCTGCACCACGAGCCCTCTACGGATGCGGGAGGCGGCCTTCAGGCGGCGATATGCCCGGATAATCGTAATGACCGTCGAGGAATCATCGAATGAAGTGGAGTGCTGAAAAGCGTGCTCTGGTCACGGGGGTAACCGGGCAGGACGGCGCCTACCTGGTGGAGTTTCTCCTGAAGAAAGGATACGAGGTTTGCGGTGTCAAACGACGCAGCTCCCTCATCAACACACAACGGATCGACCCGCTGTACGAAGATCCCCATGTGGAAGGCCGCCGACTGTCGTTGGAATACGGCGATACAACGGATTCCACGAACCTTATCCGCATCATTCAACAGTTTCAGCCCACTGAGATCTACAATCTCGCGGCACAGAGTCACGTGAAGGTCTCCTTCGAGACACCGGAGTACACGGCAAACGCCGATGCCTTGGGCACGCTGCGTCTGCTGGAAGCCGTCCGCATCTTGAATCTCGGCGAGCGAGTCCGATTCTATCAGGCATCGACCAGCGAGTTGTTCGGTAAGGTTCAGGAGACCCCGCAGAAGGAGACCACCCCGTTCTATCCGCGGAGTCCCTACGCCGTTGCCAAGCTCTATGGATACTGGATTGTCAGGAACTACCGGGAAGCGTACGGTTTTTTCGCGTCCAACGGCATCCTGTTCAACCATGAATCGCCGATGCGGGGGGAAACGTTCGTTACCAGGAAGATCACCCGCGCCGCAGCCCGGATCAAGCTGGAGATGCAGGACGTACTTTTTCTGGGAAACCTCGATGCCAAACGCGATTGGGGCTATGCAGGCGACTATGTGGAAGCCATGTGGCTCATTGTCCGGCATGACCGGCCCGATGATTTTGTGGTGGCGACAGGGGAGAACCACTCGGTGAGGGAATTCGTGGAACGGGCTTTCAAGGAAGTCGGCATTTTCTTGCGCTGGGAAGGCCAAGGAGTCGAGGAAAAGGGTATCGACGAAGATACGGGGAAGACCCTGGTCGCGGTTGATCCCCGCTACTTCAGGCCTACGGAGGTTGACGAACTTCTTGGCGATGCCGCAAAGGCCCGGGAGGTTCTCGGCTGGCAGCCCCGTGTCTCGTTCGATGAACTCGTAAGGAAAATGGTCGTTTCAGACCTCAGAGAAGCGGAGAAGGAGCGGCTGTGCCGCACCGCCGGGTTTTCATGATGACGAATTACGCCGGCAAACCCAGGGTCTTTGTTGCCGGGTCCACCGGCATGGTCGGTTCGGCCATGGTGAGGCGTCTGCGTAGAGACGATTACCCCGTCGAGACAGGTCCCACTCCCCGTATCGACTTGTGTGAACAGTCGGCGGTTCGCCGGTTGCTGAAAGAGATGAAGCCTCAGTGGGTTTTCCTCGCCGCGGCCAAGGTGGGGGGAATCAAGGCCAACAGCAGCAAGCCTGCGGATTTCATCTACAAGAATCTGGCGATACAAACCAATGTAATTCAGGCCGCGTACGAATGCGGGGTCGGAAAATTGCTCTTTCTCGGCAGTTCATGCATCTATCCCAAATTTGCGGCGCAACCCATCAAGGAAGAGTATCTCCTCGGCGGTCCCCTGGAACAGACCAATGAACCGTACGCGGTGGCAAAGATCGCCGGCATCATCATGGCTCAATCATATAACCGTCAGTACGGAACCAACTTCATTTCGGTCATGCCCACCAACCTGTACGGACCCAACGACAATTTCGATCTGGAGAACTCGCATGTGGTGCCGGCGCTGCTGAGAAAGACCCATGAAGCAAAGACATCGGGTAAGGAATTCGTCGAAGTCTGGGGAACCGGGGAGGCGCGTCGGGAATTCCTCCACGTTGACGATTTGGCCGACGCGTGTGTCTTTCTCATGGAGAATTACGATTCCGGTGAAATTATCAACATCGGCACAGGGGTAGATATGTCCGTCCGGGACCTCGCGCTTACCGTCAAGGACGTGGTGGGATACACCGGCGAGATCCGTTTCGACCCGGCCATGCCCGACGGGACGCCCAGAAAGCTTCTGGATGTCGGTCGACTCAATGCGCTGGGGTGGCGGCCGACCATGACGTTTCGGCAAGGCCTCGCAGCCACGTATCAGTGGTACCTGGAAAACGAGCACTGGTTACGGAAGTAACGGAACGGGCAAGATGCCCGTCCCACCGAGACGGCGTTCAGCTTGTGCGACCGTACTTATTCCTTGAAACACTTGGTGCTCCGGTTCCTTCGGATGACGCGCAACAGGCCGGCCATGGATACCGCCACGTTCTTCTTGGAATCATCAGGCCAGGGTCCTGCCGAACCACACCACCTCTCCCAGTATGCTGATGTCGTCGGGTCCGCACTCCCAACTGTGATATTCCGGGTTCACCGAGATGACGCGTATCCGTGGGCCGTTTGGGCTTGCAATGATCTGTAATCGTTTCACGAAGAGCGTTTCACCGATCGCCACGGCGAACAGCCGGCCCTCCTTGAACAACGTGCGGTTCAAATCGATCAGTACCGTGTCGCCCTCCACGAGTACCGGGCTCATCGAATCACCCTCGATTTCCAGGAGTACCAAACGGCCGGGGATTGCTCCGATGCTTCTCAGCCAGTCCAGCCTGAACGCGTACCGTTCGTTCGCGGGACTCTCCTCGAAGATCACCTCCCCGGCCGCGCACGAGCCGGCTTTTCTGATATTGATGAACTCGCCGTCTGGCACGGGTCCGGACTGCCCGGCCCGTCCGGATATGGAGTCAACCGGCGCCGCCGCGTCAAACCCGGCCGGGACTTCCGCCTCGGCTCTCCCTTTCCTGAATGGCCCCATTCCCTGCCTCAGCCACTCGTATTCCACGTCGAAGGCCAGGGCTACGGTCCGTGCCGTGTCATCGTCGATTCGGCCGATCTCAAGGATCTCCTCCAGGCGTTCCAGCGTTAGCCCGCACGCATGGGCAAATTCGGAAAAGGAGCCGGTTCCCGAGTGCCTCCACAACTCCCGTACGCGCTCCCCCACCGACTCCCAGCCCGTCTTCCGGTCACAGCGCCCGATCCTTCGGAGCGCAGGGGGCTGCCGAATCGGGGGGGGCGCGCCCCGGTCGCTTCCACCGTCCGGTTCGGAGTCCTGCCGCATTGGCCCCCAACCCCGTTCTATCCAGTCGGCCGAAAAACCCCATTGATCAGCGATCCTTTCGGCAGTTCTTCGGCTAATGGAGTTTCGTGACAGAACGCTCTGTAATGTTGACGTATTCAGGCCAAGAGCCTTTGCAGAGGCGTTTATGGAGCGGAAGCCGCGAAGCGCCATCATGAGGCGTACCCTCTTGGTTACCGATAAGTTATTGAGGCGATCGGTCATTATTCGCTTGACACTATCGCACGACTCGCTAATGTAAAGATGAAACGACATTTGATGGTCAATGAAGCGATCACCGGACTCGGGGCCCAAAACCGCAGAATGGCGCGCTGCCGTGGTTCCAGGAAGTCAGGTTTACTCCCGCTCGTCCGGGGCCGGGCGTCTCGGGCCCGTCCAGAGAACCGGGCAAGCCGTGGACACGCCGGCGAGGTCCGAACGGATCGCGCCTCTACGTGAAGGTCGCCGCAGAAGTTGCCGGATAACTCGGTACCGGCCTCAGTGACCTGACTTTGTGGTGGGCCTTGAGAACCCCCCCTTCTGAAGCCGCGGCCGGGTAACGGTCACGGCTCTCCAACGATAGTGTACGCGCGGTCTTCCGGAATTGCAGCGTCGGAGAATCGCCGCAGGCAACTATTCAGTCTCCTGGGCGAGAGAGTCTCTGCACCCGTGTCAATGCGAGGAACAAAGTGACGAAGCAAGCTCGATGTCCCTCGGACAGAACCTTATTCCGCTCGCTGAGATTGCTTTGCTGCGCCCGCAATCACATGTCCGAAGAACGATGCACGCTCCGGGAAACTGAATGGTTGCCGCCGCAAAGCGGAGGGCTAACATGGCAAGGCTGCCTGCACTGAAGACCGGTCCCATGCAGCGCGGCAGGCTAAGTATTCTCGATTGCAACAGGTCTGGTTTGCAAGGCTTCCAGCGGCCTCGTCGACCCTTCAACGCTCTTATCACCGATTACAGGAAATCCCGCAGATTTGCAACCGGAGGATTGATGCCGGCGGTCGCTTTCTCGAACTTCTTCGTCATATGGAACTCACGGCCATTCCTGTTGACCAACCCATTCTTGCCCATATACGAGGCGGTTATTGAGACGGGCTTGCCTGGATTACGCGGTATTCTCTTGAAGATAGAGCAGCTGGAGTGCGCTACGATGATGGAAATAGACAAGCAGCCGGAACATCGCGCGAAGGAACCTCCGTGAACGGCATCAAGCCGATGAAAAGGCTGCTAAAGACGTTGTGGAGCGCAATATGGCGGAAGAGGATCTGAAGGTACTGGAGGAGAGATACCGAACCCTGGTCGAGTCTTCACCCATCGGCATCACGGTCTTCCGTGACGGAGGGCGGTATTATGTCAACCAGGCGGTGGTTCGCATGTTCGGCTATGAGAGTGAAGAAGAGGTCTTGAGATTGCGGGTGGAGGATCTTTACGATTCAGAATCGGGAGAGGTGATCAGAGGTCTGTTGATGACCGAATTGGAGGGCATGCCGGTCCCATATCGGCTGGAAGCCAAAGGATTGAAAAAGAGCGGCGAAACGTTTGACGTCTCGATTCAGATGGCAAGAGCACAGTGTCAAGGGGGATTGGCAATTCTCGGTTTCGTACAGGACGTGAGCGAGGAGAACTCCTTGAGGTCCCGCCTCTTCCGAGCCCGGAAGATGGAATCCCTCGGCACGATGGCAGGGGGCATCGTTCATGACTTCAACAATCTCTTGACCATTATCCTCGGTTACTCCGAGCTGCTCCTGGCCTCCAGAACGGAAGGTGAACCGGAGTACGAAGACCTCCGGAGGATAGCTTCTACGGCTGAGAAAGGGGCGGACCTGGTGCGAAGGATCCTCACCTTCAGCAGAAATGTCGAATCCCGTCCACGGCCCACGGACCTGAACGAAGAAGTGAGGCAGTTCAAGAAGCTCTTGGAGCGTACCATTCCGAAGATGATAGCAATCGATCTGCATCTCGCCCAAGACCTGAAACGGGTTCGTGCAGATCCGGCACAAGTGGAGCTCGTACTCTTGAACCTGGCCGTCAATGCTCAACATGCCATGCCTGAAGGGGGCAGACTCGCCTTCGAAACGGAAAACGTCACCTTGGACGAAGAACGTTTTCAGACTCTTTCGGAAGACGGGCAGCGAAAATACGTGGCGTTAAGTGTCTCCGACACGGGACACGGGATGGAAAAGGAAGTCCGGGAGAAGGTCTTCGAGCCCTTCTATACGACAAAAGAGCCGGGGATGGGAACCGGCCTCGGACTGTCCGTGGTGTACGGCATCGTCACAAGCCATGGAGGCCGTATCCGGTGTTACAGCGAGCCTGGACACGGTACTACATTCAGGATCTACTTTCCGGTGATCGAGCAAGAAGCGGAATCAGTCGCAGCGGAACGTGAGGAGGTCATCAGGGGCGGCGCGGAAACCATTCTGCTGGTGGACGACGAAGAATTCATAAGGGATCTGGGCACGAAGATTCTCTCGCAAGCCGGCTACGACATTTTGACGGCGGATACCGGTCAAAAGGCCTTGGAGGTTTATGGGAACGGAAACAGGGAGATATCGTTGGTGATCCTCGACCTGGTCATGCCTCAGATGGGTGGAAAAGAGTGCCTCGCTAAACTCATTAAGATTGACCGCAACGCAAAGGTCATTCTCATCAGCGGCTTCGCTTCCGACGGATTCGCGAAGGGAGCGTTACAACAAGGGGCTCGGGCGTTCGTCTCGAAACCCTTTAAGGCAAACGAGATGCTCAAGACGGTTCGCCGATTGTTGGACGAGAGCTGATACCAATGAGCGTTCCGCTTGGGATCGGGATTGATCCGCGTGATGTCGTCCGGATCGAGGCCTTCTTTGACGTGAACCGTCGACGGCGTCACCGTGACGTTTCCCGGACGGCCCGGCCATGCGTAACGAATGAGATCCCCAGTTGCGAACGGGTGGAAATCATCACTCCCTGCAGGATCGGCACGCTGACCAGAGTATCGGCCTTCCACTCGACAATGAAGCTTGCGCCGGATCCGCCGGTGGTATCCGCTTCCTCGACGATGAAACGGATGGAAGCGAGGGGAGAAAGCTTCACGGGTTTGGCTATATACTCCTTGATGAGCTTGCCGTCGGATCCGCGGTATTGCACCGACTCGACCGATATCCAATGTTCGGGATCGGTATTGCGTATGCTGAATGTTGCGGCAAGGTTGATGGGACGGCTCTTGGGACCCGCGTAGATGTGCGAATAGATCGGGACATAGACCGTTTGGCCGCTCGACGTCTCCACGCCCGCCCCTGCCGGACCCGCCAAGCCGCACGATACAAGAGTGAACGTCAAACCCAGGAGAAAAGCTCGTCTTTGATTCATGTCGTTTGTCGCTCCCAAGTACACGTCTGAGTGCTTTGTTGCTGAAATACGGCCGGGTATTCTTCTCCCGTTTTCGAGATCAAGAAACTGTCGCAAAACTGTTGGAGCGAAGAGAATCGTGCCACGATGGAGTGGATTCGAATGAAAATCCCCCCTGCCCCCCTTTGCCAAAGGGGGGGTAAGATCTGGTTCCCCCCTTAGAAAAAGGCGGGTAAGGGGGGATTTGTTGCAGCTTTGCCAACAATCGTGCCACGATTAGCGTCACGTACCGATTTCTGAGACAGTTTCTCAAGGCCCAGGCTACGGGAAACCTACTGTTCCGGGCACGGAGGCCCGGGCTGTGAAAGACAGAGACCAAGCCCGTCATCTTCAGTGGGATGGGCGTCCCTGCCCGTCGATTGCGCTATCCCGCGGAACGCAGGAAAGCCGTCCCAGAATACTATGAAATCATTTCGTTTCACAGCCCTTGCCGCGCCGAGATTGCTCCGCTTCACCCGCAAAGATATCTGCAAGGCAGGTTCCCGCCCTACGCAACTGAATGGATATACGTTTTCCCAGATAATGGTTGATTGTGACCGCCACGGTAAGCTATGCTGTATGATGGAATGCGCCGGTTCCCTTTCGGATACTTCTCGTGTCTCATTATTTCCCGGCCCCCAATAGGCTCTGCAAGGCGGCGCAAGGGTTCCGTCTACACGCTCGAATGTGACTCACGATCTGCATTGGCGACAACATATTGACTATTTGCTATGTTTCCGATGGTCCCCCCTTGTGAGCTATTGCCGGCCGACTTATGCGTGCGGACTCGTTTGCGAAGAGATCGGTTCCTCCGGACTTGAGCCCGGGATGCCGGGACGCGGCGAGGGGAATTGAATGCGCGTCGATCGCACCAAGACAACGGAGGCTGACGTGAAGGACTGCAACCTCATACAAGATCGGAACACGATTGCTCAGGAGACTGTCCGGTCGGTAAATGCCATCGAGGCTCACCTCGCCGGGGCCGGGCCGACGGACGGACCTGAGCGGAAGGCAAGCCCGGGAACGGACTGCTGTTTCCAGCATGCGCCATTGGGAATGGTCATCATCGGTAAGGACGGATCTTTTGAGTATATCAATCCCAAATTCACGGAAATGTTCGGTTACGGCTTGGACGAGATTCCCGATGGAAAGACCTGGTTCAGGAAAGCATATCCGGACGCCCGTTACCGTCATGAAGTGATCGGAGCCTGGATACGTGAGGCAACTGAAGCCGGCATGAGCGAGCCGGCCTCGAGGATCTACACGGTCGGGTGCAAGAACGGTGAGAATAAGACAATACGGTTCAGGCCGGTTCAAATCGGGGCGGGCCGGTATTTGATGACGTGTGAAGACATTACGGAGCTTACCGAGGCTGCCGAAGCCCTGAGAAACGAGAAAGCCAAGTTCGAGGTCCTTGCGGAAAACTTTCCGTTGGGTGTCGTGATGATTGCCGAGGACGGCACATACGAGTACATCAATCCGAAATTCACTCAGATGTTCGGCTATGATCT
>JAZDHD010000138.1:0-7885 GCA_043806215.1 Pseudomonadota bacterium | reverse complement strand
ACCCACGGCAATGGGACCGGACACCGGTTCGGGAAACTCGATTATGAAACCACACCCGGGATGGGAGCCCCGTCTGCCTTTGCCGAGCACCCGGCTCCTTCTGAACTCGATCCAACGCAGCCGTCGGCTTGATTCGATCTCACGTTTGTTGCGATGATCCCACATTGTGCACTGCGGAAGTGCCTCTATACGCACGGGGTCGGGAAGGCCGTGGCGCGCTAAATCCGCTCTCAACACGACCTCGGCAAATTCCTCGGCGCTGCATGTGTCACGCTTCCGACCGCGTCGCTTATAGTGGCGGGTTGGGATGAAGGGCACCACCGACCGCCAAACTGAAGCACTTGACAAGATGGGCACCGCCTTCTTTGCTCGCAAATCGTCCGCCTTCAAGAAGCCCGTCAGCATCAGATTGAGTTCGTCGCCCCCGGCAGGCTTGCGCATCTTCCTTAGGTGGTCCAGCGCAACGATCTCCCGCTCACCGAATTCTGACGCGACGGTTACCGTGAGATGATCGATTCTGCCGTCACCATCCTCATCGGTCGGCAGGAAGAACGCATGGCTGTGACCGCTAAGAGGCGTCCCGTCAGCAGCCTTCCCGCTTAAGATCTCCGAGGAGCCATTTCCGAAGTGGTTTCCATAAATACCTTGGAGAACTTGCCGAGCGATCTCTGCTACATATACTGTCTCGGTAACAAGAGGAAGCACTGGCCCGTCGATCACGAAACACGCGGTCATATATTTTGGCATGGTATACACACGCTCTCGCCCGACTCGCGCCACGGGTTCCCCCAGAAAACAGTTTCTAGAGCGCCGATAAGCCACCCACCTCGATCCCGGCGGATCAGACCAACGCTGTTCCTGCAACGCCAACGTTTCCATGCAAAGGTGCCAGTCCGGATCATAAATAGGGTATTCGTGCAATTGAACTGTCTTTCGCTTGCCGGTTTTGACGATCTTCTTGGGAGTGTGCTCGTTCTTCAGTGCAGACACGGGATCAGCGCACAACACTCGCACAGCCTCCCACTCGGGAGTCATCGAACCGTCCGAAGCCTCAATCGGCCTACAATTGATCTCTTCATCCGAGGGCTTCGGCACAACACGTACGGAGCACCACGACTCTCTTCGCCCAAAGTAACCGAGCTGTGACAGCACCTTTTCCAACACAGACATCTCGGTCTCGTCGAGTGTAACGTCGGGCCAGATCAGAATCGTCGGAGGCCGCTCCGGCAACGATATGAACGCGTCGAATACCATTGTAGCATCATGCCGTTTGAGCGGCATGTAGTGACGAGTGTGACCTGCCGAAGCTGGCGGAAGCTGAAAGAGCGGCGGGTCAAGAAGTCTGGAAAGTATCTTCGGCATCAGGCGCGCCACATCGGGGTCATCGGCAACCTTACGCTTCCAGACAGCTACCAACGCCCTAAGGAAACGCCATGGCGACGGCGGCCACTCCGGATGCCCCTCGTTCACGTGTCGGCCCCACGGAGTAGCATGAAACCGGCCAGCCTCGAAATAGAGTCCTATGGACAATGTCATATGTTCTTCTCCCCGAGGGAATGCGGCGAACTTCCCTCCAACGACGTACTGCAGCTGTAATGGGCTTCGACAATTCCTTCCGACAGTAGTGATACTCTTGGAAGGACCTCGTGGGCACCTGCGAAAAGACAGATCCTCTGCGCGATAAGAACTAACGCAGGCCTCTCCTTTGCTCTCTGTTCGCGGAATCACCGCATTCCCAGATCTGAGATCCTACCGGCTTTCTCAACCACTGACGGCTAGTTCTTGACCGGAACGGCGAACACGCCGTCTGGGTGGAACAATTGCTTTGACTTGCACGCTGCGATCATGTCCTTCACAATTGCTCTGAGATTACTCTCATCGGGAATAGTGAAATCTTTAGGCGCCGTTATCCGCTGGCCGTCCACTTTCTGGAGATCACAAGCAGTTCTGAGTCGGAGCCCTTCGTCCAGGAATCGCGTGATTTTGAAGAACGACAGTGCAATGAGGAAATCCGTGGCATGTATTCCAAGACTGAAGCTTCTGATCAACTCCAGATCAAGATTGAAATAAGCAGTAATGCGGCTGGCGGTAAACTCGGTCCGGTGGTACGGCACGTGGCCTTTACCTTCCTTCAGGTGCGGTTGGACGATGTTGAATTTGACGCCTCCGCTTTCGACAGCGCCGACCGTTGAGGCTTCAATGAAGCCCGTTAGCGCACGAGGCACGCGCAGCCTTCCAGCGATTTCCTCGAGAAAGCAGCCATGGATAAGGGAGTTGGGATCGTACTTGAACAACGCCCGGTAGAACTTGTGCCAATCAACGGGTGCGTCCTTCTTGTAATCGATTTCCGATTCAAAAGCCGTCCTCAACGGAGATTTGTCGTACATGATGTATTCCGAGTTGATCCGGTGAGCTTCCAGAATTGAATTGGTCAATTCCGATGAATCAGACCGAACCACGCTCACGTACGGGACACCAGAGAGATCCTTGATCAGTTTTTTCTCGACGGGATCCCAACACACGGCCTCCATACGGTTGGCAACAGACTGAGCCGATTCTACGAGAAGCATTTCTGTTCCATCGGGTGCTTGATAACGAGCAGGGCCCAGATCGGGAAAGCCGGTAGCCTGGAAGCGATGGCCCTGAGTTGGTTGCAGGTCTGATTCCAGGAGTACGCGGGGAGCATGCTCCAATTCTGGAAATCTGGTAGCGACTTCTGCCATAGTGAGTTCCTCCTTGATTATCCACTCTTTCAGTATGTGTCGGCCTTTTCGCGAAGCACAATGCGTCTCACTTCATCCGTATCTTTTGCCCACAAGGGAATGATCAGCGCTGCTGCTAATCTTGCAGGGCTAAGCTGCTCTACGAACGAGGGTTGCATGTTCTTGCCGCCTGCAGGCCCGGGCATGGGGATATAGCCTGACACTCGCAGGCGTCTGGCTGCTACATTCAGGGCTTGATCCACATTGCCGGATCTCAGGTGTGCGAGGATTGTCGAGTCGGGTCGGATAGGTTTGTCATCAGCTACAGATCGGAGTGCTGAGTTCGATGGAAGAAACACAAGCTTTAACATGAGGTAGGCGCGGGACGGTGGTTGATAAGGGTTAGTAGCTGCGACTGGGCGGTGAGTCACTTTCGGCCGATGGACAAGTATCGAGCTCCACAAGTAGTCTTCAATCCTCGCGTCGTCAGTTCTTCCGTTGAGGAACGTAATTATGTCATCGAGGCCGACAGGACATGTTGCATCCAGAGGCAGCTCGCTCATGGATCCGCGGGCAGCATCCATAAGACGCCGCTCCAATACTGCAAGAAGATTCTGACACAAGCTCCCGGCATTCCACACCTTATGTCCGGAATTTGCGCCCCAGCCTCGCACCCATTGACTTCGTTCCACCGGCTCGAGATGGGCGGACATAGAGCCAACCTCGCCCTTCTTCTGAATGGAGGCGAGCGCTACGCCAATCCGGAATTCGGCGGTGCCGTCATCGCACTCGGTTGTCCAATCCGAAGAAAGGGAAGGAATGGGGCCGATTTCCCTTCCTGCGATGGGGCGTCCGGGCAGTAGGGCAAGCTCACGCTCAATTCGGCCCAAGGTCCGGAAGATCGCGTTCAAGAACGGAACTCCGCCGTACCGACAGTAGTCCATTATTGCAGCGTCCAGTCTCCGGAGAGCAGAAGTAAACCGGGACGGGGTTGTCTTATCTGCGCAGGCTCTCCGAAAACTATCCAGCCAACCGTATCTTTCTATCTCACGGAGAAGATCCACCTGCGGTCTCAACGTTACGTCGAACCGACCGAGAGGCGTGGCGAGGAAGGCCTTTCCAGAGCGTCTCAGGAATCCGTACCGGACAAAGCCGTGCAGACCTCTGTCAACGCCAAGTCCTGCAATCGCACGAGCCAAATCAACACCGTTGCGACACTGCTTACCGGAGAGTTCGGCACGTCCCTCAGAGAACACGAGACTGATTTCGGGTAAGCTGGCGAATCGATTCCAGATAGGCATCCAAATCTCCCCGCGCGCGTTTCCTGCGTCCGCACGGTCCATGGCTCCATCGCCCACCTGAGACGCTGAGACTGTGAACGGAAAAACAGCCTTACCCGTTCCCGATATCCCCATCCGCCGGGAAAGCGAACCAGCGAAGACCAAAGCACCTTCCAGCATGAGTACGAAATCCCACGGGTTAACGAGTGAAGGACCACCCATGCCCTGGCCTGCATTGGGGCCGCCCACGCCTCCGGGATGAAACTGGCCGACGGCACATCGTGATAAGTTCGGACACGGCTCACCAAAGAGAGAATTCTCGAGAAAACGCAGTCTTTGCTTTTTCAAATCGTCGGGCACCGCAGCCGGGTCGAGATGAATACCAAGGTCGACCAGTCGATCCATGAAATTTCGTGTGAAATCGAGGCGCCCGTCGTTCCCGCCGGTTCCCAGTAGCGGTGGAAAGGTCTGTCCATCTTCTTGGAGGACCAGCACCGCGTCCATCCATCGAACAAACTCGTCCGGGAGTTCCCTTCTGTACACACGAAGCAGTGCTGCTTTGTTCTCCTCCGGTTTGGTATCGATGCCCATGGTCGTCAGAATGTCTCGAACTCTTTCAACAACTGTCCGATATAGTTTCAAGCGGTGTACCGAGCTTCCTACAAGTGCATCCACCGAAGTTCGGTCGTCTTTTCCGAAGAATCCTGATCCTCCTGCCCAGGGACCCACAATTGGCGTCGGAACGTAGTCGTCAGTGAAGAAGGATACAACTTCCTCCCGAGTCAGCCGCGATTTCAGCACTAAGCTTTCATTCCGCCAAGCTGCTGCAGCGCCCTGATCTACGTGCTCCGCAACCAACCGAAATACGCCAAGTGCCTTCAGATAAGACAGCAACGGCTCCGATCTACATCCTTTCAGTTCCATCTCAAACATCTGATCCTCCCTATGTAGTCTTGGAGTTCGTCCCTGACTTGCTCGCCAACACATCGGCAGCCCTAAGCAAGGCTTCGAGAAACGTGAGCCGGAAGGGTCCGAGATGAGGGTCGTCTCGGAGTTCAAGCATCCGCTGAGCCCAGCTCGGCTTCCCGTCAGTACTGGAACCAAGCTCCATCGGCTCGAGAGAAAGAACCGTTTCTTCTGTGACCACCCCTCCGCCAAGATTAACGGATGGAAGCACGTCACCGTCCCAAATGCCTCTTGCAAAACGTTTCTTGGCCTCGGGCGGGCGGCTTTCCGTTGGGAGTGAGCGAATGGAAAGCCGTACCTTTCCGTGATGGGATGCGACCAGGTAACACGCGAGGGGTGATTCACCGGCCTGCAACATGGCCAGTGCGCCGGCAAGCTCGTGCCGGAAACCCGGCCGCCCGTATCGCTTCATCTTCGGGACCTTTGCCCAGTGCTTGTTTGGGTCGGGCGGCCGGCAGTCGAAGGCATTTACAAAGACTTCGTGAACCTTTCCCCAGTCATGCTTCCTGGCGGCTCTTGCGAGACCGTTCTGGATTTTCTGCGGAAGAGCTATTGCAAGCTGCTTCAATATTTCAGCGAGCTCATTAGACACTTGATCGGCATGCTGGCCAATGGGCTCCCAGTGGGATCTCAACGAATTCTGATCATCATCGTTGGCCTCGGGGGGAAGACCTTTGACGAGATCCTGCTCAACGATCTTCACGGGACCTTTGTGTTTCAGATCCCAGCCGGTTTCCAAATCGTAGCCTCCCTCAATCCGAGGGATGAGAAAGATTCTGCCGGGAAGAATGCCGTCTATCCGGACTCGCATCCAGCGGTTTGCCAGGTGGTCCCAGCGATATGAGTTCTTGTTCCTGCAAAAGTCTCTGAACCGGGTCACCTGGACCGCACAGACTTCTTCTCTTGCCGGCCTTTCTTCTCCCGCCGACGGCCCTTCTTCCGGAACATCACGCCAGAATACTTGAACATCCAAATCCTCCCCGTCACGGATGAACCGTGAGATGTCTGCATCGTTCCCGGCAAGATCAGGTGTGGTGTCGAATAGCTCAATAAGGTCCTTCTTCCTAATGACATGTTGCGGCTCGTACGGGAACAACTTGGCAGTGTGTCTGTCATCCAAAGCTTCGAGATGTCGCTCCAGGCTCTGAATTGAAACGTCCTGTAATGCTTCAAGTTCGGCTTGAGCCGTTATAAGCGAACCAACCTCGTACGGCCGTGCTGCATCAATCCGCTTCTTTTCTTCGAGGTCTTCCCCCGGGCCGTCTCTCAGAATGTCTATCCAGTGGCAGGTCGCCGTAGGGTATTCGCCCTTTCGGTTGCAACGTCCAAAGCGCTGAACGAGCGATGGCCAAGGCGCCAAGTCGGTGAAAAGATTCTTCGCAGAGACGTTAACTCCCGCCTCAACGACCTGTGTGGTCACGGCAATTACCCCGGCTTCAGGGATGTCAGAATCGAGAAGTCGAACGATCTTCTCTCGCCTGTCAATCGGACGAAATCGCGAGTGTAGAAGAATGAGCTCGGGAAATTCTGTTGTTACAGTAGGATCGGTGCCGTCCGACCTGTGTGGACCCTTCTTTCTGTCCGTGGAGGCCTGTTTGAAGGCACGGTACAGATCGACGGCGCGGTGTACCTTATTCAAGACGACCAGCGTGAGGGTCCCCGGCACGTGTGCATCAAGTACGGAGTGTGCAAGTTTCTTGAAATCGCCGGCGTCGACTTCGCACCTCTTGAGAGTCTTCCGAGCCTCCAGTCGACGCTTGAGGGCTCCGTTCCTGTCAGCGGAATCAATTTGATGGAGTAAGAGGTTGCTCACGTTCGGTCGGAAATCAGCTGTAGCAAGCCACTGAGGCATGATTGTGGCGGACATCCAGATCGAATGGCAATCAGCGAAGGTGCCGTAGGAATGACGAAATGCCTCCATCTGCGCGGTCGTGGCTAATCCAGACCCCATGAGCTGCACTTCGTCGAAAACCCACAAGCAGTCGTTGCTCAACAGCCCGAAGTCGATGGGCCACCGGAATCTGCTCGCTCCATAGCCACGATTGAGCATACGTGATATAAGCATGTCCTGTGTACCGATAAGGATGGCCCGCCTTTCGGGATGGAGATGCCAGTCTCCAGCGTCTTCCCCGCCCATAAGGACGCTGACGCTAACTCTGTCATCCAGACCAGTGGCTTTCAGCCATTTTTCAACCTCAGCGAGGGTTTGCTCCACAAGGACACGCATGGGAAGGCAGTATACAAGACGCCTTGGCGTGCAGCCGCCTCTATTCTTGTCATCGACGAAGCTTCTCCAAAGCCATGCCATCACCACGGCAGCTGTTTTTCCGGCTCCGGTTGGAGCTTCTATGACGTCTGGCCACTTCTCCAACGTCGCGAGTCTATCTTGATAAGCGAATGGGCGCGAGCCCGTACCTTTTTGAAAGAAATCCGAATATTCCAATATGCTCCCTCCCGTTTTCGAGAGACGTTAACCGACACATGCCGAGTCCCCAAGCCACGAAAACTGCTTCCAAAACTAAATCTACGGCTACCTTGAATTGACTGCACTCCAATGGTTTGGAAAGAAAGAGCCTGCAAGATCCTGCTGCCGCGAATCACTCCCCCCACACCACCTCAGCCGAACCCAAAATCGCGTCCCGCCGCCTCACATTCTCACTCCGTTCAAGATTCTCCCGGTCCACCAGGTCCACCTGTCGGCCAAAGAGCAGTGAGAACTCTTCTTCGGCCCGGGCAAGGTCCATGAGCGACCATTGCTCATCGGGCTCGAACCGGGCCAGGAGGTCAATATCGCTTTCGGGGCCGAGCCTGCCGGTTCGGGCGGAACCGAAGAGTTCCAGGCGAGTGATTTTCCATTTCCGGCACAGCTTGCGGAGAGCATGGTCCGGGACTTCCCTGTCGCCAATCTTCATTGCCCCTTGCCCCTTCAAGGGCGGA
>JAZDHD010000137.1:0-8858 GCA_043806215.1 Pseudomonadota bacterium | reverse complement strand
ACCTCTCCCAGTTGAGAGATCCGGAACCGGATTCAGAATCGGCCGACCGGCCGATTCCGGTCCCGATTCACCGACGCGGGTACGTGAACAGTGGCTCTTCTTGCATCATAGTTCCTCAGGCTCCCCAGGCAAGATGCACTTGTGCACAGCTTGCAGAGTAGAACTTCTACAACTATTGCCGTGAGTAAAACTCGGCGCGAACCGTCACTGACCCAAACCCTGACTCCACACTTACCAAGAACGGAGCCGACGCGTCAAGCGGTCTTGCGGAACTTCATTGAAGAGGGTGCCTCCCGGGTCATAGGTTGCCGGGGCAGGCATCCCGCAATCGGCGCGGGACCCCTACAATGCCTTGGTATTCTTGGGTTTCCTCTTTCCGTAGGGCGCGACAGATGCGGTCCATCCCGCACAAGCGGGATTCACCACATCCTTGGTGGTTAGTCTTGCTCTGATTCTTACGTCTTTGTGGTAAAATCCTTCAGGAGGAATACACGTGTCGGAAAACGAAAAACAGTCGGAACAACAGCAACAGCCCTGGCAGCAACAGGCTCTGCCCAAGAGGGTAGCCCTCCGGGACGAACCGTATTACGCCAACTGCGCGATGGTGCAGATGACGCCTTTTGACTTGATAGTGGAGCGCAAGGGAAACCGGTCAAGGCATGGCAAGCCGATGCTCGCTGCGTACGCTGCCCCGGTGCCGCTCCGCGCTCCACTATTTGACTGGCATAGCTATCAAGACTGCACTCTGGCTTCAGGAAAGCGCATGATCACATCCGGCTCCGTGCTTCTCGAAGGCTCATTGGGTTCCGGTGCCCTCGGGAAGATTACTCCGGTCACGGATGACAATGGTCAAAGCCAGCTCGTAGAGATCTACGACAGACAGATCTACCTCTCTCATTTGCAGGCCAAGGCCCTGTCCGACGCGCTGACCAGGAGTCTGAGTTCGTTGGCGCGGGCGCAACGGCCCGGCGCGAGTGAAGTCTCCAAACCGGAAGGAGCTTCTGAGGGAACGCGCTGAATGATCTTGACTTCTGACAAGACTGACTTCCCAGTCGAAGACACAGAAAGCCGGGCACTCAGAACACAAACCGGAGGTTTTCGATGAAAGATGTGATGCCTAGAGGTATCGTAGAACGGTGCCTGCCTGCAGTGGTTGTCTTCGTGCTGCTGCTGCCGTCGGTTGCGATCGCAGGCGACAGAGCTTTTTCGGAAGAGCAACTCATTGACGCGGCCGGCCGCGGGGATATCGATGCGCTCACTAAGCTTCTCGACGAGGGCGTTAAACTAAACGCGACTGACGACGACGGCCTCACCGCGCTCACGGCTGCAGCGCGTTCCGGACATCTGGACATCGTCAATCTTCTAATTATACGAGGTGCCGACGTCAATACCTGTACCATGGATGCCTGGCCTGCACTGACGGCCGCAGCCGCGGAAGGCTTAGCGCCCCTTGTCAGGTTGCTCTTGGAAAAGGGTGCGGATCTCAATGCACAGGACCCGGATGGCCAAACGGCATTGATGCAAGCGGCGGAACATGGTCACTTGAATGTGGTTCAATTGCTCTTGGAGAGTGGATCCAACGTCAATGCAGCAAACCGGTACGGCTCCACGGCCCTGACCAAGGCTATTGATAACCGGCAGGTTGAGTTGGTGAGGCTTCTCCTGGCTAAGGGGGCGGATCTCAACGCAACGTTTGAAGACGGATCTACCACTCTTATGCGGGCTGCTGCCGCCGGCAACGTGGAAACGGTTAAGCTTCTTCTCGACAGTGGAGCGGATATTCATGCAAAGAATCAGTCCGGCAATACTGCACTGATGTGCGCAGCGGTGATGCAACGCGCTGATGTACTGAAGGTGCTCAAGGCACATGGCGCCCAAGTGACCCTGCCAATAGCGGCCACCCTCGGCGATGTAAATGAAGTCAGACGGCTTATGGAGTCAGGTGCGGATGTTAATGCAACCGACGCTGAGGGCTGGACTCCACTGATGCGTGCCGCTCGGAACGGATACGATGATGCGGTCAAGGTGCTTCTGGACAGGGGTGCAGATCCGTTTGCGCGCCGCAAGGACCGTTCAACGGCCTTTATGGATGCACTCTTTAGCGGGAGCCCCCAGACCATGGCCGTGTTGCTGGAAAAGAGCCCTAATGAGAAGGAAGAACACTTTCAGGCCCGACGGTTCCTGCTGTACTCTGCCTGCTGGTTCGGGCAAACCAATATGGCGAGAGTACTTCTGAATAGTGGAGCAGATGTCAACGAGGCGGACATGAGCGGAAGAACGCCGCTGATCAACGCGTGCAAACTCGGAGATCGGGTGGAGCTAGTGAAGCTCCTGTTGGAAAACGGCGCTGAGGTCAATGCTAAGACAACCTATGGCCATACGGCACTGATGGAGGCCTGCGAAGTCGGAGGTCAGATGGAGTTGGTGAAGTTCCTATTGGAAAAGGGGGCCGACGTTGACGCAAAAGACAGAAACGGCTCCACTGCGCTCGCCAAGTGTCGGCAGCCGGAAATCAGAGAGGTACTCAAGGCGCACTCCTCTAGAAAAGCCGACCCTGTGAGAGCCCACTAATGCGTCGATTCAAGCATAACTTTGCACGCATGAGGCCTGATATCTGCATGTCTTGAACGCCTTGGTACATCCGTTTAGATCGGAAAACGGATACCGAGACTCTTGTCACCCCGAAGGAGAATCACTCATGAGACATACGGCCGCCTCGTTTCTTTGCATGATTGTACTTGTTCTCGTTTCCTTTCCCGCTTTCAGTGGGTCGCCGCCAAAGTGGCTTATGAAGTTGCTAAATGCACCTCCCACACTGACGTTTATGGGGGGAAGCATTTGCCCGCCGGCACCTCATCGGACAATCAGCATGGAACGCATGGAAATAACGATCCGATCACGAATGCATACGTACGTGGTAGATGCCCTGTACTATCTCTACAACACGGGCGAGGACACGACTGAACGCATCGGCTTCCCGAAGCAGGGCCTGCACAATCGTTCGACACGATACAGGATGCCATTGCGGGTTCATGATTTCCTACGGCTTGAGACTTGGGTGAATAGCCGGAAGACAGAGTTTGTGGAGACTGGAGAATTCTTAACCGGACCACGTGCGCTTCCTTCCAAGCACGACCCGCCGGACTGTTACGCAGAGGAAACCAGATGGATGGTGAAGGAGATAAGATTCCCGGCACTCGCTCCGACTACTGTTCGCGTCAGGTATGAAGGGCGTTACCATCATCCTACCGACAGGAGTCTGGTGACGGTTCGGGGCTATTACTATTCGGGAACCGCGCAGTATTGGAAAGGCAAGATCGGAAAGGCTGTGTTCCTTTATGACAACACTGAAATCGGCTGTAATCTTGCCGTGAACGTCAAATTGCCCCTTATGGCCGGCCCAAAGGCCATGACAGCGAGAATACAAAGATTTGAAAGAGGAGAATACGAACCCGGGTTTAGAGAATGTTGGGGATTCGGCCCTTAAGTATCATGGACGCCGAACCCCGGACAGGAGTTGGGGTTCAGACGCCTACATTTGGAGACGCGAAACAGCGGAGGAAAAACCAAAGGAGATTTGGATATGTCGGACAATAACGAAAAGGTCGTGACGTTATCGACCCTGTGTCCACTTGTTGATGCAGCCAAGGAAGTGTTTGGAACGACAGGCGGTTTCGACTATGCCGATGGAGCACCCGGATACGCTGTGGTGATAAAGGGTTCGAGAGAGTTAAGCAAACCGACGGACTGGTTCGGAGGTTTCAACCCAAATGGAACGTGGAACCCCACAGATGGCATACCGGATGTAAATTGTGCGGGACTCATCTTCACTCCAGCGAAAGCGATCGGTTGTGATCCGAGGGATAAGCCGATAGACATTAGGAATGCCAAACGCGGGGACATTTTCTATTTCAGTCTCTTAAAAAAAGAGGGTACACAGACAAGCGTATATTGGCATGTGCTATTCCTTGACTCAGACCCAATAGACTTCGGGAACGGCGATCTCGGCTTCCGGATTTATCATTCGATGCAACTCGGAGTCGGTCCTACAGACAGTGACTTCTGCATCGTTAGAGCTAACAAAGATGTAGAAATCTATAGAAACTGCGCGACCATTGTGACAGAATTCCCTTCAAACCAGGCTCAAAAACCAATTGGAGATGTCATCCCATACAAAGAAGCGACTGTGGACATAACAGGGGCTAAATTGGGGTTAGTGTACCATCCTGATTGCTGTGGCACAAAGACACCACCCCCACCACGACCGTTTACCTGGTATGATGCGATTTTTCATTACGATCCGTGGATCATCGACCTGGATGGGGACGGCATACAGACCTCAGGGCTTGATTTCGGGATACGTTTTGATCATGATGCAAACGGGTTTAAAGAGCTGACAGGATGGGTCGGGCCGGGCGACGGTGTTCTCATGTTGGACATCAACGGAAATGATAGACTTGACAACGGCCGTGAGTTGTTTAGTGATTACAATGTGTTGCCAAACGGCACTCTTGCAGGGGATGCCTTTCAAGCGCTAAGCTCTTACGATGCCAACCTCGATGGAGTGATTGACGCAAGTGATCCCACTTGTCCCAATTGAAAGTATGGCACACCAACGATTACATCAACTCAGGCTATTGCTTTGACCCAGATGCAGGAGGGAGTATCAGCTCCGTCCAAGAATTGGGGGATTTCCGGGGACATACACTAGTTTTTTGTTGACAATCGTGACATCTTCTTGCAGCACGACACAATGGCTCGTCTGTCGCGCATAGTGGTCCCCGGATATCCGCACCAAGACACCCAGCGTGGTGTTCGGCCTGAACGTGTTTCATGAAGAATCGGACCGTCGTGAGTATCTTGGAACGCCGGCAGAAGAAATCGCCCGGCATGGGGTTTCGGTACTTGTTTGGTGTCTCATGACCAACCATGTCCACTTTGTCGCAGTACCGCACCGAGAGGACTCTCCGGCAAAGAGCTTTGGCCGGGCTCACTGGAGATACACACGTATGAAGAACTTCGCCGCAGGGGTTCGTGGTTACCTGTTCCAGGGACGATTCAGCTCGTGTGTTCTGGGCGAGGGGCACCTAGTGGCGGCAGCGCGTTATGTGGAACAGCATCCAGTGTGGGCGGGTATGGCAAAGGTACCATGATATTATCCCTGGTCGAGTGCGCGATTTCACATGGGGATTACCGTGCACGACCCGCTCGTCACAGATCGAACCCTACTGGGGCTTGTCGAGGATTGGCAGCGATTACTGCTCTCCTCTGACGAAGGTCGGTTGAGCTCGCTCCGAAAACGGACTCGGACTGGTCGCTGGTCGCCCGGCCGGAGATACAGCGTTTGTGGCAAGGGTCGAGACGATCACCGGTCGAGACCTGAGCAAAGGACAACCCGGAAGACCTCGCAATCGTCCATCTTAGAAAAAACCAGTGTATGTCCCCAGATGTCCCCCAGTTGCCCGTGTCATGACATCAAATACGAGGAGGTACGAGGAATACGGCCCTGATTCTCCGGATACCGCCGAGAGAATTGGGTTGTTTGCGTGATACGCTTGATCCGTGATAGATAGCCCGCATGAACATCGACAACTCAATCCCCCACCTCAGCATCCTCGTGGTGGACGACGAGGCCAATATCCGCAAGACGCTCAGAGTCTGCCTGGAGTCGCGCGGGCATCGTGTGACCGCCGTCAGCAATGGGAAAGACGCTCGAGCGGAAACGGACAGGCAGGTCTTCGACTTGGCTTTTGTGGATTTGCGGTTGGGTACGGAGAACGGACTCGACCTGATCCCCTCCCTCCTTGGTGCATGTCCCTGGCTCAAGATCGTCGTGATTACAGCCTATGCGTCCGTAGACACCGCCGTGGAGGCCATGCGGCGTGGGGCGACCGATTACATCCCAAAGCCGTTCACCCCCGATCAGGTAGACCTCCTTACCGTACGAGTGGCACGGATCCGGAGCATCGAGCAAAGCATTGCCACATTGAGAGGGGATTTGGAACGGCTCCATCCGGAGGTGAAGTTTGTCTCGCAGCATCTTAGCATGCAGCGTGTTATTGAACTTGCAAGACATGTTGCTTCTTCAGAGGCAGCCGTGTTGCTCCGAGGACCCAGCGGTACGGGAAAAACCGTGCTGGCGCGAGCTATTCACGGCTGGAGCCACAAGGCTGACAAGCCATTCGCGGTTATTTCGTGCCCATCCCTGAACTCTGAACTTTTCGAAAGTGAGCTTTTTGGTCACGTGAAAGGTGCCTTTACCGGAGCACTCCGTGACAATCCCGGTCGGGTTGCCGCCTGCCAGGGAGGGACTCTATTCCTGGACGAGATTGGGGACATGCCTCTTTCTGTTCAACCCAAGCTCCTTCGGTTTATCCAGGATCGTGAATACGAGCGTGTGGGCGATCAGCGGACGAGAAAGGCCGATGTCCGCATTATTACCGCCACGAATACCGACCTGGATATCGCAGTCAAAGAAGAGCGATTTCGTGAAGACCTGTATTATAGGCTGAATGTTATCCAGATCGATCTACCGCCACTGACAGATCGCCCCCACGACGTGGAAACAATGGCACGAGAGATGTTGAGCTTCTTCGGCGCGCAGAATCACAAATTTTTCATAGCCTTCAGTGATGAAGCTGTGGACGCACTGCGGAATTATTCCTGGCCGGGGAATGTCCGGGAGCTGCGCAACGTGGTCGAGCGGGCCGCGATCCTGTGTACGGCTGAACTTGTAGGGACGGAACACCTCCCGGCTCCCATCGCATCGTCCACCCCACCAGTTCAGATAGGAAACCATGTCTCGTTGAAAGTGATTGAGGAAGACCATATACGTCGAGTCGTCGCATCGACCAAGACCCTCCAGCAAGCCGCGGATATTCTCGGAATCGATCAAGCCACCCTCTGGCACAAACGCAAGCAATACGGCATCTGATCAAATCCATTTTTCTCGTTCCCAGGCTCCTGCCTGGGAATGCCTGTCCTCCGGGCTCTGCCCGGTCTTTGCCTGAAACTCTTCTTCGGTGGCGGACTTTCACACTCCGTTGTGACAGCGAGGTCATGGCAGTTCCCCTCATCCCATAACCTTGTATTTTACAAGGTAACATCAGGGCCATATTTGTCTATCGCAAGGGGCCCGGCATAGGATATGTCGATAACCTATTGATACAGCACGACTTAGTCATCTGGCACACCGTGTGCTTATTGATCCGGTGGAGGTCAACCTTATGATGGGCATTAGACAGAAGCTCATACTGGGATTTGGCGGACTGCTCGCCGTCGCTGCGGTTGTAGGCGTCTTGACCATGGCCCACATCGACGATCTCGGCCAGGCCATCGATGTTATCCTCAAGGAAAATTATCGCAGCGTGGTAGCCTGTCAGGATATGAAAGAATCGTTGGAACGCATGGACAGCGGCATTCTGTACACTCTCGTCGGCAACGCGATGGAGGGGAATCGTTTGATCGAAGAATACGCATCCCTGTTTCGCACCGCACTCAATGTGGAGCATGGCAATATCACCCTTCCGGGCGAAAGCGAGGAGTCTCAGCGAATCAAGACGTTGTTCGGCGAATACCTGAAAGCCATTCCCCTGGTGACACAGACAGAGCGTCCGTTACAGGAGCGGCAAGCCGCCTACTTTTCTACGGTGCAACCGTTGTTCCAGGAGATCAAGAGGTCGGCCCAAGAAATTCTGGTGATGAACCAAACGAATATGAGCGACGCGAACAATGCTGCTCGACGCCTCGCTGACGTAGCTCACCGGCAAATGGTGACCGCGATTGTGGCCTCAGCCTTCCTGGCGCTTCTCTTCAGCTATCTCGCACACAGATGGATTTTACGTCCGATCAATCGGCTGATTGAATCGACGAAAGAAATCCGACGCGGAAATCTCGACCTCGTGCTGGAAGGGGAGTCCAAAGACGAGATAGGCCGTCTTTCGGAATCCTTTAACGAAATGGCGGCAGCTTTGAGAGAAGTGCGGAACAAGGACAAGATCAATCTGATGCGAACTCGCCGGGCCACGGAAGAGGTATTTAAGGTTCTCCCCGAGGTGATCGCAGTACTCGACTTGAACGGGGGGGTCGAAGTCTCAACGGAAACAGCAGATCGGTATTTTGGCCTCAAACCCGGAGTTCTTGCAGGCAACCTTGGATATGATTGGTTGCGTCCCTTGACTCGAAAGGCCCTGGACGAAGATCGCATCGTCGAGCACAACCATAAGAATGGCAGCGTCCAGGTATTTGTCGACAACCGAGAGCATTTCTTTCAGCCAATGGCCGTTTCGATACCGGTTGGCCCCGAACGTGGAGAGCCGACCGGGGTGGCTTTGATTTTGAAAGACGTGACCCAGCTCCATGAGCAGCAAGAACTGAAGCGAGGTGTGATATCAACGGTCTCACATCAGCTTAGAACGCCACTGACCTCACTCCGCATGTCCATCCATCTCTTGCTGGAGGAACGAGTGGGGCCTCTCAATGAAAAGCAGACCGAGCTCCTTCTGGCTGCCCGGGAGGACAGTGAGCGGCTGGTAAGCATCCTCGATGAATTGCTCGATCTCAACCGCATCGAGTCGGGGAAGTCCCGTGTGTACCTCAAACCTGCGGTACCGCAGATGCTTGTCCGGGAGGCCATCGAGCCTTTTCTCGTAGAGGCAAGAAATAAGGGTGTGACCCTGGAAAATGCCGTTCCCGACGACTTACCTGAAGTCTTGGCGGACCACGAGAAGATGCTCAATGTATTCAATAACTTGATTTCCAACGCGCTAAGGATCACAAACCCCGGCGGCTCGGTGGCTGTTCGGGCTTCCTTGGAACCGAATCACTTGATCTTTTACGTTGAAGATACCGGAAAGGGT
>JAZDHD010000136.1:0-6876 GCA_043806215.1 Pseudomonadota bacterium | reverse complement strand
TTTCCCGTCCTTTTGGAAGACCGCGAAGACGCACGCTGCCTGAGCCACAATCCGCCCGCTCCCGCCACCCAGGTGAGTATGCCTATCCAGCTTACGATGGATAACTGAAACGGCGCCCAGAAAGATGATGCCGTGCAGCACCGCGGCGATCACCGTGCAGATTGCCAGATATTTTCCCAACAGGCGGATAAGGTTCAGGACCTTGTCTATGTTCATCCGATCGGCCTCCAGGCGTGGGGGTCTCGGTGAGGAATCAATAACCTATCACACGGGTTGGGTCGCCGGCAACCGGAACTTTGCGGAGAATAAGGAATAGACCACCTCAGTCGAATTGAGGCTCGCGTCGCGGTGTAGTGGCCATGACTTGGTCTTAGCCACAAAGGTTTTCGTAGAGGTACTGTGCCGCATGTGCGATGTTGTCCCCTCGTATCGAGAGATGCTCGGCATACCCCGCTTCGGCGCATGGTCTCGCTTCCGCAATGTGGAAATCGGAGATGTGCCGGTTTTCGATGAGACTGCGAAATTCCGCCACGACCCGGAATTCCTTGAACAGGCCTAGGCCTTTGATGGCCAGAACCCCGGGATCGTCCAAAACGTATTCTTTCCGCTCAGCTCTTACACCTTCTTGACCATAGCAGACTCATTCGTGACGGCCGTGCCCTCTCCCCGCGAAAAGTCCACGAGATGCCGGGGCTTCCCGCGTTGGCCCCGGCGAATCTTCAGGACTTCCCGATCAACCACGGGTCGTCCTGCTTGCTCCGCCACATTCAACTGATAGGTTACAAGCCGTCCACCACTTTCACGGAATTTCACCATGATCCCGATGGGCCCTCT
This sequence comes from Pseudomonadota bacterium, assembly GCA_043806215.1. Taxonomy (GTDB): domain Bacteria; phylum Desulfobacterota; class Desulfomonilia; order Desulfomonilales; family Desulfomonilaceae; genus JAVHLK01. The sequence continues at coordinate 6,042 of JAZDHD010000136.1, read as the reverse complement.
TTCGCCACGGCTGACCAATTCCCGGAAGCCGCCCCTAAGTGCCACTGCTGCTGAAAAATTCCGAGCCAACGCGTCCTTGAGAAAACTGAATGCATCGAAAAGAGTGGATTTCCCGGACCCGTTGGGGCCGATAACAAGAGTGAGTCGTGGCAGATCCTTCAATTCCGCATGACGAAACAAACGGTAGTTGCGAATTTCAATGCTCTCAATTTGCATGGATCACCTCTTCGAAAACAAATCTCCTTGTTCGGCTCGCGATACCGTCCGTCCAACCTGCAAATTCCGGCCACGCTGCTCTCTCCGTGCCGCTCCTGAGCCTGGATCAGAACTTTCCGTCGTTTTCCAAACAGTCAGGTCCATATCGGCGGCCGATCACTTGTGCCGGTCGTCCATCCGGTCCCTTCTTGCACGGATTATCCCAAGAACGTACAGACAACTATGCCGGCCTATGTGTTACACGTGGGACTTACACATAGGACGAAACATATAATAACACGCGTGTGCGTGCAACCTCAGGAAATTTAACCCGTGGTACAATTCTCTGGTAACCCCGGTTGCGTGAGAGACAATCTGAATGGGAGACCTGCAAATCAGGAATCGGGCGGTTCATCCCACGAGCATAAGGGCAATCATTTCCTGTAGGGGCGACCGGCGGCATGCTCGCTGGCTGCCGGAGTAATGGCCATGACATGGAACACCCGAATGAACGTGTTCGGATTGGGTCTGACCCCTTCACGTCCTCCGAATCTTCGCCGTCTTCTGTAATTACGGAAACTTGAATCATCTGCAAAGCGTTTTACATCTGCCTTGACATCCTGAAGGAGATGGACTAAAGGCTTGTCAGAAACTGAGAGGATCGGGCCCCCTCAGGCCAAAGCCCGTAGAGATTACTACCATCGTTTGATAAACTGACAAGTTGCGAAGGATTCCAACAGCGGCCGGAATCCACAGAGTGGTTCATTCGGCGGTCCCCAAGGACCTGCAAATCGAACCGAGGAGGAAGGAACTCATGGACAGAGGACAGGTAGCTCTCAAACTGTTCCTGGATGAACTGGGCGTCTCGTTTGACATAGAGACCATCGATGACCGAAAACGTGTCCAAAAGGCAATCTATTTGGGACAGTTATCGGGCGTCGATCTCGGGTACAGATTCGGGTGGTACGTCATGGGACCTTACTGCCCCAGTCTGACGAGGGACTATTTCCCCTTGGCAGATTCATTGGCTTCCGGCGATAACGACTGGGAAGGAAAGAGCCTGAAGAAGAAGGTTCAAGAGAAACTGGCGAGAATCAGAACGTTGATGACGCCTCCTGAAGCGGTTGACTTGCCGCAAGAAGACTGGCTTGAACTTGTGGCCTCGTTGGACTTCCTCATGAGGGTAAGCGAGTACGATTATGAGGAAGCGCTAAAGGTTCTGAAAAGGGACAAGAACCACGTATTCCCTTATGTAGCTGAAGCCAAGCAAGCCTTGCTCGATGCCGGCCTGTTCCCTGTGAATTGAGATGATGGACGCTTTTAACTTCAAGCGTATAGCGGATCCCGTCTACGGTACCATCGGCCTCAGCGAGCTGGAAACTCGAGTCATCAACACGCGAGCATTTCTGCGACTAAGAAACGTCAAGCAACTGGGACTGGCCTACTATGTCTTTCCTGGGGCCGATTATTCCCGTTTCGCCCATTCGCTGGGGTGCTGCCACGTAGCAGGCCGAATTCTGGACTCTATAAGGCGCACCGACCCCTGCGCGGACATTTCGGACCACGACATGCAGTTGTATCGCTTGGCCGGCTTGCTGCATGACATTGGGCACTATCCTTTCTCGCATGCGGCGGAGGACGCCATAAAGGAATTCTATCGGGACATTGTAGACTTTCCGGACCAGAAAACAAGAAAGGATGATGACTCGAAGATATTTGACCATGAGAGGGCCGGTCGGGAAATCCTAGACCGTGACCCGGAACTCAATGAACTGCTGTCCAAGAGTGATTACAATACAAAAAACATACGCTCCATCTTTATACGTAAAGGCCCCCAGATTCGCTATGCAAATTTGGTCAGTTCAGATCTGGATGCCGACAGAATTGACTATCTGCTTCGCACGGCCCACCATACAGGCCTTCCATACGGAACAGTTGACCTCGATTACATCATCAGCCAGATGAGGCTGGATTCAGACTCGAACATCTGCATTAGCCCAAAGGCTCTGCGGGCGGCAGACCACCTGCTTCTCTGTCGTTATTTCGACTACCTTCAGGTATCCTTTCACAAAACCGTAGCAGCACTTGAACTCGTGCTCAAGGACATCATCATGGGCATGCTTCGAGAAGGGCTCCTGTCTTGTTCGGGAGAAGATGTGACGCGGATGGTCGAGAATGGGCGGTGGTACGAGTTCGATGATATCTCACTTATGGAGTGTATACGCTCCTATGCCCGTGAGGCGTCAAGAGAAAGTGATAGACTCAAGGCTCGCTCCATTCTGGATCGGACTCCGCCCCGTGTCGTTTACAGCAAAGAGTTCTTAGGCAAACGCGAGGGCGATCAAGGTAGGCCTCATTACCAGCAAAGCAAGCACCTTCTTGAAGTCAAGAAGAAAGAATGGGCCGAAGAATTCAAAATCGACCCAGACCGTTGGTACGTTTGGCCGAGAGTCATGGAGTTGACCAAAGTTGGCTCTCACGAACCAATAGGGGGTGGGGACGAAGCGAAGAAGAAATCAGAGCAAGCGGCACGGGTTCGGGTAAATGAAGAGACACTTCGATCCGAGGTCATTACCACGATTCCCCAATCCCTGATGAGCATTATGTCCAACTACGCCAACTATATGCTGAGGCTGTACGTTTTGCTAACCCCGGAGGAAATGGAGAAAAGATCATCGATCGAAAAGCGAATACGAGAAGACCTGGCGGAATAGAACCCCTATGATCGTGGAGCTCTCAGCGCTATGCGCCGTGCCGGCCAGGCCGGGTTCCTTTCCGAAACGGATCGCATCTTCGGACCGCTCCTCGTTTGGGGCTGTTTCTTTTCGGTCGCTGCCAGTCAGGAAAGAACTTTGACGATGATTCTATCGCTGCGGCCTTTGTGTATTTCGTAGGTCTGGTTATCGTATTTTTCCGGGTCACGTACTGGAGCGATACGGTTGAGGCGATCAATACGGTTCATGAGGTCTGACGATCCGGCTTTCAGTCAAGGTGAGTGGCGAAACCTCATCCAAAGTGTCCTTCAGTTCCAGCTTGAACTTCGCTTGGATGACGGGGAAGTTGAAGGATGATACCACATAGGTTAGTTCGTAAGTTCCAGCGACTCGAACATCTGGACACACTTTGTCCGTATCGGTAAATGAGAACCCTTTCCACCTAAGCCTTGTTGGCCTACACGTACACATATAGAAGGCGTCAAAACTTCGAGATTCTCCCGGCATGATCGTGACATAGGGAACGGTTGTTCCGGCCCACTTCAGCTCAAATTTCTGAAATGGGATTGGTTCGTCAGATCCAGATCGCTTGATTTCATGAAGAAAGGCAGTACAGTTGATTGCCGGTTTCCGTCGGTGGGAGTTCCGTACCTCAATATGGTGAATGTAAGGGGGATCAGCTACAGATCCTCCACGTTCCAGATCGGATCGTCCCAAATGCAGCTGTGCTTTCCAGCAAGGATGCCATCCCAGCGCCTCAATCGCTTCCATCACCAAGTCCGGCAATTCACGCATGTCCTCAAAGCAGAAGCAGTTGAGCTGCATGGCGTCCATGATTCCCTCGCGTCTCACACCACTCTGTTGAAAGCCGACCGCCTCGAGCTGAAGAAAGGACGTTAAGGCAAGCTCTTGGTGAGAAAAGAGTGATCCCCTATGAAATTGGCGCAAGCTACCATCACTCGCAGTTTCTACGATGGGCTCGCGTTTGAAGTCGATGAATAAAAAGTACTCTGAAGAACTCAGTTCATGAAAGATATTCTCCTGGAGTGTCTTGAGGGAACGGTGTTCGATGGCGACGTAGGTGTCGTATCCCTCCTTTTCTAGACGGGACTCGACTTCCCTGACAGATGGCATTTCTGCCGGGCGCTGACCACAGCTTATGAAAACTTTTGCTTTGTTCGTTGTATCCATTTTCATTCTCCCTGTCCTGTTCCTTCGGTGAAGATCCTTCCGTCGCCCGAGAGTCCGAGAGTCCGGATACCCATTTCGATCCTTTCCTGCCGCTACCTCGGCTCATGCGCCACGCTCGGATCTGCCGGCGGCGGCGAGAAAATAGTCTCATATCCCTGTCCGTTCGCATGGTCTCGGCCCTGGCGTCGCAGACCTCCAGGATGACCCGTTTGGTAAGGTATTCGCCGTGTTCGGTTCAACCTCACGTGCGTATGGACAATGCGTCCAAAAAACCAATGATCCAGTCCACGCCATGTTCCACACAGTGATGCCCCGGTAGCATATGGAACCTCTGTGTCTTCCAAGGTCACAGTCGCCAGCATCTTCTGGCTTGAGCCGTATTCTTTTCATTACGAGCCGATTTTCTGGAGAACGGCTATTTCTACAGTGCCGGCTAAGGCTCCACTCCATTCCCTCGGTCTCCTTCAGGGGGGAGGGATACCTCGTTTGCACCCTTTGCCCTCCCGAGGCCCTCGGCCTTGCATCCGATCCCGACTGTCTTACGCGTTCCCATCACGACGTGGAACGCTGTCTTCCAGAAGGATGACGATCTTCCATGGAAAAATGCGACCAGATCTCCCCGTATCGGCGCACCTTGCCTCAGAATGCCCGGTAATAGATGGATGAACGGTTCTTCAGTGCTGCAGGAAAACCCTCGAATGTTGATCCCCCGGTGGGGGCAAGCAGCACCATGATACTCTCGCACAGGCCTTTGGTGACGGCAAGAAATTTGTGGAGCTTACTGCGGGTAGAATCTGCGTAGCACTTGGAAAGGGGGACGCGTGCCAATTCGGGTACGAAATTGTCTTTTATAACAAATCGAAGTTACTCCGTTTCATGGTCATATTCCCAATCCTATGAGCGCGCTTATAGAGCGTGCATGACTGCATAAAGGTTCGCGCGTATACGTTCAAGAACACTAAGAGACCAGCTTGACCCGACCACATTTGACGTCCATAACGAGGACGATGTCAAGACCTTCCAACAGGCCGGGCTTTGCATGAAGGCCCTGGCTGAAGTAATGAAAACGCCGGTTCTGGATGACGACGGCCAAATAACCGGGCAAAGCCTCGATATTCAGATCAAGTACAGGACTCTGGCGGGCTGATCATGGTAAAGGTACCGACGAAACCGTTGACGGATATGGCCAAGAGCGTCGTGGGCAAGAATCTGTTGAAAGGATTTCAGAATTTCAACCCCGCCGGCTTCATAAACGACTGTGTTCAAGCCTACTCCGAGGTCCGGAGGGAGATGACGAAAAGGGCGGAAATCGAGGCCGAAAAACAGAAGCATCTCGCTGAGATCGAAGCCAACAGGCAGATATTTCTGGATTACCTTGACAAAGCGTTTGCCGAACGCGCAGAGAACTTCCGTCGATTGTTCACCGCAGTTGACGCTGCGATGGCCAATCGAGACAACGAGCAGTTGGGTATGGCTTTGAATAGTATCAATGAGCTTGCTAAGACCACTCCGTTCAAGGATTTGATCGACGTGAACAGGACAAAGGAGCTTCTCACCCACCCGGAACATGAATGGAAATTCTAGTATTCCCGGAAAGAATGGGAGTATCCAAACAGGATCTCCGTCCCGAAGGCACGGCGCACGATAGGCATGCAGGGTGGAGCGTACTCCTGCATCCGTTCAGCGCGCATCGTCAATATTCGGTTCCCCGATTTCCGCGCCTTGAAAGGCCCGGCTTACATCGTGAGTCCCTTCGGGACGTCAAGATCGACTTTGAACCGGAATTGACAAACGACTGATGTCGGCGGCTATGCCCCCCGCATTCATCCCGGCTCCCGGGAGCTTGGGTCCGCCATCTCTCTGGCTCGTTCAAGGTCCTGCGGGGTATTGATGTTCATGACGAAGCGGAAGAGGGGGTCATAAGGACAAAAGTCTTGTTCAG
>JAZDHD010000135.1:0-14475 GCA_043806215.1 Pseudomonadota bacterium | reverse complement strand
ATTGAGATCGGCGCCTTCCTCCACAAGGACGGTCACCACGTCGACAAAGCCTCTGCGGCAGGCTTTCATCAAGGCAGTCGCGCCGTATTGGTCCGCCGCTTCCGGGTCCGCGCCGGTCCTCATGAGCATTCTCACCGAATCCGCGAATCCGTTTGCCGCGGCCCACATAAGGGGTGTCCAACCCAACTCGTCTCTGACTTCCGGATCTACCCCCGAAGACAGCAGTCCCCGCAACTCGTCGAGATTTCCCGAAGATGCAGCATCCAACAATCTGTTGTCCATGGTCTAACCCTCCTGGCGCCTTGTGGTGATTGCCGCCGGTACGAAGGAAGACACCGGCGTGCAAGCGACGTTTGTTGCATCCTGCGGGCACCGTTGAGCGTCAGGTCCCGCTTGGCGTTCAATGCTGCAATTTATGCGCCAAGTCAAGGCCTCTGAGGAAATACCGACGCATATCCCCGGCAACCTTTCAGTCTGGAGGGGGAAGACATCGGTAAGTGCCCCGTTTCCTAAACCCCCATGATCGGGGCGATCACAACTGACCATGAAAGCCCCCGGGACTCCGAGCCGAAGACCGGGCAGAGCCCGGCGGATAGGCATTCCCAGGCTGTAGGGGTCCCGCGCAGAACGCGGGATGGCCGCCCGGGTAGGCACGGGGGCCTTCCACTTATTGCCCTCTGTGGTGCCGCCTCCACTGGGCCGCGGAGTTGGTAAAGACGTCCTCTCCGTGTCCGAGCACTCCGTAACCGCCGTAGATCTCGAACATGGCGGTCGCCTCCTCCATGACTTTCTCATAGTCATTGGACTCTTGCCCCGCCGGGTTGAACCACCGTCGGATACCGAAACTCCGTTCGTAGGAGTCCGCCTCTCTCGTGGGGTACGCCAGGGGGTGCATCAAAGGATAGTCAACTCCAAAGGGATTGACCTTAACGGTATTCGGCGGGGATGCGAACGCAAGAACGCCCGACATGGCGACACCCACGCAGCAGAGCGACAGCAGGATAAGTCTTTTCATTGATATCTCCGAGGGAGAACGTGATACCGGCGCAAGCATCTAGACGCCGTATTAATAATATCACATATACGGTTGAATTAGCAATACTAATGTGCCTCACTGCTTTTCCTGTTGACAGAATGCCGCCCGTGTTGTAAGGTAGAATTTTACGTCGGGGCGTAGCGCAGTCTGGTAGCGTACCTGAATGGGGTTCAGGTGGTCGCTGGTTCAAATCCAGTCGCCCCGACCAGAAGAAGCCAATAACTCGTTTTAATGAACAGCCGTTGACAAACGGCTGTTTGCTTTTGAAGCGGCCCCAGGGCCGGGTTTGCATTGATCACCGAATTACTCGAGATCTGCTCGGAACAGGCCGTCCGTCATGAGAGGCCCGCATCAGAATGGGCTTGACATTTGGCTGGAGGGTGGGTAGGCTTCCGGCATAAAGAAAAAAGTCATTCCAGAATATGCGAAGACGACGTTCTCGGCGTGCGTTTAGTCAGTATTACAAGCATTACTTCCTGGGAGGGGTTTCAACCAATACACTAGACGTGGGCAACCGGTATCTGGGGGCCTAAGCGCCCGGTTTGGATCTCCGATTTCAAGCAGACGCGGCCTTGGTTACCGGCAAGAACCATGACCAGCACCTGCTTACGACAGATAAGAAGGGCAACGCCGTGCAGCGAGACACATGCGAGGATACGCGGGGCTGGGCTTTGCACCTCAATCTTATTGCCGGACTCCGCGTAAACAGTTTCGTGGGCCTCGAACTCGAAGGGGATTTCAAGAGAATCGCCACAACAGGGGACCACGATTGGAAGGAGTCGTCTCCGTTATCCACTGAGTCCCAGAGCTGGAGTGGAGCCAAGGTCTGGTCTCAGCAGGCATACATCGGAATCAACGGGTTGGTAAGGTTTTAGCGGATTCCGTCCCTGTGCTAAGTGCCCAGTTTCCTAAATACGGTCGCACATTCCTAACCTCTTGAGATTGCCACGCCCTCCCAAAGCCTCGGGCTCGCAATGACAAATTGCGGGATGTAATTGCGAGGAACGCAGTCCCGCGCAGAACGCGGGAAAGCAATCTCAGCGCGGAAAATCCGTGACCGTATTTGTGCCGTAGAACACTAAGCGTCCAGGTCCGGTCCAATGGGAAGAAGAACTCAGAACGTGGAACGAGTCGGAATTTCCTCTACCTTAATCGCCATCATGTTGGTATCGGCCATACTGGGCGCCTTCATGCCCGTGCATGGGGCCGGCGATGACATGAAGCTGAAGAAGGATCCCGGCGTACTCTTGGATTCACGAGACGAGAGCGACGTTGCTTCTCAATCCATCGTTACGCGAAAAATCCTGGAGAAACCCAGAGAGGGATTGCTGTGGGCGGATTGGAGTGACCAGTACGGTCTGGGCCTGCTGAGCAAGCTAAGCGCCACTCTGGCAGGTTTTGTCTTCATAGCAATCATGGCAGTGCTCCAGGCTTCGGCAAAACGAGAATCGCACCAGGCGAAGTCGGATAGCGATGGTCAGGCCTTCGGGGCGACACTCTCGTCACTCCTTGCAGCATTCATCATACTTATCATCTCAGCCGACCTCTATGCGCGGTGCTGTGGGGACGGCATCGAGATTCGGCAGCAGGCAATCGAGTCGGTGTCCAATTATGTCCTTGCCGCGGGTTTGGTTATGATGATGTTTGGCATCAATTGGGCATTGGAGCTGTACCAACCCCATGCGTCCGTAAAGTGGACCGCGCGATGGTTGTTCTGGGCTATGTTGGTTTACACTTGGACGGTGTTGATTCCCACCTCCGGCTGGACTGTCGAAGCCGTCGCTTCCTATCTTCGTTTGGACGCTCCCAAGGCAAAAACGAGTTTGTACCAGTGGCACCAGGACATGTCCTATCTCGTGTGGTCGGTCCTTCTCATCTCGGTGCCTCCGTTGCTTGGGGCTTTTGCAGCGAGGTCAAAAGGCATCATGAACAAGGTGATCGGCCTGTACCAAAGGCGTTACTGGCCGATCTCCACGGTCGCCGCAGCGGTTCTCGCATCCATTTGGTGCCAGCTTGTCCCCGAGCTCGTGCTTTATACCGGTGATCCGCATCATCCCATAGTTCTTCGAGACCTTACCCGTCTGTTCGTGTTCCATGACCCACGCCCATCTTTTGCATTGCTCCTCGGGATGTTCGGTTTATTCAGTGCCGCTTGCGTAGTCCATTTGCCGCCCAAAGACGCACCCCAAGAACAAGGAGAGCCGGACACAAGCGCTGGTGAAGAGTCATAGGTCTCAATTCCTCGTCGGCCGTCAATTGGTCTTCGACGCGGAAGGCAGGATTCGGAGATGACGCCGGCACAAGCTGAACGGGTATCAACCTGAAGTCAAAATCGGCAAATAGCGTATTGAACCGTGCACGAAACCGTTCAGCCGGAAGACCGATATCCGGCATCGAGGTGTCTTGCTTGAAGTAGAGTTCGATTTCTGTAATCTTTTTGCTGCCGCAACTCCGGGTGTAAATGATCTTCAAGTTGTCGAAAAAATCATAATGAACGACACAGGGCTTTCGATGTAGAATCCCCCCAGGAAGAAAAAGCTTTCCGAGAGTGCAGGATTGTCAAAAAGATTTGACTTGATGAAGAGGGCGGCAGCTCTTGGGAGCTGCCGCCCCGACATGTGCGGGCCAAAGCGCCCTAAGAATGGGGGTTCCGATGATACGGCCTCTTTGTGTTTCCACCAAAATGATCGTTGAACTCGGGCGAACGAAGGCAAAAACCCTTCGAGCATGGGACCCGCCTCGGTTATGTTTTGCGCCCTCCTATTCGGAAGTCCCCGTCTTCATTGTCTCCGCCGCGGCCATCACGGCATCGACGATCTGCTGGTAGCCCGTGCAACGGCACAGGTTTCCCGAGATTGCCCGGCGCACCTCGGTGCTCGTGGGGTCAGGGTTCTCATCGAGCAGGGCCTTTGCCGTCAGCACCATGCCGGGCGTGCAAAAGCCGCACTGGATTGCCGTAAGTTTCACAAAGGCCTCCTGCACCGGGTCCAGTTTCATGCCGGCCGCAAGCCCTTCTATCGTCGTGATTTCCTTGCCCTGGGCGGCTACGGCGAGGACGAGACAGGAAGCCACGGGCTTGCCGTCCATCAGGACCGTGCAGGCGCCGCACTCGCCCTCGTTACAGGACTTCTTGGTGCCGGTAAGGCCGAGGGTGTCTCTCAGGACCTCCACAAGGGTCCTGTGAGACTCGACAGTAACGTTGTAGGTCGTACCGTTGACTTTCAATACGATGTCCCGTTTCATAATTCCTCCGTTCTACCCGGTTATTCTCTTGAGTGTCTCGAGAACGGCCCTCTTCGTGAGCACCGCAACCGCGCTGCAACGGTAATCGAGGGATGCTCGCAGGTCCGTAATGGGCCGGCACTCCATGCCGGCGATCTGCGCCGCCTCCTCCGCAACCGTCTCATTGATCTCCCTATTCACCAAGCCGGCTTCCACCTCGGGCACCCTGATCGGGGTGGGCGCCACGGCGCCAAGGGTTATGCGGGCCTCCTTGCAGACCTTCCTATCCGAATCAAGCTTCAAACACGCTGCAACGCCCACTAAAGCCAGGTCCATGGCGTGTCGCCGCATGAGTTTCAGGTAGCATCCCGAAGAAGCCGGATCCGGTTTCGGGATCGAGATCTCGGTCAATATTTCCCGGTTCTTGAGGATCGATCTTTTCGGCCCCGTGAAGAATGTCTCCAATGGGACCGTCCGTTCCCCTTCCGGTCCCACGAGTTTAACCGATGCGTCGAGGGCCATCAGCGGAGGCGCGGAATCCGCGGATGGTACCGCACTGCACAGATTGCCTCCGATGGTGGCAAGGTTGCGCACCTGGATCGACGCCATCACGCGTACTGCATCCCGGAGAGGCAGGTACTGCTTTCCGATAATCTCAGACCGCTCAATTTCCGCTAGAGTAGTCAGGGCTCCAATCCGTACCCCTTTATCGTCGGGGACTATGCCCTTCAGCGATGCCACGCCGGTCAAAGCGATCAGATGATCCGGCACGGCCTCCCTCTTCTTCATCGCGATCAACAGATCCGTTCCACCGGCAATGTATCTGCCCTCATTGCCGTGCTTTTCCATCAGATCCAATGCCTCCCCTACGGATGAAGGGGTATGGTATTCGAATGCCGGCAGTCTTCTTATGAACATCACTTTTCCTCTTTTGCCTTGAGTGCGTCGAGTATCTTTTCGGCCGTAATCGGCAGGTCTTTGATTCTCACCCCCACCGCGTCATGAATCGCGTTGGCCACGGCGGCCAAGGTGGAACAGGAACTTGCTTCTCCCGCACCCTTTGCGCCGAAGGGACCGAAAGGGTCGTGGGTGTGTACATGCTCGACAATGTATTCCGGTACGTCCACTGCCGTGGGTTGCTTGTAATCACGCCATGAATAGTTGAGTGGTATCCCCTTTTCATCGTAGAGGGACTCCTCCCAGAGGGCGTGGCCGGTCAGGTGGGCGCTGCCGCCGTTCACCTGTCCCTCGAGCATGGCCGGATTGATGGGTTGGCCTGCGTCGTCGCCGTGGACTGCCCTGATAAGGTCCACCTTCCCCGTCTCCTTGTCGACGGCCACTTCCATGGCCGTGGCAATGAAATCCAGGCCGTGAACGAGGTTTCCCTTGCCCGTCTTCCAATCGACGATGTCGATGTCCAGTGCGGCCCACGTGCCCCGTCCGTACAGCGGGGCTCCCTTCTCGTAGTATGCTTTCCGTACGGCCGAGAGCCAGTCGATTCCTCTATCCGGCTCCGTCCGCACAAAGACGCGCTTGTCGGCAAATTCGATGTCCTCGGGATTTACCCTCAGGCTCGGTGCCGCTATTTCCGCAAGTTGCTTTTTCAGGTCCTTGGCTGCGGCAATGGTGGCGTTGCCGTCCCAGTAGGTGGCTCGGTCTCCGAACATGCCTGAATCGAAGATCGTCGAATCGGAATCGCTTACGCCCTGGATGATATCTTCAAAGGGAAGGCCGAGCTCCTCCGCCGCCATCTGGCAGAAGACGGTGTTCGACCCCTGGCCGATCTCCGTTGCACCCTGAGTGATGATCACCTGACCGTTCTCGAGAAGTTTCAGCATTACGGCCGATCCGAAATGGCCGCCAAGTCTCGGGCCCGACGGGTGGGAAGCGCAACTGATTCCGATGCCCCGGCCTTCGGGCCTTGATTTCCTGGATTCTTTCCAGCCCACCCTTTGGGCGGACTTCTCGATGCATTCGGACAGGCCGGAGACATCGACCCTGATGCCGTTGGCGCAGGTCCAGTTGTCCGTGACCGCGTTTATCGCACGCAATTCCACCTGGTCGACGCCGATGTCCTCGCCGATCATGTGTAGCAACGAATCGATGCAGAACTGGGCAAGAACGATCTCCTGTCCCCTCACCGTCCCGCAGGGCGCCCTGTTGGAGTAGACGAGCTTTCCGTGGTACTCGATGGCCGGTATTTTGTACGGGATGTTGAGGAACGCTCCGAAGAAGTAGATGTTAAACGGGCCTATGCCTGAAATGGGACCGCCTTCGAGAATGTTATCGGCCCAGAGTGCCGTGATGGCGCCATTGTTCTTTACGCCGATCTTCAGCCTGGCGTCCATGGCATTCCGCTGGCGGTAACCGGCCAGCACCTCGTCATAATTGAGGACCATCTTTACCGGCTTCCCGGTGAGCTGGGCCAGCCTGACCGATGCAAAATCCACGTCGAAAGGATCGTGTTTTCCTGAGAATCCGCCCCCCACAAAGGGGTTTACGATCCTCATCCCTGAAAGAGGGATGTCCATGGCTCTGCACATATGCCGCCAGGTTATGTAAGGGCTCTGCTTGGAAGCCTGCAGCAGCACCCGGCCGGTGGGGTCCACTTCGGCGAGACACGCGTGGGGCTCGACGAATCCCACTGAGACGCGTTGGGAGGTGAACGTCTCTTCTCTTATGTGATCCGCTTCATCGAAGCCTCTCTCCACGTCGCCGAAGACAAAGTCGGACGCGTAGGCGATATTGCTGTCCTTGAACTCATTCACGAGCGGTGCGTCGGGCGCCAATGCATCCCGGGCCGTGAGCACGACCGGAAGCTCCTCGTAATCGACCTCGATCAGGTCCAGGGCGGCTTCCGCCGTGTCCTCGTCGATGGCGGCAACCGCGGCAACACCCTCGCCGAAATGGTGGACCTTGGTAATAGGCATGGGGAGCTGATCCCTTATGTCCGGTCGAGTGCCAAAGGGTATCCCCGGAAAATCCTTGCCCGTTATCACGGCCATGACACCCGGCATGGCCAGGGCTTTGCTCGTATCGATATTGAGTATCTTCGCGTGGGCCGTGGGACTCCTCAACAGCTTGGCATGGAGCATCCCCGGTGCCAGCAGGTCGCCTGCGTACCGGGCCGAGCCCGTAACTTTGACTCTGGCGTCCGTTCTTTCCACGGACTTCCCTACCACTTTGTAGTTCTTCATCATCGTACCTCTTACCCGAAGTTTGCCGACTACACCCCTATCCCCATAAGCGCTAACTTAATCCGGCATTGTCGGAGTCCTCAGATTCCCCCCCTTTAGTAAAGGGGGGTTAGGGGGGATTTTTCTGATTCATAAATCCCCCTAGCCCCCTTTTTCAAAGAGGGAACAAGAGGAAATGTCCTTCAGGATAGGTGTCCTCCCGACCAAGGACATAAACGTCAGCGCCTATGACCCCTATCCCCCGCCGATGGGCAGCAGCTTGACGGCCACGCGGTCGCCGTCGCGCAGCGGCGTCCCAAGACCCCGGGGTAGGTCTGTAAAAGGGCACCCGTTCACACTTACGTCCCATCCCTCGTCGAGGGCTCTTCGGTCGGACGTGAGGAAATCTATGTAATTCCCGGAACGGGCGGAAAGTTCTTCGAACAGTTCTGCCAAGGTAACGTGAGTCCGACCGAGATCGATACTCCCGAGGTCGTTATCCCCAGGGAGCACGAAATTGGATTCCAAATAGACAACCATGATGTTACCCTCTTCTTCTCGATTCCTCCTCCGAGTGAGTGAACGAGGCGCCACGTCAGCCGGCCCCGGGGAAACCAAGCCGGCGGGAAAGCTCCAACGCTGCCCCCCGGAGCTTCGCCTCGATAAAGTGCCGGTGCTCCCCTTTGAATCGGACCGCCTCCAGGGTCGCCACCAGCGCCCCCGCGATGTTGCCGTGGATATTGAAGATAGGTGCGGCGACCCCACAGATACCCTGTCGATACTCCTCTTGCCCATAGGCGATCCCCCTCGAACGTATCATCTCCAGCTCGCGGAACAGCTTTTCGCCGGCCGTGATGCTGTGCTCCGTAATAGGGGAAAGCGGGACCCGTTGGAGATAGCCCGAAACGTCTTCTTCCGGAACGAAGGCGAGGATGCACTTCCCAGGGGAAGTTGCGTAGAGAGGCGCGAGCTCGCCTGCCTCGATGGCGTATCTCACTGGCCGGGCCGATTCCTCCTTGTAGAGGAAGAGAACCTGGTCCCCCTTTCTGATCACGATCTCGGCGTCCTCGTTTATTTCGCGTACGAGCGTGTGCACGATGGGGCGTCCGAGCTGCACGATGTCCAGACTATTGAGATAGCGGCCCGTGAGAACGAGGAGCTGCGGACCCAGCACGTAGAGCTTGCTTTGGGGGTCGAGGGCGAGGTACTCGCGGTCCACGAGATTGGAGAGCAGGAGGGACAGGCTGCCTTTGGGGATCTCCTGTTTCCTGGCGATCTCTCCGTGGGTAAGGCCTTCGTTTCTTGAGGCGACTGCCTCGAGTATTTGGACTACCCTGTCTGCGGATTTAACAGTTGCCATGGGGGGGACCTGAGGACACATTCATAAACACTGTTTACATATATGAACCTTAGTCTAAACTCCCACCGATGATCTTGTCAAGAAAAAAGTGAAATCGTCGGTCGGCATTCACTTTCGCCCTGCGCGAAATGGGCGCACGACGGCCTTTGACAACGCCCCCCCCCATGTCGGCGACTTAACGGGATTTGATGTGGCGCCTTATCAGGACTTCCGAAAGTCGGCCCTATGTTCTTCCACAAACGTAAGGAAGGCTTTGTAGCTCTCAGGAGTGCCGATATCGAAGAACGCCCCATTCTGGGGTAGTCCCGCCATATGCCCGGAACGGGCGAGCGCGGGAAAGACCTCGGCCTCCATGGAAAAGGCCCGGCCGGCAGGGAGATCTCGAATGGTTGAATACGAAAGGAGCGACAATCCTGCATTGACCAACCCCGGCCGATGCACTCCCGGCTCCTTTTCAAGAAATTCCGTGATCAGCCCGTGCTCGTCAACAACCACGGAACCATAGCGGCTCACGTCGCTCACATGTCTCAACGAAAGGGTCGCTCCGGCATCCTTCCCGCGGTGAAAGCGAAAAAGAGCCTCCACGTCCGCATCGAAGAACGTGTCGCCGTTGACCAGGAGGGTGGGGTCGGTTGCAAACGCCTCGGCGTTCTTGACCGCGCCTCCGGTGCCGAGCGGTGATTCCTCACGGCAACACCGTATATCCATCTCTTTCACGGGAAGGTCTTGAAAGTACTCTTCGATGATCTCTCCCATGTGTCCCGTGAGCACTACACAACGACGGACACCCTTGCGGGCCAGATCTCTCAGAAGAATTTCGAGAAACGGCACGTTGCCTACCATGGCCATGGGTTTGGGTCTGTCCGAAACAACGGACCGGAGCCTCGTGCCCAGCCCCCCGGCCAGTACCATTGCCGTAAACGGCATTGCTGCATCAGTCATTGATAGGATTCGATCGGATTTCAAACAGGACCTCTGCGGCTTGATCTGCATACACAGCCCGGATCGGGTTCAACGGCCGCGATGCGGAACCGGTTGTGCCACAGATCCAGTGTCAGGAGGCCCGGAAGCAAGTCCTCTTGACGCCCCAAGAGCAGTTTTATCGTTTCCGTTACCTGGATCGAGGCCACCGCGGTTGCCGCGGAAGACAGCACCCCGACCGCGGCGGCACGGGGATGGTCGGAAACCGCCTCTGGGTCCGGCCACAAGCAACGGAGACACGGGGTTTTCCCGGGAAGCACCGTCAGGACGTTTCCCGAGGTTCCGATCGCGCCGCCGAACACGTACGGTATGTTTCGGGCAATGACGGCATCATTGACATGGTACCGCGTTGCCATGTTGTCCAGCGCGTCGACCACCACATCGACATCCTCAGTCAGAGCGTCAATGGTCTCGGGACCGATCCGCACGTCCACGGCTTCGATCTCCACATCGGACGCCGCCGCTTTCAACCGCTTTTCTGCGGCACGGGCCTTGGAAAGGCCGCTCGTAGTGTCGGCTTCATCGTAGAGGATCTGTCTATGAATGTTGTGCAATTCCGGCGCGTCGCAGTCGGCCACACGCAGGAATCCCACACCGGCCCTTGCCAGCAGTATGGAGATGAGTGAACCCAGGGCGCCGAGACCGGCGACAAAGACTCTTGACCTTTGGATCTTCTCCTGCCCGTTCTCTCCAAAAACCTTGAGGAGAGTATGGCGGCTATAACGTGGAACCGGTTCTTCCATCGTTACCTATCCCCTTGTAATCGGGATCCACTCAACCGTTCAGCGCGACCGTATTTCTAAAACGGGATACCTGTCGGTTGCTCTCTTCCTACAGTTTGATAGTCGGATTCTCCTGCGACAGAACTTCATAGTCGGCGTTTCCACCGCAGAACCGTTCCATCAACTCGATGATCTGCCGGCACGCCTCCTCCACCTCCGAGACTTCCACCGGAGGCAGGCCGTCGACGTTGACCTCCACGTCCTTCGTGCTCGGCAAAACCAGCGTGTGATTGGCTTGGCGCCACGTCCAACGTCTGGTGAGCACGATCTTCCCTTCCACAAGGATGATCTCCCCCGGCAGGGGATTTTCGAGTTGGTCGGAGCCGAATGCAGTGAACTCCTCATCGCCGTTTGCCTCACGCAGAGCCACGTCCTGCTCCATTACGTCGACGGCGTGTCCTCCCGCGGGTACAAGGTGCCGCAAGGACACGATGTTGCCTATGTCCACCAACGCGTTGATCGAGGGAATCTCCTGCTCTTTCAGGACACGGCGCGCCATGGCCTCCATGGAAGGACGGAATTTGGCCGGTTTGGCTCCGAAGGCACGATATGCCTCCCGCCACGAGACCATTCGAGGATTGTCGGCCATATCTTCGGTTTTCAGATGATTGCGGATATGGGCTTCCGCATCGCGAAGCAGAGCGACAAGCTCGTCCGGGGACGGGCCGTTCGTAACGCCGTACGCCCTCACAACTCCCCGCACATAACCGGGGTACTTGGCAAAAACTTCGTTGGAGATCGTATAGGTGATGTCCTTGTCTTTCACTTTTTCTCCTTCGTTCCGGCAAATGGGTCACGCATGGAGCACACTCCGCGTCATGAATACCATACTGTTTGTTCAGCCGTTGGACGCACCTACCACAAAGAATTTCCCGGAACGCAGTATACATCCTCGACGAGCATCATGTCAAAGCGGGGTTTTCTCCATACAGGCACGTAAGAGCCTTTCCATAAATCTAGGGAGAATGAGGGCCGCGCATTATAGATCGTAACGTGGGCGTTCATCAGCAAGGGCGACTGGAGACAAGCTTCGCCGAAGCTCTTAGACGACCGCATGCATTCAGCAGAAGCCGCCAAAGGTGGCTATTCCCAGTGAGGCCAACACGTGCAGGTGAGCCGTCCCAATGCCTGCAAGAGCTTCCGCATGCATAGTCTTCGGAGGGGAACCGCATTGCGTCAATAACTCCACCTTCCCCGGCCTTTGTCTTCTTGTCAAGATAACCAAGAACCAGCCCTGCTACTGTCGCGTCATCGCGCCGGCCGCGAACGGAAAGCAAATCGGGCACTGCGTCTATCGGAGAAATCAGGCACGGCGGCGCGGCGACAATGAGTATGATGTCCGCGGTCGAGCGTCTGCCGGAGACAAGGCAGTTCATGAGTCGCCATGCTTTCCCGCTCGGATCCGAATTGCGAACCTTGTTGATCCGACCGGGAAAATCCGCCAACACCCGAGGTCGAGTCGTCGGATAGACACCGACACTATCGACGGCGGGTGCAACCAGTGCCGAGCGGGGTCGGCCCGAAGCCTCCGGCAGTCTACGGGATACGTTCCCCACATCTGCAAACATCTTGACTCGGGCCCCAACGACACGTTAGTACAACAGACAAGGATCCGGATGTCCGGACAAGAGGACGATCCCGGATAGTAAGGCAGACATTCTTGTCCGAGTGGGTCAGAGTAGTGGCGAGCAACCGGGTCTTCAAGTCGGGACCTCCCATGGCTGCCGTATTTGGAGTGCTTTGTCGGGCTTCCGAGGATCGCCAACCAGAGTGGAGGTATCAACTCGGAGGTGACCTGTAGATGCACAGATACGAAATAATCATCTATTGGAGCGATGAGGACGGCTTTTTTGTTGCCGAAGTTCCGGAACTGCCAGGCTGTATGGCTCACGGGGAAACTGAGGAATCGGCTCTAAGGAATGTAAAGGATGCCGTTGAGTTGTGGATCGATACCGCCCGTGAGTTTGGCGACCCTGTTCCTGAGCCCAAGGGTCGCCGGCTCATGTACGCATGATCGTGTTGCCGGGGAGTCCTCTGGGGAGCAACCAACAGGGACGGCCGGACGGGGAGACTCGGATCATGCTTGACATGGGACGCGCGTCACAGTAGTTCTGTGTCGGAAACCTGATTCAATGGAGAAAATGATCTGCGAGGCCCAGTGGTAAACCGACGAGCGAAGAGCAATGATGATTCCAAACCCGCATACACCTCGCTGGTTCCTGCCGTGGAACAGGCGTCGAGGATTCTCCTCTGCCTGGCACAGGATCCGTCCGTTCAACCGACATTGACGGACATCTGCAAGCGTGTGGGTATCCACAAGAGCAAGGGCTACTCCATACTGAACACTCTCCTTAACTTCGGGTTCGTCAGGAGGGATCCCCAGGACAAGACCTATTCCCTGGGTACCGGATTACTGTTCCTGTCCAGCCGGGTCTTGAAGAATCTCGACCTCCACCGGGCCGTGGAGCCCTTTCTCCAGACGCTTTCCGTCCGGACGAAGAGCACTGCCTTTCTCGCCAAGGTGGAAGGCAAATATGTCTACGTAATTGCAAAAGATGAGGGCACTCAGGATATTGGAGTATTCATCACCATGGGACACAGGTTTCCCATTACCTGGGGAGCCCACGGCAAGGCAATTACGGCCTTTGCATCCGATTCCGAAAGGAAGGTCATACTCGGCCGGGACAGACTCTACTTCTATGGGGATCCGTCGCTCTTTGACGCAACCAGGCTGGAGAACGAACTGGTCATGTGCCGGAACAACGGATACGCCGTCGACCTCGGTGAAATGCACACCGGAATACGAGCCGTGGCAGCGCCGGTCTTCGGGCCCGAAGGCCGGTTGATTGGTTCGCTGGTGGTCATGGGAACGTTCCCGGAGGAATTGTTGGATACTCATGGCGTACAAGCGGCCCAAACCGCCCGGGACTTTTCGAGATCCATCGGCGGCGTTCCTCATGAACCGTCAGGGCTTTGAGTTGTTTCCAAAGCCGCAACGAATCATGAAAGCCCTGGGCGCTGCCGGAAACTCGGGGGCTTAGAGCTCTATGGCATGAATGCGGTCGCACAAGCTGGACCGTCTTCCCGGCGTAGGCCGGGAACCAGTTTCCTTTTCCTGGACCCCGGCCTGCGCCGGGGAGACGACGGGCAGGGACGCCCGTCCCACGGTGTACGACCGGCTTGGTCTCTGTTCTTCGTAGCCCGGGCCTCCGTGCCCGGAAATCAGGAAGGCAAGCAGCTGCATGAGATCCGGAAGATGACGGGCATCCCGCGCAGAACGCAGGACCGTCCCACGGTCCCAACTTGTAGGGGCACCCCCCTGTGGGTGCCCGGGGCAGGCATACCGCGTTCCGCGCGGGACCCTACGGTTCAGGTGCTCTCGGGCCTCCGTGCCCGGATAGTATTCCGGCCGGCACGCAACATGGCGGCGAGACGAAAACATGTGACCGACGTTGGGAGGACTAATGATCAGACAGGTCATGTATTTTGAGAAACCGGGGAAAGAGAACACGGCCGCTTGTACCCAAATCGTATCGGATCTCGTGGACGAAGGCTGTAAGCACGTAGTCGTCGCCACGACCGGGGGCGGTACGGCTGTTCTCTTCGGGAAAGCACTGAAGGGAAAGGCGGTCAACTTGGTCGCCGTGACCCACAATGTGGGATTCGGCAAGCCGAACGAGGATGACTGCGACGCCGAAGCGCGCCGGGAACTTGAAGCCCTTGGGGTAAAGGTCTTCACCGGAACGATTCTCACAAGAAGCATCGAAACGGCTTTCATGAAGAAGCACCAAGGCCTGTATCCGACGTACATCGTGGCCGAAACGTTGAGACTGTTCGGCCAGGGCGTCAAAGTGGCGGTGGAGATCAGTATGGAGGCGTGCGACGCAGGCTTGGTTCCCGAAGGAGAGGACATCGTGT
>JAZDHD010000134.1:0-7651 GCA_043806215.1 Pseudomonadota bacterium | reverse complement strand
TTCCAGCACCGCTTCTCTCACATCCGGGTCCGGGTCTTCCTTCACCTTGCGAAGCGCCGCGACCGCTTCCGGGTTACCGATCTTGCCCAGCAGTCCGGCGGTATCGCCGCGCAGAGCGACTTCCTCCTGGAACAGCAAATCCGTCAGTTGACCCAGAACAGGATCCATTATCCTCGGGTTTCTTTCCAGGGCTTCCTCCATGGCCAAGAGCGCGCCCATTCTTACGGAGAACTCTTTCGACAGATAAATGGGAAGTACTGCTGCCGGCCGGTTCTCCCGGCACATGAGTTCGGCCGCGTCTTCAGCACGCCCCGTCCGTATCATGGAATCAAGAACGGAAGTCAGTGATTCTTCCTTGCCGGCCTCTGCGACCCGTCGGGCGAGTTCATCCCTTGTGATCCGCCCGACGATTGTCATTCCATCGTTGATAACGATCGTGGGCGTGGACTTGACCTTGTACCGCTCGGCGACATCGGCGATTTGAAGCGCATCGACAATGTTCACCGTTATCATCGGGTGCCCAACGGCTAAGGACAACGCGGCACTCACCGCCTGCGGGCAATGAGGGCATGATTCGGCCATGAGAACGAGAATATCCACGGGAGACTTCAACTCTTGAAGAGAATCGACGACATCCGACGCGGGGACCTCTTCGCCCTTTCCAAGCCATGAAAGAGCCTCGAGAAAAGGGGCAAGTTCCGTGCCTTCCGGTGCGGCAACATAGTGGATGTTGGTCGTTTGTCCGTCGGTAAGACTCAGCACGGGCTTACCCGGCAAGATCCTCTCGTGCCACTCCTCCACACGGACGCGGTTCATGGATACTCCGCTGATCTGACGTGCGATGTTCGCCAGATTGTTCTCGAACACACTCCCCGTGCCGGCCGTTCCGATCATGATCGTTACGTCCTCGGACATCTTGTCGGTTACGGCTTGAACACGCATCAGTTCTTGATCCGTCAGCATGGACGACTCCTGCATGAATAAGGGGCAACCTGGCGGTCCGGAACCCGAAATAAAGATTGAATCCCGGCTCAAAGTCCGGGCAGAGCCCGGAGGACAGGCATTCCCGGGCGGAGCCCGGGAACGAGGAAATATACCCGGGCACGGAGGCCCGGGCTACGGGAGAACTCTCCGACATCCTTCTTGCCTTCGTGGGACGGGCGTCCCTGCCCGTAGGATGTGGTGAATCCCGCTTTCAGCGGGATGAACCGTCCCGCGGGACGCGGGATTCGCGGTCTTTTCTCGATCCCGCGAGACGCGGGATTCGCTTCGCTCACCACATCCGGTGCTTCGTGCTCCGTTTCACAAGTACGCTGATGTACTCTTGAGTATGCGCGGTAGCGTCCCGTCCCGCGTTCTGCGCGGGATGCCGGGCGAGAGATAGTACGTTGTTTCCACTAAAGAATACCGGCACGGAGGCCGGCGCTACCAAGACAGAGACCGCGTACGTTAATGTGCGACCGTACTTCCGCCCTGCCGCACTACGCTACTTGATCTCGGAATAGTACTCTCCGGTAGGCCCCGCGTCCGATCCCTCAAATATCCGGAAATCGGCCAGGCCCCACTTGTGCAGCCGAAAACGAAGCGAAGTCCAAAGGACCCCAAATCCGTAGACCACCGACCGGTGAAAGTTAATCGAGGACGCTTCGGGAAAGTACCTCGTGGGGCACGAAATCTCACCGACCCGGAAGTCGAAATACATGGTCTGGGCCAACATTTCGTTATCGAAGACGAAATCGTCCGAATTCTGCCGGAGCGGCAATGTCTCGAGAACCTTCCGGGAGAACGCCCGGAATCCGGTGTGAAACTCCGAGAGCTTGGATCCGAGGAGCAGGTTTTCCATGAACGTAAGAAACCGGTTTGAGAGGTACTTGTAGAAGGGCATTCCACTCCTTCTTGCCTTGCCCCCAAGGATGCGGGAGCCGAGAACCACGTCATATTCGCCGGAAACCACCATTGCCGCCATCGCGGTGACCAGCTTGGGACTGTACTGGTAATCGGGGTGCAACATTACAATGACGTCCGCATCCGACTTTAGGGCTTCCGCGTAGCAGGTTTTCTGATTCCTTCCGTAACCGTAATTCCTGTCATGAAGGAACGAGCGTATCCCCAGCCTTCCTGCCAGCTTTACCGTGTCGTCCGAACTGAAATCGTCAACGAGCAGGATATCGTCCACCACGTTACGATCCAACTCGGAAACCGTTTTCTCTAGCGTTTGCGCCGCGTTGTACGCGGGCAACACCACAGTGATTTTCTTGCCTTCAAGCATTATGGCGCCTCTGGATCTTATCCTTTCGGCTCCGGACCTGTATCATTTCCGACACGATCGATACGCCTATTTCCTGAGGGGTCTCCCCGCCTATGGAAATGCCAATGGGCGAATGCACCCGTTCCAGATCGGTCTTGGACAAGCCCTCCGCAAGCAGTGCTTGATATATCAAGCTGGTTTTGCGCCTCGACCCGATCATTCCCACATACCCCGCCGGAGTCCCAAGGGTCCGGCCGAGCACTGCCCTGTCGTGAGCATGGCCTCTGGTTACAATAACCACGTAACTGTCATCATCGAGTTCATCCGTTGCAAAAAAATCGTCAAACGACTCGACCGCAATGACTTGATCTGCGTCAGGCACTCTTTCTTGATCGGCAAATTCCGCCCGGTCGTCGATGACCACCACTCGGAAGTCCACATAAGAGGCCAGATGAGCGACACAGACCCCCACATGACCCGCGCCGAAGACGTAGACCGTTCCATGGGGACGAATCAATTCCAGGAACACGGGGTGCTCCAAGCCGGGAACATCCATCAATTGAGCAGGCTTCATCAAACGTGCCGGGGGCATGCTCTTCACGGCATCTTCGTCGCGGCGGAAACCGCCCGTACGGTTGTCCTGATCGTCCAGAACAAGGTGTTGCACCGTTCCAAGCCGTTCGCCGCCGACGGCCATGTCAACGTGGGTCAAGAGGTAACCGTTCCGTCTGCTCGTCGTCATGTCGAGCAGACGGCTGAACACCTTACGGGCCTCCGGGTCCGAGGCTTGCACGTACTCCACGAGGACCTGTACCCGTCCTCCGCAGATCATCTGAGAAGATTGAGCACTTTCCCCGGTAAAGGCGAACGACGCCCGATGCGACTTGCCCTCGCCAAGTGCCCGGGATGCAAACTCCTGGACCGAAGCTTCCAGCTGTCCGCCGCCGATGGTTCCCTCTATTGCACCGTCCTTGCGAATAAGGAACCTGGTTCCCACATGCCTGGGAGAAGACCCCTCGACGGTGAGTATCGTTGCCAGCACGAAATCGCTGCCGCTTTGACATTCATCTACAGCGGCCTTCCAAATATCTCGCATGAATCTTTCCCTGCGGTTCTCTTGAATGCGGCTTGTGGGCTCATGCCCGTACGGCGCTCTCCAATAGCTCTAACGAGATAACGAGTGTACGCGGTCGGCAGGTTGTTGTCAAGTTCGGCAACCTTCGGGTGGTGGGTCAGTTTGAACATTCGTCCTCTTGAAATCCGAGTGCGCTCATGCCATAATCCTATACACGAGCGCACTGGGATCGTGAATCTACATCATGTCTCAACCGGCCACGTAGAACGTCAAAACTTGACCATGAGGATGAGTATGAGGAGATTCACCAGACTAACGAACGCCTTTTCAAAGAAAGCTGAGAACCTGATGCATGCAGTCTCTCTGCATTTCATGTGGTACAATTTCGGCCGGATTCACCGAATCCTGAGAGAGACTCCTGCGATGGAAGCTGGAGTGTCTGATCATGTGTGGACACTGGAAGAGATCGCGCAATTAACAGAGTAATCCAATAACCCCCAATGGGCTATTTCCTTCGATAGTCTTCTCTGTCTTTGAACAAATCAAAAACACCCCAACAAGCTCTTGACAATGCCGCCCCCATCGGAGGGAACCCAGCATGAACAATCTTGCGCGCCTTATGAGATAAGGAACTTAACAGCTGGGATTAGGTCAGCGTCTAATGTGACCAACACGCCGATGTCGTAAGCCTGTTCCCAGGCCAAACGTATCAGGTCCGTCGCTATAGAGGCGTCAACCCCTTTCTCGACGGTGTTCTTCATCTTCTGGTGGCATTGGGGGCAGATCTGGATTTGTTTGTGACATGTCGAACATCGAGGAAAGTTCTTGGGTTTTCGAGGCATACACTGGACATCAAAAGCCGGTTGCATGTTAAGCCAAGCCGTGGCCCATCTGTGATGTCTGACATCATCGGGAGAATTGGGATCATATGAACTGTAAACGGAAATACCTTCGAGAGTACCTGATGACACACCGACAACACCGCACGCCTTGTTCGTTAACCAGGGGCCGAGAATCAACCAATCGGGATGGAAAGGCCCTCCGTTTCTATTGTTCAGTGTTAGTTGGAAATTCCAAAAGTCGATGAATATCCACACCTTGGACATTGGTTTTTCCTATTAGTCTGTTACGAAGGGTGGGGCAGCGGGAAAAGAGATGATCAAATAATAATCGGCAAAGTTCTAACCTGCTATTGCGCAGACTTTGCCGATGGATTCTAATGTACGAAAGGTATCACTCCCGCATTGATCTGTCAACATATCAGGAGTATTTTTTTCTTAGAAAAGTTTCAAGAAAAGTTCTTCTGAACCGATATATCCAGGGAACTCTTTTTCCCAAAATTCAAACTGCCCCACTACCAACGTTCGGCCATGATCGCTTCATCCACAGGGTCCGGGGGGGCCAATCCTCGCAATGCCTTCGTTGAGACGAGATAAGGTCCGGGTACTCAATGCTCCCCGACGGGAAGCCGATTTTGTGATTCCGCAACCGGACGGACCTTCCGGAGAAGACTTCTACCCCACGGCCCGATGTGCTAGTGTTGACGGCACCGGGCTGAATTGCGCCCCTCGGGTCTTCAAGATCAGAAGCGTCACCGGCGGATTCAACCTCGGCTTCGACAACAATTTCCGGCACTGTCCCTGAATTGCCGGTCACGGACCCTATGAACGTCCTTACCAAGACCATAATGGTCAGCCTCGGACTCCTGCTCGTACTGGCGGCGGTGTTGTTCGCGTCCATACTTATCGGGACTACGGGGGCCGATGTGCAGAAACTGTTCCACGGCGACGTGAATGATGCGGAATCCCGCAGGATATGGACCATTCTGCTGGAATACCGGCTTCCCAGGGCCCTGCTGGCCGCACTGGCCGGTGCGGGCCTGGCGTCGGCAGGCGTGGTTTTTCAGGGGGTGCTGCGCAATCCGCTGGCCGATCCCTACATTATTGGTATTGCCGGGGGAGCGTCCCTCGGTGCGGCGGTTTCTATCCTTCTCCTCAAGCAGACCTCGGTAGCGGGCACCTCGTTGTTTGCCTTCCTCGGGAGCCTCACGTCCGTAGGGCTCGTCTATGGCTTGGCCACGCAAAAGCGGACGGCAGGGTATGTCAATACCGTGATTCTTGCCGGCGTAATCGTCGGGGCATTCATGAACGCGATGATGCTGCTGATCATGTCCTTATCCGGGTCGGACGAGTTGCAGCGCATACTTTTTTGGCTCATGGGCGACTTGAGCATGGCAGACTACGGCAAGCTCAGGCTTGCCGGCGCCATCACCCTGAGCACGTGGGTCGTGATCTATCTCAATGCCAACCGGCTGAATCTTCTCATAGCAGGCGATGAAACGGCCTCGTACTTGGGCGTCAACGTACTGATGTACCGCACCGTGCTCATGTGCCTTGCAGCCCTTGTGACCGGGACCGTGGTCAGTGTTTCCGGTACCGTCGGTTTTGTAGGGCTCGTGGTACCACACGCGATGAGGCTGCTCTTCGGGCCGGACAACCGAGTACTCCTGCCGGCCGCCCTCCTCGGCGGCGCGGCTTTCTTGGCGGCAGCGGATTGTATAGCCCGCGTAGTGGCCTATCCGGTGGAATTGCCGGTCGGTGTGATAACAGCCCTGACGGGTGCTCCGTTTTTCTTGTATCTCTTGGTCAGGAGATGAAAGAAATATCCCGGCCCGTATCTGAATATGAAATGTGACTCCATGGTACATGAAAGGCCCCGGAAGGCCCCACTTCTTCAATGCAGCAGCGTGAGCTTCGGCTACGGGAAAAACATGGTGCTGTCCGATGTGTCGCTGTGCATCGAGGAAGGCGACTTCATAGGAGTCATCGGACCCAATGGTTGTGGTAAGTCCACGTTGATAAAGATCCTGAGCGGCGTGCTCAGGCCCGGGGAGGGGGCGGTTTCCATGGGCGGCGGAAACATGGCGGGGCTGACACGGCGCCGGATAGCCGGTCACCTGGCCGTGGTCGCTCAAGAAGAAACAACGGACTTCGGCTTCACGGTCCGGGAAGAGATTCTGCTGGGCCGTGCGCCTCATCACGGCGGCCTTCACTTTGAAAACCGCGCCGACCGGAACGTGGTGGAAAAGGTCATGACCATGTCGGGGGTGTCCCACCTGGCCCATCGGAGTATGGAAGCTCTCTCCGGGGGCGAGCGCCAAAGAGTCAGGACCGCAAGGGCACTGGCTCAGGAACCGCGAGTCCTGTTGCTGGACGAACCGACCAATCATCTGGATCTGTATTCCCAGCTTTCCCTGATGGAACTGATGCGGAAGATCAACGATCAAGGCATCGCGATTCTTGTTGTGTCGCATGACATCAACTTCGTGGCCGGCTCGTGCAATGAGGTCAAGATCCTCCGGGACGGACGCTTCCGCTTCAGCGGGAAACCGGCTCTGGTGATCACCCCGGAGACACTCGCCGATGCCTTCCACATAGAGGCTTTGGTGGATCGGAACCCTGCCACGGGGGCACCGCGGATGACCCCGGTGGCGCGACTGGGCAATCGGTAGAGAGAGTTACGGAATCAACTGAAAGTCCTGATGAAAAGAGGAGAACAATTATGAACGACGAGGTTTATCACAAACTGGCCAAGGTCCTTGACACACTGCCGAACGGATTCCCGGCGACCGAATCCGGGATCGAGATCAAGATACTGAAGAAGATCTTCACTCCGGAAGAAGCGGACCTCTTCTGCGATCTGAGGTTGGCCGAGGAGACCGCGGCGGAGATTGCCGGGCGTACCGGCCGCCCTGTAAAAGGGTTGGAAGAGAAGCTCGTCGAAATGGGCGAACGAGGGGAAATCGCTGCCTTCCGGTCGGATGGGGCATGGAAATTCAGGATGGTCCCGTGGGTCATCGGCATCTATGAGTTTCAACTCAAACGTATGGACCGGGAATTCGCTGAATTGTGTGAAGAGTTCTCCATGCACTGGGGAGCCAACTTCTTGCGACACGGACTGCAGCCTCAGATCATGCAAGTGATTCCCGTGGAAAAGGAAATCCCGGTGAAGCAGGAAGCCTTGACCTATCAACAGGTTTCCAATCTCATCGAGCAATCCAAGTCTTTTATGGTGAATGAATGCATCTGTAGAAAAAAACAAGGTTTGCTGGGAATGCCGTGCTCGAAGCCCCTCGAGGTGTGCCTGGCCATGCATACCGATCCGGGCCTGTTGGAGAACAGCGCATTGGCCGGGGGAGGCAAAATAATAACCAAGGAACAGGCTTACGAGGTCTTACGCACTGCGGAGGAAGCCGGTCTTGTCCATATGACCAGCAATGTCGAGAGCGGACACTGGTTCATCTGCAACTGCTGCGAATGCTGCTGCGG
>JAZDHD010000133.1:0-2998 GCA_043806215.1 Pseudomonadota bacterium | reverse complement strand
AATCGGCTCATATTGGAAAGGCATCCCGGATGACGAGACGGGACTACTCGCACGAAATCAACACCGAAGTCCGCTCTATCAGTGGTTTCTACGAGTTGGACGAAGAGGGAGTCTTGGAGATCGACGGAAAGAGGGTCCTGTACGTGTTGGGAAATGCAGCCGTCGACTCGGCCTGCTGCGGGAGTTACGGATGTCGCTTTGCCGTTGTGCCCGGGTGCATGGTCAAGTGGATGTACAAACGGGACTCATCCGGGATCCCTCAATCAGAAGTGGAACCACTGCGTGATCGACATGTGAGAAATCTGGTGGAAGAGGAACTGAAGAGAACGAAAGGGGTCACCCAGGTATCGTTTTGGTGAGGATCAAGCAGTATTCTATCCCCTGATTCCCGCTGAGCAGGTTCTCAGCTTCAGCTGTCCAGTCTATCCTTCCATGGACCGTTTCGCCGTTCCATTTCTTCACCGGACCATTGTCGGGCCTGCACGATCACGCCGGCGGCGACTTCCTGCTCAGGCTGCATCAGACAAACCCTTGTTTATGGTGTGCCAGAACTTCGACAGAGCTTCGTTATTCCCGTCAAAGTAGTCCTCAAAAAAACCAGGCTCGTGCAGCGCCGGAGGATATGAATAGCGTTCACCGTCATCACCGTACTCCGTGATCCAAATCCTCGGTTCCCGAGAATCGACGACCTCAAACAGTTGAGAAGGATAGAGAAATGGTTTTCCGTAGTCATTCAGTAACCGGAAATCGTCGGCTTCGATGCCGATCACGAAATACGGTTCATCCGGCGAAAGGTCCGGGTAATCCGACATCCTCTCTTTCAGTTTTACAATCATTAGTCCGTCACTCTCACTCTCTTGATCTCGAACCGTCCAATTCCGTGGTGCTCGTACCAATGATATTCATAGAGAATACCATCAAGCTCAACCGGCGGGCTGCTCTTCTTTGTCCACATCGAGGATTTTCCGCCGAAATTCCGAAGAAGGCGCTCCAGGTCTCGTATTCCTCGCCCTCTTGCGATTGTGCGAGACTGAGCAATCAATTCTCTTGTAAGGTCGGGAGGTTGCAACCGGGCTCCTCATCTTCCGGCTCTGCCGAGGCCGGTTTTCAGTCATCTCGTCGGTCGGCCTAAACGTGATTCCGGAGATTCCCCTACACGGGCCAAAAGTCTTCGTCGACAATCTGATCGAACGAATAGGGACAAGACTCCAAGAAAGTATTCCTACCGACTCCCATCTCTCTTGCGGCCCGATCCCTGGCAAAGCGATAGGCCTTCTCGATACTTGAGTCCATGTCATGCTTCAAGCTGGGGCTCTCCTCGAGCAACAGCAGGATTTCCGTCCGTTGGGTAACAATGGTGCCGACCCAGCTGTTCGTGCGTCCGTCCGGTTGATACCGCCATTTGAGCAAGTGTGCAAGCAATACTGCGAGACGACTGACCAGTTCCCGTCTTTGGCTTTTCCCCATGTTCTCCAATTCCTCGGCAATATGCTCGGCGTCGATCTCGGACAACCTCCCCTGCCGTATGAGCTCGGCGTTCCGCTTCGCCCACTCACTAAAATCCTGATCATGAGTCACCGTTTCCATAGTGTGCCGCCTCCTGCCGAGATGATGTCAATCCGATTCAGGTCCGTCACTCTCACTGTCTTGATCTCGAACCGTTCAATTCCGTACTGCTCGTACTAATAATACCACAGGATCGTGCTTGACCGGGGAATTTGCGATGGTAAGCACCGTGGACACCATACAGGATCCCTGGAGATTTCGGGGAGCCCTCCAGATCGGTTTTCAGTCATCTCGCCGGTCGGCCTAAACCCGATTCCTGCGGTCCGGGGAAACCAGCCTCGCCAACAGACCGAAATTAGCACAGAGCCCCCAATCAGTGTTACGGAATAAGTATGGTCTCCCCGGAATTCGCGGAATTCCTTATAGCCTTCAAGTTGCCCTTGCCGGCAGCCCACATTAATGGAATAGTGATAAAGAAGACTTGCAGCAAAGGATTGATCCCTCCCATGATCGAGCTAACTGAGATTCTGTTGGGCATTGGGTTGGAATGGTTGGCCCTCGCGGTCGGCGTATTGATCCTCCACGGATTGCGCCCGCAACGAATGCTTTCGACCAAGGCAATAATGGTCCTCGGCGCACTCTTGCTCCTCATCGCCGTGGTCGGTTACGGCCTCGTTCTTGTTGCGTCGGGGCTGGGACATTCAGCGTGCGGTGCGAAGCAGACCACAGCGACTTTTCCCTTGTTGTTCGTGGGACTGTTTGCGGCCCCCACGGTCCTCTTGTGCATCCATCGTTGGTATCATGTATCTCGGCTTCGCCTCCTGAGCGTTCCTGACGATCCCGATGCCGGCAGGGCTTTTCGTTTGGCCGCCACAACTACCTGGATAACGGCCATTGTGTCTGTTGGAGTTGTTGTGGCGCTGTCGGGCCGAGCCGGTTTTTGGCCTCCCGTCATGTACGCCGTGAGCAGGAACTTCTCTGAACATCAGGTGAGGCGACTGCTGGAACTGGGGTTTTCTCCCGAAGCTGCGGATGTGTGCGGCCGGAAGCCCGTGGTCTTGGCTGCGCTCATACGGAACAGATCGCTGGTCAAGCTTCTCTTGGATTATGGGGCGAATCCGAATCAAACCAATAACGAGGACAACCCGCCCCCACCTCTGTGGTGGGCAGCTCACCACGGAGATCTCGGTACCGCGCAGATCCTTATTGACAAAGGCGCAGATGCTAACGGCGTTGGTGGTCGTCTCCCACTCATGGAGGCCTCTCGCCGCGGTGACATGGAGATGGTGAAGCTACTTATGGATAAAGGGGCCGGCGTCAACTCTCGCAACCCGCACGGAACACCACTTTCCTCAGCGGCTGCAAACAACAGGATTGATGTAATGCGGTTCCTCATGGAACTGGGGGCGGATATCGAAGGCAAAGACTTGGGAAGGAACTGGACGCCACTCATGAGGGCTGCTGCCGCAGGATCGTTTGACGCGGTGAAATT
>JAZDHD010000132.1:0-2610 GCA_043806215.1 Pseudomonadota bacterium | reverse complement strand
ATTGTCGAGTGGCTGGTGGGTTTGGGGCGGAGGATTCCGTCAATCATACGATAGGGAACCAACGCAATCAGGTATGGGATCAACAACACGCTCGCCGCCAACGAGTTCTCTTGGTGTACGAAATTCGACCAGGAGGATGATTCGGTGGAATTGCCGCAGCCTTGCGTCCATCCCGCCACAGGCGTGAGGATGAGGACGAAACAAATGATGAGGGCTCCAATCTTCTTCATGATTCCTCTTCGGGGATCACTGCATCCGGAGTGCACGGGGTATTCCCTCTTCCGCGTCCGGTATCGTCCTGCGGCCCACACTCGGCAAGCGAATCCCCTCGCTTCCATAGGGCGTACATCTCCCTCTTCAGACGACAATTTCTCATAATTTATGCCGGATGTCAAGAATGGGATCAACCGTCCCAGGGGATGGAGTTGAGACGTCTGTCGAGCTTCCTCAGGTAGGATCGCGTCTTCCACTTGGCCCCATGCTTGATCTGGGCGTTTTCTCCCATCCACAGGTCGCCCACGACGGCGAACGGAGTGTCCCCGAACCGTTCACGATGGGCTTTCAGAACGGCCTTGTGGAAATCCGTATAAATGTAATGAGGATCCTTCTCCAGCAGAAACGCGTCGAAGACGGCCTTTCGCTCCGCCGAGGGAAAGCAGGCGGTTGCCGCGCGGAGCGTTTGGGAATCCTGGTCCAAGGGTTCGCCCTTTTCGTCATAATGAAGGAAATCCCCGTCAAGAGGGATCTTCATTCCTGAAAGGTCCCGGAATCTGATCTGTTCCATCATGTTCCTGCTCGAAAAGGGGCCGTAATGATAGTCCATGCCCACGAGAAAGAGCCAGGAAAGATCGCCCGGGGCCGCATACCGTGCCGCGTACTGTACGAACATGGGTTTAAGGGCCGCGGTGCCCACATCCACGCCTCCTTTGACCGTATACAGGTAGTCCGTGAGTTCTTCCGGGGAATACTTGTCTCCACGCTGCTCCGTAACCTCGAGGGCGCGGGGGAAATTCAGTTGCATGGACCCCTTGGATCTGACGACATTCTTGATCTTGTCGATTTCCTTGAAGATGATCTTCTTGAGAAAATCCGGAAACGATCCTGCGTCGGTCTTAAGATCCAGCACGATGCTTCTGGCCGTGAGTTCCACGTCACGTTCGGTCTCGCAGGCCGTCAGCTTGGGATAGTATCTCCCCCGGTATCGTTGGTACACCTGTGGAACGGGGGGCACCGACATCACCGAGCCCATCTTGTCGAAGAGATCCTTTTCCGCCCGTGCCAGGAGAGCGGTCATGTCTTCGCCCCTGGAGCGGTCCACAGCCGGCGGGTCTTCACGAAATCCCGACTCGATGGACACAATGGAAGCCAACAGGGCCACAATCTCCTTGCAGACCGGGAGATGGTTGCGCTCGGCGGCTGAAATGAAGGCATCGATCCACGCTGTTTGACTGCTCGCCGGACAATTGAAAGGCGGAGAAGAAATGAAGCGTTTCAGCCAGCGGACCGCCTGGTCCCGGTCGATGATGTTGACCGCCTTGAGCATGAGGCCGGTCTCCTCCTGCCGCTCCGCCTCATAATCGGCACGCAGTTCGTTGCGGCGTTGGGCAAGTGCGCCGGTCCGTCGGGGCTCTTCCTCAGGGTGCGCGCTCTCCATCGAAGCGTCCGCCGCTCCCTCGCCGTTTGCCTCGGTCGTCTTCTCCGCCTCCGCCGGTGTACCGGCAATCTCGGCAGGCCTTTCTTGGTCGGGAAACACGCGCATTTCACCGGCCGTGGCGTAACTTCCGCAATGGGGGAGCCACCCGAGCAGCACAATGACCGCTGCCGCCAGGACAAAGCGGCTCACGGGACCCGAGTGGACGCAGGATTTGAGGGCGCTCTTCATATTGGTGTCCGTGATAAACCGGCAGGAATGGAATGTCAATACGGACGAAGGAGTTTCAACGGCCGGAAACGATGTCGGGACGCTACGGCGTGTTTACGGAATGCGTGACCGTATCTATGCCACAGAACACTTAGTGCTCCGTTTCCTAATTACGGTGTCGTATCCAAGGCAGCAAAGCCTGCTTTGGTAGCGCCGGCCTCCCCGCGTTCCGCGGGGTATTCTTTGGTGGAAACAATGTACTATCTCTCGCCCGGCAGGGACGCCGGGACGCTACCGCGTGTTTAAAGAATGTGCGACCGTATTTGGGCCAAGGCGCACTCATTACTTCATTTCACAAGTTCGGTCACACATTGTCGTCTCGTTGCCATGTTGGGTGCCTGCGAGAAGAATATCCGGGCACGGAGGACCGGGCTACCAAGACAGAGACGGCGTACGTTAATGTGTCACCGTATTTGCGCCAACCGGCACTAAGGTTGCGTCTCCAGTCCAACCCATCGCCGCATGAGATCCGCACCGAATGCCCGAACCATCGCGTCCGCGATCCTCTGGGGATCGGCCGTGATATCAGGTCCCAGATGGGGCAGAATCGTCACCGGGACATCCCCGACGAGTCGTTCAATGTCGCGACGGGTGAACTGCTCTTCAGGCCCGGAATCCTCATCGAGACTGGAAAGAACAATGCCTGCAATGTCCAGTTCTCTCGCCCTGAGCGCCGCCACGCTCAAGAG
>JAZDHD010000131.1:0-28273 GCA_043806215.1 Pseudomonadota bacterium | reverse complement strand
TCGCGGCGCAAATACGGTCACGTATTCAAGGCAACGATCCCTGCTTTGGTAGCGCCGGCCTCCGTGCCGGTACTCTTTGATCATGCGCCCGGCAGGAACGCCGGGACGCTACCGCGCTTGTTGAATACGGCACCGTATTTGTGCCATAGAGCACTAAGTGCTCTTCGGCATAAAACCCCCATGATCGGGGATCACAACTGACCATGAAAGCCCCCGGACTCCGAGCCGAAGACCGGGCAGAGCCCGGTTGACAGGCATTCCCAGGCAGGAGCCTGGGAACGAGAAGGAAGAGGACTTTCAGGCAAATACGGTCCCACATTTTCCGCGTTGCCATGTTGGGTGCCTGCAAGAAGAATATCCGGGCACGGAGGCCCGGGCTACGAAGGACTGTCATGAAGCCTTATACCTGTTTTGTGGGACGGGCCTCCGTGCCCGTCATCTTCAAGGGCGGGCGTCCCGCCCGTCTCCCCGGCGAAGGCCGGGGTCCAAAAAGGAAGACCGGATCCCGGCCATTGCCGGGAATACGGCTCATGTTGTGCGACCGTAATTAGGAAACGGGGCTCAAAGTGCGGCCGGGCTCTAGAAAAGGTTCCCCCCGAGGTCGTCCGAACCGCGGTCATTCTCTTCGTCCGCGGCCATGTTGCCGGGTTTGCGGCCGGAAAAGTGGGATCTCAAATTTTCCACGTCCTTCGCGGTGATCCCGCGTACGGCGGCGATGGATTCATCCGAAGCCGCGAGCAGTTCCTTGACGCTGCCGAAGGTAGTGAGCAGAAGCACGCGCTTTTTCGGGCCGATCCCGGGGACGTCGTCAAGGGTTGAACGTACGACGCTCTTCTCACGTCTTCGAGAGTGAGACCTGTGGGCAAACCGGTGCGATTCGTCCCTCACCCGCATGAGCAGCATCAGGCCGGGGTCTCCCCTGGGGAAGATCACCGGATTCTTTCTGTTGGGCAGGTAGAAGCGTTCCTGTTCGCCTTCGCCCCTTGCCTTGGCGATTGATGCCGCCGGGGGGGCCTCATCGCCGAGAATCTCCCGGAGCGCCGTGGTTGCCGCGTTGAGCTGGGATTTCCCTCCGTCTATGAGAAAGAGATCGGGAAGCGGATCTTCGTCCCTGCGGCCCAACCGGCGGGAAATAGTCTGGTGGATCATGCCCGGGTCGTCCTGATCCGGGAAGTCCCGCATTTTGTAGTGCCGATATTTGGACGTGTCCGGTCTTCCGTCTTTGAAACTCACTTTTGCTCCGGCCGGTTCGCCGCCGGAAGTGTTGGAGATGTCGTAGCCTTCTATGATTCTCGGCGGTCCGGGAAGGTTGAGCCGTGCTGCGACGCGCTCCAGGGTATTTTCCACCGTATCTTTCTGTTTTTCCCTCAGCATCGCGTCGCCGGCGTTCTTTAGAGCCAATCCCATCAACCGCGTGCCTTGTCCTCTTGCGGGCACCCTGATGACCACCCTGTTGCCTCTCATTTCCGACAGCCAGGCTTCAATTGCTTCGGGGTTTTCTATCGCGTGGGAAATGAGCACTTCTTTGGGCACAAAAGCCCCCGCGCCGTAGTACTGCTTGAGCGATGAGGAGAGGACCTCTTCATCGTCCAAGGCAGGATTTCTGATGAAGAAGGTGTCCCCGGAAAGGAGATTGCCTTTGCGGAAAGAGAGCACGGCGACGACGAACAGGTTTGATTCCGCCGAGATCAGAGAGAACACATCCTGGTCCTTGAGATGAAAGAAGGACACATTTTGGGCCTCCAGCGTCCGCTTCACCGAAGCCAAACGGTCCCTGATCCTGGCAGCCTCCTCGAAACGAAGCTCCCCGGCAGATGTCTCCATCTCACGGTTCAGGCTGCTGATCAGGTCCTTGCTCTTGCCCTGCAGGAGCAGCGTGACACCGTGAACCATGCGCGCGTACTCGTCGAGGCTAACTCTCCCTGCGCATGGACAGAGGCACCGTTTCATTTGGCAGTTCAGGCACGGTCTCTTGCAGGTCTCGAGTTGCTTATCGGTGCATTGCCTCAGGGGGAACAATTTGAGTATGAATTTCAGCGTGACACGCGCGTCCCGAGCGGACGAATAAGGTCCAAAATACCGCTCCCCGTCGGGTTTGATCCGCTGTGTCCTGACGAGCGTCAGTCTGGGAAAAGGGTGGGACGTGTTGAGTTCCAGGGAAAAGAACGACTTGTCGTCCCGAAGATCCACATTGAATTTGGGCCGATGCTGTTTAATGAGATTGTTTTCAAGTATCAACGCCTCCTTTTCGGTCTCGGTCAACAGGGTGCGGACACTGTCGACGCGTCTTATGAGGTAGGGGATTCTTGGGCGCTCGTCGCCTCCCCGTACGAAATAACTTCTCACTCGATTCCGCAGATTGGCGGCTTTACCGACGTAGAGGACTTTGCCCTTATGGTCGGTCATAAGGTAGACTCCCGGACCGGCCGGGAGGTTCTTGAGGAATTCTTCATCGACCGGCATGGCGACCTTCGCTCACAATAATTCTTGATTGCAGGTAATCTGATCTGCTATTACTAAATATTTGCGAAACCGTTCCGTTGTCAACGGTACATCTTCCGCCACGATTCCCGGAGTAACTTATGAGAAAGAACGAAGATCGAAAGTTGGCCGAAGAAACCTTCCTGAGGGACCGGGGCCGCGTAACGAACAAAGATCTGGCGAGAGTGCTTGGTGTTCATCCCGCAACCGTCGCCCGGTGGAAGAAGCTTGATGAATGGGATATGAAACTGGTTCAATCCATCTCGGATGCCGAGGGACCGACCGAGGCGGATGATCTATATCACGTGGATTTGAAGCATTTGGGGCAGCTCAACGAACGTATCGACGCGTACCTGGAGAAGAGAGAACTCTTGCCGTCCGAAATTCTCGAATTGGCCCAAGCCAAGTTTCACATCATGCATTGCATGGAGATAATAAACGATCAGTTGCGGTATCCCCTTAATCAGGATTTTGACGAAGAACAACATGATTTCGATTGATCTCACTGCAAAGGAGCACACATGATCGAGATGAGGTTTCACGGCAGGGGAGGCCAAGGTGCGGTTACGTCCGCAGAGCTTGTGGCTCAGGCCGCGATTGACACGGGAAAATACGCTACGGCCTTTCCGAGTTTCGGTCCGGAAAGACGCGGCGCGCCCGTTGTCGCATTTGCCAGGGTGGATGATCAACCGATCCGTTTGCGATCCAAGATATACAACCCTGACGTGGTAATCGTTTTGGACCCTTCGCTCCTCGAAATTGCCAACCCGGCACAGGGAATTCGGAAAGAGGGTATCCTGATCATCAACACGTCTCATGATATGGAGACTATCAGGAAGCAGCTGGACTACCATGGCCGCCTTGCGCTGGTGGACGCCGGCCGCATAGCCCAGGAAGTCATTGGATTGCCCATTACCAACACCACAATGGTAGGAGCATTAATGAAGGGCACCGGTCTGCTCGATGTGGAGACTCTCAAGGAACCGTTCAGGAGAAGGTTCGGCAAGATAGCGCCGAGAAACATCGAAGCAATGGAACGAGCCTGGAAAGAAACCACCGTGTCCGCATAGGACGTTGGAATCCAAGTTTCACTTACGCATGATTCGGCCGGCGACCATTTTTTACGTGGAGGATATTGTGACCAAATCCATGGACGAGATGACATGGCGGGATATAGAACCGGGAGGAGTTATCCTCGAGCCCGGGAACGCATCGTGTTACCACACGGGAACGTGGCGGTCTCAGAGACCCGACTGTGACGAAGAGATCTGCATCAGATGCTGGAGATGTTTCGTGATGTGTCCGGAAGCAGCGATTTCCCCGGATTACGAGAAGAATGTCTTTGTGTGGAATTATGACTACTGCAAGGGCTGCGGCATTTGCGCGCATGAATGCCCCGTAAATGCCATAGCCATGAAAGAGGAGGGGAAGTAATGGGCGATAGAGTCGGTATCGAAGTATCCATCGCAGCCGCCGAGGCCGTAGGGCTGTGCGATGTGGATGTGGTGGCGGCTTATCCGATCACGCCGCAAACCCATGTGGTGGAACATCTTTCGGAATTGGTAGCCGACGGCCGCCTGGACGCGGAATTTGTCCCGGTGGAGTCCGAGCATTCGGCGATGAGTGTTTGCTGCGGTTCAAGTGCTGCCGGGGCCCGTACGTTTACCGCTACTGCGGCGCAAGGTCTGGCACTCATGTCCGAGATAGTGTTTATCGCGTCCTCCATGCGGTTTCCCATTGTTATGTTTCTTGCAAACAGGGCTATGAGTGCTCCTCTGTCGATCTGGAACGATCATTCGGACGCCATGATGGTGCGGGACTGCGGCTGGATACAGGTGTTCTGCGAGAACGGGCAGGAAGTCTACGATTCCATATTCCATTCATTCAGGGTGGCCGAGGACCCCAAGGTTTCATTACCCGTCATGATCAACGTTGACGGCTTCACGCTCACGCACGTTATAGAGCCCATCGAGATGTGGACCAAGGACATGGTTGGGCGGTATCTTCCGCCGTTCGAGCCCCTCACCCGCCTACATCCGGACAAGGTGGTCTCCATGGGCGCATTCGGCATGCCCGAGATCTACGCGGAACAGCGGTACGCTCATGATGTGGCAGTAATCGACTCCCGGCCGATTATCGACAAAGCGTGGGACGAACTCGCCGAGTTGACGGGAAGGAAATACGCTGCGGTGGAATCCTACAGGACGGAGGGGGCCGAAACGATAGTGCTCGCGATGGGTTCCATAGGTGCGACCGCCTCCCTCGCCGTAGACAAGTTACGCGACGAAGGAAAGAAGGCGGGGCTGGTGAGGCTCAGGCTCTGGCGGCCTCTCCCTGTGGAAGATCTCAAGAAGGCTTTCGCCGGGGCCAAGGATGTGGTGGTCCTTGACAGGGCGGTATCCCCCGGGGCGGGCATTGCTCCGGTGGCATCGGAAATCCGGGCCGTCATGTACGATGAGCCCCGGCGGCCCAAAATCCACTGCATGATTGCGGGACTCGGCGGCAGGGACGTCACCCCGGAGGACGTCTACGAGATGATCGATCTGGCGCTTGCAGGGAAGACCAAGGATTATCATATCTATGGTGTCCGTGGTTGATGACGGACACGCATATGGAGAATCGCATGGCCGAAGCAAAGAAAAAAGAAATTAAGCCGTTGAAGAACTTCCCCTTGGAAGAGTACATAAACTCAGGTCACCGCGCGTGCCAAGGATGCGCCGAAGTACTGGCGGTGCGGCACGTGCTCAAGGCCATCGGACCGGACATGGTGCTCGCCATGGCAACGGGATGTATGGAGATCATCTCGTCTCCGTATCCGCTCACCTCCTGGAATGTGCCGTGGATTCACGTTGCATTCGAAAACGCCGCGGCTGTGGCATCGGGAGTGGAATGCGGTTTGAAGGCATTGAGACGGAAGGGCCGTATTCCGGACAAAGAGGTTACCGTGGTTGCAATGGGCGGCGACGGCGGCACCAGCGACATAGGCTTCCAGGCCTTGTCGGGAATGATGGAACGCGGTCACAAAGTCATTTATGTCTGCGTGGACAATGAAGCATACATGAACACGGGAATCCAACGTTCATCTTCCACTCCGTTCGGTGCGGCAACCACCACGTCGCCTGCCGGTAAGGTACATCCCGCCGGGCAGATGACCTGGAAAAAGGATATGACGGCCATCGCCGCGGCTCACGGGATACCGTATACGGCCACCGCGTGCCCCTCGTACTTCACGGACCTCGGCAACAAAGTGCGAAAGGCCAAGGACGCGGACGGCCCGGCCTACCTGCATATCCTCTCGGTATGCCCGACGGGCTGGCGAATTCCTCCCGAGAAGGCCATCGAATATGGAAAACTCGCAGTGGATACAGGGGTTTTCCCGCTGTACGAGGTGGAAAACGGGACGTGGAAACTCAATCGTAAGCCCAAGGAACTGAAGCCGGTGGGTGACTATTTCAAGGGTCAGGGGCGCTACCGCCATCTCGATGAAAGACTCACCGAATATATCCAGGGACAGATCACGGAGAGATGGGAGCGCCTCGTCAAGCAATGCGGGGCCGAGGAAGACAAGGAATAAGCACGCGGGTCCAAACATTCGTGAAGAGACGATAACCGGAGGCGGCCGGGCACTATGTGGCGACCGCCTTTGTCGTTCTGCCCGGTCTTCGGCCCGGAACACCGACGTATTTTCATGCTCGGTTGTGATCGCCCCAATCATGGCGGTTTTTGGGCTACGGAGCACTAATTACTTCATTTCATAAGTTCAGTCACACATTTTCGTCTCGTTGCCATGTTGGGTGCCTGCAAGAAGAATATCCGGGCACGGAGGCCCGGGCTACGAAGGACTGTCATGAAGCCTTATACCTGTCTTGTGGGACGGGCCTCCGTGCCCGTCATCTTCAAGGGCGGGCGTCCCGCCCGTCTCCCCGGCGAAGGCCGGGGTCCAGAAAGGAAGACTGGTTCCCGGCCTACGCCGGGAAGACTGTTCAGCTTCTGCGACCGTATTTACGCCGCGGAGTT
Organism: Pseudomonadota bacterium; assembly: GCA_043806215.1. GTDB lineage: Bacteria > Desulfobacterota > Desulfomonilia > Desulfomonilales > Desulfomonilaceae > JAVHLK01. The sequence continues at coordinate 21,775 of JAZDHD010000131.1, read as the reverse complement.
AAGTATTGGATTCGCAGGCTTTGATGGGAGGCGGAGCCTCCAGGCAGGCGTTCCCAGGCAGAGCCTGGGAACGAAGAATGGAAAATTCACGCCAAACTGTAGCCCTATTTCCGCGGTGCCGGTCTAGTCGTCTTCTTCATCGTCGGGCCACTCGATATAGGGCTTCTCCTGGTCGACCATCGCGTTGACCATGAGTTCCACCATGCCGTTGTACCAGATACCGGTCTTTTCAAAGACCTCATAATGCTCCAGCATGTCACGGATCATTCCCTTGCAGTTGGAGCAAGGAGCACAGATCATCTTTCTTATCGACGGGTCCATCTCGCCCTGGAACGCGTTCAAGACCTGCTGAAGCTTCTTTCTTCCGGATACGAGCCGCTTCCAGTCGGGAAAATTCCCGGAGGCCATGATGGCGAAGCCCGATCCGCCGCCGCAACAGTAGTTCTCCACCCCGTGAGGGGTCATTTCTCTGAATCTGCCCGGAGGAAAGATCGCGTTGAGGACGTTCCTCTGAGGCTGGACGATTCCCATGAGCCGGACGGCATTGCACGGATCGTGAAGGGTTACCGGGAAATCGTTCTTGGACGGGTCGAACTTGATCTTTCCGCTCTTTACAATGTCCCACAGGAGCGTGTACGAACTCTCACGCGGTATCATCATCTGTCCCGGCAGAAGGCGGTCCGCAATCACGGACAGGGCCTTGTGGGCGTGACCGCATTCGCCGATTACGATCTTCTTCACTCCCAGGTTGCGTGCCACTTCCAGATGCTTGAGCGCTACCCGTGCAAACTGCACATCGTCATACCAGAGACCATAGTTGACCGCATCGTACCCGACAAGCTCGGTCGAGATCGTGTAGTTGATGCCGGCTGCGTCGAACAGGATGGCAAAGGCCATGGGATTCTCCGGCCATGCCATGAACTCGCCCGCATTGTGTACGAGGAGGATATCCGCATCCTTCTTATTGATCGGGATCTTTATTTTCTTGCCGGTCTTCTCCTCGATGTCGTCTTCCAGGTATTCTATGATGTCTTCGACAGCTGCCTTGATCATCCCGGTACTGGACCCGAATCTCAGATGTTTGACAGACCCTTTCTCGTGCACTTCTTCCGGAGCAATTCCCAGTTCCTGGCTCAGGATCTTTCTCAGTTCATGGGTGATAAGCCCGTTATCCACGCCTATGGGACACACTTGCGTGCACCGCCTACACAAGGTGCAGCGGTAAGCCAGTTCCGCCAACCGGGCTATGGTATCCCAGTTCAGGTCGATGTCGTGGCCTCGGAAACCGGCCAGGATCTTTCCTCCCGGCGACAAATACTTCTTGGCAATCTTACGGAGCACATCAGATCGAAATGTGGGCCGATAGATGTCTTTGCGGCCGCTCATTTCGAAAGCGGGACAAGCCTCGGCACACGTCTGGCACTTGGCGCAATAATCAAGAGAAAGGGACAGCGGTTGGAGAAACGTCCAGTTATTCTCTCTGGTCAAGAGTTTCTCAAGTCCGCTCAAGAAAGCCTTGACAAGTCTAGCTTCCTCCTCCGGACTCCCCGGCTTCGGCAGTGTAAGTGCACTAACGCCGTCTAGGGAATGCTCCCATCTTCTCTTCTGGTCTTCGGTCAATTCGGCAATGGGATCTTCCTTGTAATTGTCGTAAGGCGGAGGCAACGGAGCCACATCCTCCGGTTTGATCTGCACCAACTGTTCAGTATGCTTGGTAATTTCTTCAGGTCTCATCGTATATTCCTCCGCTTACTTTTTCTCTTGTTCAGCCCAGGGATTTGCCGTTGCCACATCGGCCCATGACTTTTTCCCGCCTTCCGCGCCGATGTGAGGGGCCGCCCAGGTAACAGGATAGGCAAGATACTTCTTGATTCTGGCATCCATTGCCGGATCCCCGACATTCGGGTCATCGTCCCATTTCACCTTGTCCCACATGAAATACTTGGAAATCATGTGGGTCATATGAGTAAACGGAAAGTAGGCCCAGAAGCCGAGAAAAAGGAGGAGGTTGATGACGTGAAGGCCGGTCATTTGGGGGAGCGGCTTGAAGGTGAGCAGACCGGTCAGGAATTGACGCGAGACATCAAAACCCGGATCCCGCAGCCAAACCAAGAATCCGGTTGCAAATATCGCGGCCAGCCACAATAGGTTCATAAAATCGATTGGGGCCGAATGGTCCGCAAGGGCCTTGTTGGTAAGCCTCATTACGACCAGACCCAATGCTCCGATGGTTCCCAAAATGAAACCAATGACGGCCATGACCTGTGTTACGGCTTGCACGAACGACGCCAAAGCGGAAGCTCCCGGTGTGAGACCCGGAATGGCCAAGACTGCGCCCAGCGCCAAGAATGCAAGGCCTCCTATGCTCAGGTACAGCCCCATGTGAAATGGAAACGACCAGTACCACATGGGCCGGTTGTCCTCGTACAGTGCTTTGATGAAGAGAATCTCGGGCACCATGAACATGTACTGCGCAACATGATCCTTGTGCCGTTCCTTCTTCCAATGGTCGATTTCCTCGTAAAACGAACCGCCATACGGCTTGCCTTCATGAGGGACCGGATAGAGCTCCCAACGCACATGCATTGGCATAGTGAAGTATTTCAGAAGCTTGACGGCAAGTGCCGCCACAAAGACGACGCCGGCGGCGTACGTCAACAACCTGAGAATGATATCCATTTCCTGCTCCTCCAAGGGTGATGTTACTGGAAGACTTTCGAGCGATGGGAGAACAATCCGACAAATTTTGTAGCATGTTCCTTTGCTTTTTTCTAGAATTTTCCTTCCCGGTTCAATTACTTTTCTGAGTCGAATATGCGTAATTTGATAAGATTACCAGGATATGCCTCCCCATCCGCCGCCAGATGTTCCCGACTGGAAAACTATGGTGACGCGCATTGAAATCCGCAGTGATCCCGACCCAGTTACTCAACACTCCCACCGGTCGCTCATGTCATTGCGAGGAGCGCAGTCCCGCGCAGAACGCCGGAAAGCAATCTCAATGCTTCATGAAAGGCTGAGATTGCCGCGCCCTCCCGTAGGGGTAGGCCCCCGTGCCTACCCTGGGCGGCCACAGGGGGCCGCCCCTACGGCTCGCAATGACAAACGTGAAGGTGTCCGCAGTATTCAAGAGGCGACACTATAGTATTCCTCGGCGGAAGTACGCTGACATATTGAGGGAATGGCCCCCGTCCGAACGGTCGCCATGAAACCGGCCGCGTATGAACGTCGTCTGCGTACTGTACAATGAAACGGGCGGAACGGTGCAGGGTGTTTTCAGGGACAGACCGGCCCTCAAGTGAGAAATGTGGGTCATGGAGTACGAAAACGCCGGGAACGAACAACATGAAGGACGAGATTCGGAAGACCCGGTATGGACCGACCGGATCAGTACTCTCCTGCCTGGTGCTCCCGTCCGTCTTCGTCCCATTCGCCATATTCGTAATCTTCATGTTCTTCGGTTTCGGTACCCAGGTCGGCGAGTGGTTCGTCGGCAAAATCCGCTCTGAAAAATCGGTTTATCCACTCCATCCCCCATGGATCTTCCTCCAGGAAATCCCTGAGCTCCGGAACGCCCTTGAGGTTCCGGAATTCCACCCAGCCGTCCCTCTCGTTCATGAGCGTCAATTCTTCCGGGTTGTGGTCCGACCAGTCGATGAAATAGGGAGAATGGGAACTCATGAGGACCTGCTTGCTCGGGTGGCCTTCCGCGAAACGGTGCATCAGCCCATAAAGGACTCTGAGCCGGTTTGGATTGAGATATGTCTCCGGTTCCTCTACGAAGAAGATCCTGGGCTGATCGGGAAGATTGAAGAGCGTGCACAGGGCGAGAAAAACGAGAAAACCGTCGGATAGTTGCGGGCCGACAAAATACCCCGATTTGGAGTCTTCTTCGACGCCGATGCCCACTTGACGGGGGTCTCCCAAGTGCGGGGTGAAGATCCGTCGAATCCCGGGAATGGCCCGGGTAATTTCCTGGACGATCCGCTTGAAGTTGTCGGGATGATTCCTCTCCAGGTGGTGAATCACTGCGGCAAGGTTTTCCCCCGTATGGTCGAGCAGATAGGAGTCCTGAACGGCAGAGGGCTTTTTGATTAGATCGGGAACGAAACGGTATCTCTTAATCTTGGACAGGCATTGGGCTACCGACCGTATACGCTTTTCCGCGTCGTTCCAGGCGTGGCCTTTCCTCATTTGGGCCATTTTGGATTCTCTTGCCTTGACGTCCGATATCGTGAAGAGAATCTCACCCTGGACTTCCTGAAGCGTTTCCTCTTTAATCAAGTACTCGTTGCGTCGAATCTCGGTGAAGATGAGTACGTAATTGTAGTTCGTGCCGTCAACCGTCAGGGTGACCTCAAAATAGAGGTCCAGGTCCTGGGGGTTCGAATCGCCTTTCTCTCTGCGGCTCAGGGTCTGTCTGAAGGTGAAGGGCCCCGGTCCGAATGCACTGCTGAACGGGCCTGAAGCGAGAAAGCTGAGCATGAGCAGGAAATTTCCCAGGTTTGATTTTCCGGAGCCATTGGGACCGATGAATATGTTAAGGGGCCGTACGTCGAATTCAGCCTCTCGGAAATTCTTGAAGTTCTTGATGCGAATACTCTTAATCATTTCGCAAAGATTCCTTTCTCCCGCCCATATCCATACCGACGCTCATGGCCTTTGCTTCACGCCGTACCCGGTCGGCAAGCGCTCACACCCAAGTAACTTTGCGGGAGTGCGGGAGGGGTGTGACCTCCTGCTCTCCCGGAGACATAAGGCCCCGGTGAGAATACCACTCGTTTGAAAGGGCATTGATACTACTCTCGCCGGAGTGTGCGTTTGCAGTGTACAGCGTAGCTCGAAGCCTCAGCATTCAAGATTGGACATTCCAATTGGCGCTCGGTCAATGACTGCCTGTTCCGCACCGTGCATGCCTCGTGGGCTCCCAAGGTTAAGGTTGCCGGAGCCCGGACACACTCGAATCAAGGTACGGTCAAGGTCCCCAGGATCGCAATGTCGAGCCCTTTAGAACCTGCGAGATGCAAGGCATGCTCGGAATCATTTTTCATCGAGAGAGGAGGAGATCCAGCTCATCATGGATCGGAGTTGTTTTCCAACGGTCTCGATGGGATGTTCGGCGCCTTGCCGTTCCAGTGCCCTGAATACGGGACGCCCGGCCGCGTTTTCCAAGATCCAATCCCGGGCAAATTCTCCTGAGCGAATCTCGCCGAGTATCTTTTTCATTTCGGCGCGGGTTGCGTCGTTAATGATCCGCGGGCCGCGGGTCAGGTCCCCGTACTCGGCCGTGTTGCTTACGGAGTAACGCATACGCTCGATGCCGCCTTCGTAAATCAAATCCACGATGAGTTTGAGCTCATGGAGGCACTCGAAATACGCTGTTTCCGGTTGATAACCGGCATCGACGAGGGTTTCAAAACCGGCCTGAATCAAGGCGGTCACGCCTCCACACAATACGACCTGTTCACCGAAAAGATCGGTTTCCGTCTCTTCGGCAAACGTGGTTTCTATAAGGCCTGCTTTGGTGCATCCAATTGCGTGGGCATATGCCATGGCGATCTTCCGGCAGTTCCCGCTTGCGTCCCGGTGGATCGCCAGAAGGCCCGGAACTCCTTGTCCGGTCCTGTACATTCGCCTGACCAGGTGCCCGGGGCTCTTGGGTGCGATCATAAAAACGTCGATACCCGCGTCGGGATCGATCTGCCCGTAGTGTATGTTGAACCCGTGAGCAAAGGCCAGAGATTTTTCCCCTCCCATGACGGGTTCAATCTTTTCCCTATACAGTGCCGCTTGGAGCTCATCCGGTACGAGCATCATCACTATGTCCGCCCGTGATGCAGCCTGGTCCGCCTCCATGACTTCGAGGCCGTCTTCCGCCACCTTCTTCCAACGATGACTTCCCTTACGCAGTCCCACTACCACGTTCACGCCCGAGTCCTTAAGATTGAGCGCGTGCGCGTGGCCTTGACTTCCGTATCCCATCACCGCAACAGTCTTGCCGTCCAAGGCCGCAGGTTCTGCGTCCCGGTCATAATAGATTTTAGCCAATAGCTCTCTCCGAAACTAAAGATGAATAGCATTCCGACAATAGTGTCGGCGATTGTAACAAAAACCGTGGATACCATCAAGATTTTGATATCCCATCCGGTCTTTTTCTTGTATTTCCGTATGAGGGAGACCCGTTTGGCGTCAAGTTGCCCGGCAGCGGTGCCGTATCGTCTGGGCGATCCGACGTCTACTTCTTCTTCTGCAGGGAACGGTCTTCCTTGAAGACATGCCTCGGCGGCTCGATGAGAACCGTGGTGTCCGGAGGAACCGACGAAGTCAGCCAGACGTTGCCTCCGATCACGCAGCGTGCGCCTATTACCGTTTCTCCTCCGAGGATGGTGGCCTGCGCATAAATGGTGACGTCGTCTTCAATGGTGGGGTGTCTCTTGCGGCCTCTGAGGTAGTTGCCTCCTTCGGATTCGCGAGGTACGGAAAGGGCTCCCAGGGTTACTCCCTGATAGATGCGCACCCGGTCCCCTATCTCCGTGGTCTCGCCGACAACGACCCCCGTGCCGTGATCTATGAAAAAGTCGGACCCGATCTTCGCCCCCGGGTTAATGTCGATCCCCGTGAGAGAGTGCGCGTGTTCGGTCATGATTCTCGGAATCAACGGGATGTTGCGTACGTATAATTCGTGGGCCACGCGATAGACAAAGATGGCGTACAACCCGGGATAGGAGAACACGATTTCGTCAAGGCTTTTCGACGCGGGATCGCCGTCGTAGTGAGCCCGGACGTCATGTGCCAGTCTTTCCCTTATGACCGGCAACGTCTCCATAAAGAGAATGGCTTCTTCCCGTCCTTTCTGGACGCATTTGACACAAAGCGCGTCCATGCGTCGGCACTCGTGCCTGATACTCTTGGAAATCTGTGCGGACAGAAGCTCGAACGCGATGGTCATCTCGTCGCCCAGGTGGTAGAAGAGTGTGGACTGGGTGAGTTCCTGTCTTCCAAAATAGCCGGGGAAGAGAACATCCTGAAGAATCCCAAGCAGGCGGATAATCTCATTCTTGGAAGGAATCAACGCCGCGCCTACGTGATTCACATTTTCTTCGTGTTCACTCGAACGTACCATGGCCTCCACAGCCGCCTTCAGACGTTCTTCCTGGGCAGGAACCAAAACATCTTCTTCGTATTCACAAATGTTGTCCGTTTCCCGATGGTCGGCCATGCGCGTCCGTTCTCCCGAACCAATTCATTGATCCGGTATTTATGATAGCACAAACATCCGGTCAACGGGTAAAACAAACGTTGAAAGGATACGCCGGACCCCCCCTTGCCCTGCATTGAAACCGAGGGTCATCCGCGGTCTTCAATACCGTACAACGGCGGGCTGATGCTTTCCGAACGGCAGACGGGACATCGTCCGGGCGTGGTGAACCGTCGGCGTTTCTTGAAGGCGAAGTCGCAATCGAGACAGCGTGCGGGCTCTGAAATTATGGAAACCCCATTGCCGACGGTCTTCTCAACGTGGGGCAGATGTTCGTAGACTTCCCTCTCCCGTATGCCGAGAATGCGGGATATTTCCTTGGCCGAATAGGCTCCCTGATGAAGCATCGTGAGTATTCTGCGGCGGATGGTCAGGGGGGGGCCTCCCGGAGTTGGTTATGTCTTCGAGGTTACCACAAGGGAGGAGTGCGGTCACGCTTCACCGGAGCAATCCGGGGACACGATTCCGAGTTTTGCGAGGTCGCATGGCGCTGTTCGCAAAATCGGATCATGTCCCCGACTGCCTGCGGCCCCCATGGCTATACCGTCAAACCGAGAGGCCCGAGGGATGACCGTTATTTGGTGACAGACCCTAAGTGTTTTATGGCGTAAATACGGTCGCACATTCTGCTCCTGTTACGGAGTCTGAGAACTGGAACCAGAGCGTTCCGGGCACGGAGGCCCGGGCTACGGTAGGGGCGGACCTATGTGTCCGCCCGCATTTGGGCGCACACGCAGGTGCGCCCCTACATCGTCGGACCGGCGTCCCTGCCCGTCTCCACGGCCAAGGATCTTGATCGGTACTTGTCCAGGAGACGCAGCAAAACAGGTCGGCGTATTTGTGCAACGCTGCATCAAGGCACCGATCCACCGGGCGGAGGGCCGCATCGACTCCGGCGGATCGGGATGGATGACTGTTTCGACGGCACGTACCGTTCATTGTGGAACGGATTATCTCGCGCGGCGTTCGTTATTCATTCTTCCATACGGGCTTGCGCTTTTCGAGAAACGCATTGATCCCTTCGTTGGCGTCGTGAGACTCCATGAGATCCTTCAGATACATCGCTTCCATCTTCGGCAGGTCGGCGAGAAGCCCCTCAAAGAAATGAGTCCGGACCGCCTTGTTGGCTATTTTGAGGCACGCGGCGCTCTTGGGTAGGATATAGGTCTCAATCCACTTCTTCGCTGCTTCCCAAGCATCTCCTTCCTCGACCAGGAGGGTGATCAGTCCGATACGGGACGCTTCCGCGGCGTCCAGAGTCCGTCCTGTCAACGCGATGTCGTCCGCGTAGGTCTGACCGACTTTGCGCGGCAACATTACCGAGGCAGGCGGAGGCAAAACTCCCAGAACGATCTCCGGTTGGCCGAATTTCGCAGTGCCGTCCGCGACCATGAAGTTGCAGAACAGGGCCAATTCCATGCCGCCGCCGAGACACTGGCCCCTCACCACCGCCATGGTAGGAACGGTCATGGCTATGAGCTGGTAGAACACGGCGTGAAAACCCTTGAGCATCATGGCCGCCTTGTCCTTGGTATGCTCCGGAACACTTGCTCCAAAAGAGAAGTGTTTGCCTTCGCCTTCGAAAACGATGAGCTTGACGTCCTTGTCTTTGGCAAGGCCTTCAAGAGCAGTTGAGATCTCTGCGAGCATTGCCGCCTCAAGAACATTCGCTTTGGGAGAGTTCAATATGATTCTGACCACAGCGCCGGCATATTCTTTCTCGCACTTGATCAATCGGTATTCTTCCACGGGATTTTCCTCCTTTGAATCCACATGTCCGTATCTAGTCCATCGGTTCGTAGTTGCCTTTACATTTCTTGCGGCCCCAACTCCGCCGGCTCCCTCGCCCTCTGGGAGAGGGTTGGGGTGAGGGCGCTTATAAAGCGCGAGACTGGTACCGCAAACTTTTTCCGTCGTTCCCGGGCGACAGCCGGGGAACGAGCGGGAATTCATGGAACCGCAGACAAGAAAACAAAGAGCCCTCACGTCTCAACGGGAGGGCTCTTCGCTCCATCATAATCCGTTTCTCAAACCGGGGACTCTCTTGCGACGAGCCCTCGGATTCGGCTCAACAGGTTATTCCTGAGGCTTACCCATAACCTGAGCGAACGTATCAGGTGTCGCGGGAGCACCCTCGGCGATGAGCTGACGCCACTTGATGAAGTCGATGACGTCTGTTCCGGTGATTTTCTTGGTGCTGAAAGCATTGAAGCCCAGATATGCCTCGTAACCCATGTTCGCCATAAGCCAGTGTCTGTTGGCGAGTTTGGACTGATCCCAGAAGAATTTCTTCTTGGCCCGGACCCCGTCGATGGCCTTGATCAGGCATCCCGGGAAGAGAGTTGCAAAGGTCCAGATGCTCTTGTTGACCTCTTTGTCCAGCAACTCGAAGTCCGTGGAAAGCTCCTTCATCATGGCCTTGGCTTCTTTGGCCGCCTCCCCTGTCTTGAACTCACCGTAGACGATTTCACCATCTTTGACGTAGCTGTCGGTGATGATCAACGGGTTCCTGACGAACTTGTCACCCTGCTTGAGCACCGGAACCGCTTTGGAGATGAGGGTCTTGGCTTTCATCTTGTAGGCGGACCACATCTCGCAACTGATGCAATTCCACATGGCGTCTTCCATGCTGAGGAACCAAGGCAGGAAGTCGGTGGAACCACCGTCCGGGCTGGAACCATGCCGTGCACCCGCCTGCCCGAAAATGGCCACGTCACTGGAAATGGCGATGTCACAAGCCATCCCGATTTCCTGCCCGCCGGCAACACGCATTCCGTTGACCCGGCAGATGACCGGCTTCTTGCAGTTAAGGATGGCATCGACCATACCGTTGAACAGGTCCATGTACTCCCCATACTCATGAGGGCGCATGGAGTAATATTCCGCGTATTCCTTGGTGTTGCCGCCCGTGCAGAAGGCTTTGTCGCCCGTGCCCGTGAAGACGGCCGCAACTACGGTACGGTCCTGGCTGGCCGCTGCGAATCCCGCGATTACTCCCTTAACCATTTCAGTGGTGTACGAGTTGTACTGTTTGGGATTGTTCAGGCGGATCCACGCCACGTACAGCCCAGGAATTTCGTTGCCTTTCGGGTCCGTCAAGGGCTTCTTTTCGTAAACGGTGCAGGGAGCTTCCGTTCCCCAGTGCTCGGAACCTATGAGAATATGATTCTTCTGGCTATTGTCTCTTGGTACCCATTCCAATGACATTGTGTCCTCCTGTCATGAATCGAGTGTTCTTCGGCCTTCGGCCGGCCTGCCGTGGCAGCCTCGCCGTCCTCAGACCGATCCGGACTTCGGTCCGGTTGGATTGTCAAAAAAAAGCGATTCGCCGTATAGGCTACTTCGCAGGCTCAAATGCATAGAAGACGCGTTGGATCTCAACCACTTCTCTCCCCTGCTCCTGAGGAACGGGGTCGATGTCGAACACGGCGAGTTTAACCGTGTCCCCGGATTTGAGTTCACCTTGTTGACAATTGATGATGCGCACGAAAAAAGTCCGTTTGCCCTGCAAGTCGACCAGGGCGTGCACGAGCGGAGGCTTGCCGAATCCCAGAGGCACCCCGACCACTTCTTCGGTCACATCTATGACCGTCCCGGTGGTGGGCCAGTCAATCCATTCCATGTTGGTGGCGTAACACTCCGGGCAGAGAAGCCGCGGAGGAAACGGTTCGGCGCCGCAGTCCTTGCAGCGGGTGGTCGTGAAACGCCCCTCCTTGAGATACTCGAAGAAGGGATGCATCTGATTGAACTCTTTGGACTCCTGTGGGAAAAGGTCCATGGTGGCCATGTATTTCCCTTCGAGTATGGAAATTCCCGGCGTAGTCATGCGACCTCCCTTCCGTAAATCAAGACCGTGTGCGCGGCGATGAATCCGCTCAGGTTGTGAGTGAGTCCTATGGTTGCGTTGGGGACCTGCTGAACCGCATCGCCCCGCAACTGTTTCATGACTTCAATGGCCTGACGAATTCCGGTCCCGCCAAAGGGATGGCCGCAGCCCAGCAAACCGCCGTCCGTGTTGGTGGGGATCTTTCCGCCGAAATCGTTGCCGCCGGCGCCGACAAAGGGCCCGCCCTCGCCCTTCTTGCAGAATCCCAGATCTTCCATCTCAATGATTTCCGAGATGGTGAAGCAATCATGGGTCATGGCGACATCCACGTCCTTAGGTTCCACCTTGGATTTCTTGTACGCCTGTGCCCCTGCGATCTTCAAGGCCTCCCAGGTCGTCCAATCGGGCATGTTCGCCGACATGTTGTTCACCGATGCCTGACCGGTTCCCCGCAAGTAAACCAACGGCTTATCGGTCATGTCCTTGGCCTTCTCTTCCACCGCAAGCACCACCGCGGCCGCACCGTCCGTAATGGGACAGCAATCGTACAAGGTGAGTGGAGCCACGATCATGCGTCCGTTCATCACCTCTTCCATGGTAACAGGGGTCTGGAATTGGGCGCAGGGATTCTTGGCCGAATTCCTCCGGTTCTTGACCGAGATTGTCCCCAGGTGCTCTTTCTTGGTGCCGAACTGTTTCATGTGCTGCTTGGCAACCATGGCAAAAACGGGAGGCGGAAGCCCCAGTCCCTGGCCGCCGTCCCAATCATGGTCCACGGAAGCGAGCTCGCTATAGAACACTTCCCATTTCTGAGGTGTGTAAAGCTTCTCACCACCGGCAACCATTACTATGTCTGCCTGACCCGATTTGATCAGGCCGAACGCGAGAATAATCGCCGAGCTGCCGCTTGCGCAGAGGAGCTCAACACGGGCACAGATGTTCTTCGGCTTTATGCCTGCATACTCGGCTACCAGCGGTGCAAGATGCGTCTGGTAGGAAGTGCGCTCGGTGTACGCGGATGCGACCAGAAGACCATCTATATCCTTTGGGTTGAGCTGGGGGCCGTCGTCGTAGCAGGCCTTGGCGGCTTCCTGAAAAAAGTCCCGCTGGCTGCCGTCCCGCACCCCCCATTTGGACATTCCTCCGGCGATTATACACACATTTCGATCCATTCGTGTCTACCTCCGGCTTGTGATTCGGATCCGATGTTTCATCAGCTGTTGTGTCCGGGCGGATTATTGAACCGGTCAGGATCTGTACCATTCGTTCAAGCAAAGGGCACCCGGTGCGTTGCCGGTGCACGAAGTAACTTGAACCCGCGCTCCGAAGCCGGTCATAATGCATGTTCGGGTTGCCGCGGCGGCCGTGACTTCCGTGCGGCAGTGTCGCTCCCCGCTCTCGACAGGAAAGCCGGCATTCTTGTAAGCGACTCTGAGTCTCGCTGCATTCACTCGGAGCTGTCCCGGCCGGGTCGTCATTCCCCTGCCGGACCTCTCGATCCCATTTTTCAGTTTACCGTATTTCGCGGGGCGAATGCAACACTTTTCGCGCGAAGAATCTTCAGTCCGTAAAAAAGAACAAAGGCGCCTTTCCCTGTATGAGAAGCGCCTTTGCTAAAACACCCCCGTGCGGGCTGCTTGCCGCACTACGCACTATCGAAAAATCCCATGATTCATGGTAGTGAATTCCTGCACCCCCCCCCCTTAGCTCCGGCAACCTTCATCCCCAACAGGCGATCCGTCTCGGCGGCATGTTACGTGTGTGCAGGAATACTATCCGGGCACGGAGGCCCGGGCAACGAAAGACAGAGACCAAGCCCGTCGTACATCGTGGGACGGGCGTCCCTGCCCGTCATCTTCCGGGGCTCAGGTTGTGCGACCGTATTTTCGGCATGAAGCACTGAGGGGCTGTCGCCAAATAAGCCCATCATCCCTCGGGCCTCTCTGTTCAATGGTATAGCTATGGGGAACGCGGAATCAACTTGCAAGGTCTGTTTTAGGACAGGCACTAAACGCTGTGCGTGAGTTCCTCGTACATGGAGCGGTACAATTCCACCAGGTGAGCCCAATCCCGATGGATTTCCACCCAGGCCCGGGCCCGTTGCGCAAGATCCCGGCGCCCGGCGGCATCTTGTGCCAGTCCGGCGATCTTGTTCTTGAGATCCTCTACGTCCTCGGCCTTGAAGAGTATTCCGTTCCGACCGTCCTGAACGATCTCGCGGTGGCCTCCGATGTCGCTTGCCACCAACGGTCTTCCTGCAGCCATTATCTCCAGAGGCTTCAACGGGGTCACCAGCCGGGTTTCTCTCGCGTCCAGTCTCGGCAACACCATAAGATCGCACAGCCGGTAATAGTCGAGCACGCGCCCATGGGGCAGGCGTCCAGCGAAGACCACTCGGCCGGCACATCCGGCTTGGGAAGCCATGAGCTTCAGCTCGGAGGAGAGTTCACCGTCGCCCACAAGCAGAAGGCTGAGGTCCGGGAACTGGCCGGCAAGCTCAAAGGTCGCCCTGAGAAGCAATTCGAGGCCTTCATATCGAAAGAATGAACCGATATACCCCACTACCAGGCGATCATGCAATCCCAAACGCCGGCGAAGCTCCTCATCCGGATCGCCCAAGGGAAACGCGGCAATGTCGACGCCGTTGGGAACAACGAAGATCTTGTTTTCGGGAATACCCCGTGAGACGACTTCATCTTTCAACAATTCGCAAATCACGCAGCAGGCCCGTGCCCCCTTGAGCGCGACATTCTCCAGGTACCGGACCGTGCGATACCTCAGGGAGCGGTCGCTCAGTCCGTATCGGATGGTATGCGAATCCTCCCAAATACCGCGCATCTCGTAGACGCTGGGGATGTTCCTGATCCGCCCCACAAGGTCGGCAACAATTCCACAGGTGAAAGGTGAATGACCGTGAATGACGTCCGGCTTGTACTGCTTTGCCACCCGCATTGCCGTGGTGAACAGCCGGGTGTTCTGCAGCACCCTCAGCGAAGACCGCAGCGGACTCTTGTCATACACCTCCGCGGTAGGATCCAGGAGTGTGCCGCATGCGCGGAAATAGCGGATGCCGTCGATATACTCGCTCCCCTCCCGGTCCGGCGTACCCAGGGGAGCCTGAGACGGCGAGGTGATCACAATTGGTTCGAGCCCTATGTCACGCTGCTTGGTTACGATTTCCCGGCTTCGTATTGCATATCCGTGCGTTCCCGGCACGGATCTGTGGAGCAGATGAAGTATGCGCATATGGGTTGTCGCCTTTCCCGTTGAAATGCCGTCACTTCCGGTCGTCGTCTGAAAGAAACGCCAAGAATTCAGAAGAATTGAGCAAATCCAGACATCCCCGGGGCACCAGACCCTCCGCCAATCCCCCGGGGAGGGATATGCTCCTTCCGGAAGCCTTGAAGCCGGTTACAAAGTATGCCGGAAGATCCAAGGCCGCGCTCACCCTCACCGTGGGACAAGGCTCGATCAAACCGTAGAGGCGCGAATACCAACCTCCCATGGGATCATCCGATCCCTCCAGTATCGTCGGCCTACTCCCCGCTGTGTCGAGCACGCACATCTCCAAACACTCCGTTCCACAACGGATACTCATCGTATGCACGTCCGACGGGACGAGCCGGCATGCCGGAGAAAAATTCAACGAGAGATCCAGTCTATGCGTTCCCGGTCCTCTGATCTCGTCCAACACGAAGACGCCGTCATCGAGGAGGTGCAACACGTAACGGCGGTGAACAATCCGGCCCCACCGTACGGTCCCCGGCAGGAGTATGCGGCCCTCTCCCGCAACTGCGGGCTCCCGGGTAATCTTCAGGGGCTTGGACCAACGGAATGTGCCGATCATTACGGACTGACTCTTCTCGTCCACCGCGATGGTGTTGTGCGCCAATGTCGAACGAAAATAGGAACGCCACTTGGCCGGTCCGTTGTATAGACCTGTTCCGGGATCCACGACCACGGGCAACCCGTTGTATGTGAGGATGAACGACAGACCGTCGGCATGGCCGTGTTCGAAGCCGGGGTCCATGCCCAACGAACCGCAGTCGAAGACAATGCCGAACCGGTCGTCCCGGGTAATTCGCCGGCCGCCCGCGGGAAACTCGGAAAGACCTTTGCCGACTGCGCAACGGCATGGGGATTCCTTCCGGGACCCTTGCATCGTCTCAAAGACCTTGCGGCCTTCTTGCCCCGACAGGAGATAGGCCTCCGCGGGAAACTTCGCGATTCCCGCAGCCAAGGACGGTCTGTCCAGCAATACCGCGCCGGCTGCCAAGAGGGGCGTGAAATCCCAATAATCCGAAAGCTGCCACCCGATTGCCGACCCACTATCGGAATCCCCTATCTGAGGCACGTCCCATGCCCCGGGAGGCAACGATCGGATAAACTCCAATCCTGCAGCGACGCTGCGGGGGATGGATTCTTGGAGGCCGTCCCCCAGAGCGCGCGCAAGGTGGACCACGGGCAAGAGAAACTCTACGACGAATCTGAAATAGCCCGTCGCCTGCTCCGCGTACACTCCATCGGGAAGGATCAAACGAGGCACCAGGCGGTTGAGGATTGTGGCACCTCGCCTGCGCCGCCGCTCGCTCTGCGGGAGAAATGGGTACAGCACGGCCGTGTACCAGAGGGCCGCTGATTCGCCGAGAAGATGATTCCCCTGTGTGTGATGAACCGTGAGTTCACTTTCCAGATGCGCGGCGTGCAGGTATATCCATTTGAGAAGACGCGCTGTGAATTCCCGGTCCCACGCTCTGCCGGCATGACAGAGTATGTGGCAGCGCACCCAGGAGAGAAGCCTCAGCCCCACCTCCAGATTGCTCGCCCACTGAACGCCGGCTTTATAGCGGACCCGGCACATCCAGCTCTCGATATGAGCCCGCGCCGTACGGGGGAAACGCTCATCCCCGGTGAGTCTCCATGCGGCTCCCAGCCAGAGCAGATGTTGAAACCGGTTGAGTTCCCAGCACCACTTGACGTCGCGGCCGGGCCTCTGCGGATCATGGAGGAAATCAATCGTCGAGTGGTGGCCCGTCGGCCACTGCCGGCCTTCGCCTGAGGATTCGTAGGTTTCCGACCAGGAGCAAGGCTCGGGCAGGGTCACTTCTTTCCACTGGAACAATCGCACCCGACCTGCGACAACGGATTCTCCCTTGCCGATAAGTTCACCGGATTCGGTGGGATACAGGTCGGCAAACATTTCCCAAAAGGAATCCCCGTGCCACCAACCATCAGGGAGGCGCTCCAAAAGCACCCGCTCTGCGGCTTCCACCGGATCCTCCGCCCCCCGTCCGGGAAAACGGTTCAGTACAGTCGTCTCCCATTGCTCTTCAGCCCTTTGCGCTTCGCCGGAGGCAAACCGGCGGCGTTCCATGCAATGCCGCACCTTGGAGGCCAAGCGATAAACCGGGTCCGAGGGTCTTAGGCTCCGTACGCGTCGCAGGACGTAGAGCGCTTCATCATAGTTCATTGCAGAATTCTTGCATATGGAGGCTCAACGAAGGATGAGAGTCCCCGACGCCGACGGGCGCTCCTGCCGGTCATTTATTATGAAACGAAGCACCAAGATATCCCGGGGAAAACCGCACGTGACCCGCGTGCTCAAATGCGCCTGTACAACCACTGAGGGATATGAAACTCCCGCTTATTCAGGACGATGCCCGATAAATCGGACCCGGCCGCCTGAATTGTTTCTATTGCGCGGTTAACGACCTCCGAGTTTGTCTTTCCCGATTCCACCACGAGGATTACGTGGTCCACGAGCTTCGATATGGACGCCGACTCGCCGAACGGAATTACCGCAGCACTGTCGATGAAGATGTATCGGAATCCCTTCTTCAAGGCAACGAGCGCCGGGCCGAGACCTTCCAGCGCCGCATCCGTGAGCGAATCACTGAGCGCCCCGTCCAATCCGTCGGACGCCAACGCGTAGAAGCCCAAATCTTCCACTTTCTGGAGGGCCTCCTCGAGTGTCTGCTTGCGCTGCACAACTCCCAACAGCGATCCCGGTGATCTCAAGGACAACACGCGACGAAACGCAGGATTTCTGAAGTTGGCTTCTACAGCCAGCGTGTACCTCCCCCCGTATTTTTGAGCCATGAATGAGGCGAGGGCAAGTGTTATGGTGGTGACTCCCTCGTTCCGGTGAGCAGCGGTGCACTGGACGACCACGGGCCGGCTTTCTCCGGCATCCTTAAGGATCACCTGCTCCAAGTGAAGAAACTCTTGGGTGTAAGAGAGTGCGATCTGCTTGATCATGGCTTCCCCTTTCTCTCCTTAGATATATTACGCTACTAACTATGATTTGACGGAAAGTCAAACTCTTGTCCGGGCCCGGCCGACATACGCCGCCTTGCGGTCATCTTTTCCTCCTGTAAAAGCAAGCTGTTATCTTATATAACTCATCTAAATAGTAATGTTCTAATATAACCATTGACTATCAAGGTTCTTTCTGATACAATCCGGCCATTAGATCCGAAAGATCCGCAATACTCGCTGATTACAATAAGTTGACAAGAACCGCGTGGGCAGGAACAAGACCGTGTCTTATTAAATTAGGATAAGGTTGTGTATATACACGCTAAATAAAGAGCCGTGGATATCGTCTGCCTTACGGCAAACCTCCATGGCACTCCGTTCCGGCGGACACGCAACGAGGTCCGATGGTGTCGCCGAACCGGTAAGAGAGTAACCGACCGCGGCGTAGTCCGTGAGCCGGGGCGTATCCGGCCCATGGAGCTCACGGAATCACTCCGCGTATTTCATGAGGAACTCATCGCAGGGAGAAGCTTCGATGGTAAGCAAGGAAAAGAACCCGGGCAACAGCCGCAGCAAGACGGTCCCTGCACGGGGCGCGAATGCAAGAGATGTATCGGGATCCCGGTCCCCCGGAGCTCGGAGCATGAGTCTCCGACCCGAGGGGCGCCGCGTGCCGCGGAAAGGGGACGGAGTGCGTCGGGTGCCTCAGTCTCCTTCCAAGCCGGCGGTGACGGGGAATATGCGGAAGAGAACATCCGGCCGAGGGAAGGGGCGGGCAGTCAAGATCTCCTTGGGATTGGCGGTATTGTCGGCGTTGATTGCCGTCGCCGTGTACCAGGTGTGGACCGACGGATATGAAGTGGCATCCAAGCTGCTTTTCCTCAAGGGTGAGCAGAGGGGCGCAGACGGAGTATCCTGGCCGCTTGAAAAAGAGATCGAAATCCTGAAGAGTTCGGGGCTGCGCTCTCACTTGGCATCCGGTCTGTTCGACGCCGTAAGCGCCGGTGCCCGCGGGACTCTTCCGGGTGCCGATGCGGCCCGGTCAATGGTCTTGAGGCTTGGTTTGACCCGTTTCAAGGACCGTGGGGAGTTCGAGCAATGGCTGTCCGAATCGTTCGGCGCGGTTGGGGAGGTATCCAACGGCGTCGCCAAGGTTAAATTGACGATGAATGGAGACGACCCGGACTTCCTGAAGGCGGTCATGGAAGAGTGCGTCCGCCGGTACGTGGAACACCGGAATTCGTGGGCACCCACGCAAGAGACCCCGATGAGTCTCGCTTCGGTGAGCCCGGGACCGGGGCCGTCCGCCCCGCGGCTGGGAGCGATCGACGACAGCATACACGAACTCAACATGAGCCTGCGCGAGGCGGAACTGGCCCTTGGAAATCTTGATTCGGGCAACGGAATATTTAGAGGATTCGTTCCCGTTTCCCAAGGTGCGGGCACCTCTTATCTCCAACGTTTCCAGGACAAGATTGTGGAACTGGAGATCCAGAAGAGGTCCATGGCAGCCCGGTTCACCTCCAAGAGCCCCGAGGTGCGGGCCGTCGATATGGAGATCAAGGGAATCCGCTCCGCCATGCGCGAAGCGCTGAGTTCTCATCTCGTCTTCTTGAAGCGGAAAGCCGAAGGTCTTCAGGAGCGCCGCGCACAATTGGCCAAGACCGGCGGTCCGGTCAGGGCAAGCCGCATACGCAATGATCTGAACAAACCATGCTCGGGCAGCCTCAATGGACGCGACTCCTGGTATTTCGCCAACGACGGTTTGTACATCATTACGGATCGACCGAGTACCGTGCAACGCCCCTTCACGGTGAAGGCGGGAACGTTCACACGGACTCTGTATGCCTCCCTCTTCTCCCCCGGCTCCATCTCGGGCGGCACGGCGGTTGCGGCGAAGGCATCCGACGGCAGCGACAAGGGCATAGTCCTGACGGGATGCGTGACGATCAACGGTTCGTATTCCCAGTGCGCCGCGGCCTTCCCGCACGGCGGCAACCATTCAGAGCCGGAACGCTTACACCTTGCCCCGGACCCGTCATCGGACGGCGGTTTCCGGATGGTGTCCGCAGGCTCATCGGAAGCGGGGGTTCGCTCCCAAGAGAATGCCCCGGTTAAGTGATTACGGCAGATACCTACGGCGACCGCCGAAGCGTGACAGGTGAGGCGAATATGAAAACCTTGAGAATTCAATTTGGAGAGATCCACCGCAGAGTTGGGGTCACGGCACTTGCGCTTGCCTTGTCTCTGTCCGTCCTGACTGTGACGTCGGATGCGGAGCCTCTGGATCACTACGTCTTTGCCACCGTGGGCTACGAGGGCTTTCTGAGCAGAATAGAAGGCCGCATGGGCTTCGCACAGCATACCAACCCGACCGTTTCGGGGACCCTGAACGACTTCCGGAAGGATCTCGGTTTGCCCACCGACCAACAAAGCAATCGAATCCTGCTCTCCATACGCCCGTTGGAACACCACTGTCTCAGGTTGTACGGGAGTATTCCGGAGACTTACCATGGGGAAACCACAATTCAGCGTGAGTTACGAACGCGCAACTACATCTATCCTGCGGGCACGTTCATCACATCCGAGCTGAGGACCGCAATGTTCGGCTTCGGATACGATCTGGACTTCTTGGTTGGTCCCAGGTGGGTGGCCGGACTCAACGGCGACTTACGATATCTGGATTTGAAGGTGCAGTTCGGCACGGCGGAGACCAACCGGGATAACACCATGCAGTTCGACGAACTGGTTCCCTGCGTGGGCGCGCATTTTGACACGAAGTACGGCCTTGGCGGAAACGGTCCTCTCGGAGGCCTCACCGTGGGCGGGACTGCCCGCATGACCTATGCGATAACCCCAAACTTTGTCAACTACGTCGACATCCATGTGGGGATGCTGGTGGGAGTCGCTCCCATGGGCGGCCGGGCGGTATTGGAAGCAAAGGCAGGGTACGAGCACGAGAGCTTCTTCAACCAGCTGGAAAATATCACGGGTAACGTCATCGAGATGAAGAGGGACGGCATATTCTTCTCTCTTGAAGGAGCCTTCTAGCGGGCGCGGCACATGCGGGGCCCCATTACGCGAGTAGGAAGAGTCATTATGAGCATGCACACCGGTCATCCAGTTTTCGGAATTTCGTGGAGCAAATTCCTGGTCATCCCTCTCACAGCAATCTTGTTGGGAGGATGCGTGATCCCTCGACATCGAGCCGCCGTCAATGAAACCCCTCCTGAAGTTGCATGCAAAGTGACAGAGCACTTTCCGGTATCTTTGTATCGACTGGCGCAGGGAGATGTCCTGGAGTTTATCTATCTCACCATACCCACTGTCACGGGAAAACCGTACAGGCTTCAGGTGAAGGATCAGATCGACATCGAGTACGACATGCATCCCCAGATGAACCGGACGGTGCGGGTGAGGCCCGACGGGGAAATCAGCATCCCGAGAAAGAAGGACGTCAAGGTTGCCGGAATGACGGCAAACGAAGCGTCCCAGATGCTGAGGAGAGTCTATTCCGATTTGCTCAAAGATCCTGAAATCACCGTTACCGTACGTGAGTTCAATGCAAAATTAGACGAGGTCCAGAAGGCCATTGCCACCGCGCCGTACGGTCAAGCTCGTATCGTTTCGGTGCGGCCCGACGGTCACATTTCGGCCCCATTCATCGAGGACATGGTTGCTTCCGGCAGAACCATACCGGACCTGAACCGAGCGGTGAATTCAACGTATTCCAAGATCATTCCCGAAATGAAGGTTTCGGTTCTCCTTCGAGAGGTGGTCGGAAATCTCGTGTTTGTCGACGGGGAAGTGGTAAGGCCCGGAGTATTCAACGTGAAGGGCCCCATCACGCTGCAACACGCCCTTGCACAGGCGGGAGGAACCAGGGACACGGCCGAACCCAGGAGCGTACTGGTCATATCGAGAATGCCCGATGGAAGATTTTTCACTCGTAAGGCGGATCTCAGCAACATGACATCACAGACGGACTTCCTGCTCCAGAGAAACGACCTGGTGTATGTGCCGAAGAGCACCATAGCCCGGGCCGATATCTGGGTGCAGCAAAACATCAGTCGCCTGCTCCTGTTCCAGGGCTGGACGGTGGGGCTGCAGTCCGACCTCGGCCGTGTAACGGTGCGGTAAGAGCGGAAACCCACGGGGCTTGCCGGCCAAAACAGGGGAACCTCCAAAGAGGTTCCCCCTTTCTGTTTTATCTCGGTACCGCGTTAGAGTGACGCTCATTGAAATTCGCGGTAATTCTAATCCAGTTCCTCAAGGATCCCGCCGGCCGTTCCTGTCATTGCGAGGAGCGCAGTCCCGCGCAGAACGCGGGAAAGCAATCTCAATGCCTCGTGAAAGGCTGAGATTGCCGTGCCCTCCCGTAGGGGCGGCCCCCTGTGGCCGCCCAGGGTAGGCACGGGGGCCTACCCCTACGG
>JAZDHD010000130.1:0-32135 GCA_043806215.1 Pseudomonadota bacterium | reverse complement strand
AGCGGAGATTCTCCACATACGCCGCATCCTCGATGAAGAGGACTGGAACATATCGCGCGCCTCAAAAGTCTTGGAGGTGGACCGGAGCACCCTTCACAAGAAGATTAGGAAATTCGACCTGCACCGTTAGCTTGTTCCGAAAGGAGCGGACGCTGCCAAATATTCCGACAAACCCCCATGATTCGGGGATCACAACTGACCATGAAAGCCCTCGGGGCTCCGGGCCGAAGGCCGGGCAGAGCCCGGCGGATAGGCATTCCCAGGCTGTAGGGGCGGCCCCCTGTGGCCGCCCGGGTAGGCACGGGGGCCTACCCCTACGGGAACGAGAGGAGGGGTATTTTCAGACAAAACCTCTGATAACGGTAATTCCTCTCGGCAGAATGGACGAAGACGTGCTCCGGGTTGTCTCGGATAGTTTGCAGGGTATTTTGAGGCTCCCCGTGGACCTCCACAACGTGGTACCCATCCCTCAAGACACGTTCATGGAATCTCGAGACCAATACAATGCCATGGCCATCATCAAGCATCTGAACAAAGAGATGTCTCAGAGCAGTTTGAAAATTCTCGGCATCACCAGGTTTGACATCTGCAATCCGATTCTCACCTATGTTTTCGGTGAAGCGTACATGGGGGGCCGTTCCGCGGTCATGTCCTGCGCGCGTCTGGGAGTGGGAAACCGGGGTTTGCCCATATCCCGGGAAGACTTCCTGGACAGAGCAGTGAAGGTGGCCGTCCACGAAATCGGGCACACATTCGGAGTTCCCCATTGCCATGCCGGCCGTTGTGTCATGCGGGCCTCGAACAACGTCCCGGATCTCGACACGAAGCTGAACTATCTATGCACCCATTGCGAGCTCTTTCTCCAGGAGTCCCTCATCAGGTCCCTTAAACAGATCGAAGACGCGAGCGGCGCGGACGCTCCGGAATTGGAACGCGCGCGGGGCTGACCGGGACGCCCGGACGAACCCCCATAGGCGCTAACTGTTGTGTCCTTGCAGGAGGACACCTATCCTGAAGGACATTTCCTCTTGTTCCCCCTTTAGTAAAGGGGGGAATCTGAGGACTGCGACAATTCCAGGTTAAGTTAGCGCCAATGGGGGGCCGCCCCTACAGCCTGGGAATGCTTATCCGCTAGGCTCTGCCCGGTCTTCGGCTCGGAGCACCGAGGGATTTTCATGATCAGTTGTGATCCCCGAATCATGGGGGGTTGGGAAACAAAGCACTCAGCCTTTCAAGGGCATTTCCGGCAGAAAAGCCGTCACGAAAGAACTCCTTCCACGATCGCGTCGTGTAAACGCGGCCGGAAAGCCTTGATCCGCTGGTCTGCTTCGCCCATGATTACCCTGTTGGTCAGCAGGACCACGGACAGTTGCCGTCTGAGATCCATCCAGACCGAGGTGCCCGTGAAGCCGGTGTGACCGATGCTCTGAGGGGAGAACAGGCTGCCGCCGGATGATCCCTGGGCGGAAGGCGTGTCGAACCCAAGCGCTCGGGTACAACCCTCCGCATAAGCGGTCCTGGTGAAGAACTCGAGAGACAGGGCCCGGTCAAAGAGGCCGCGGCCCGACACCGTGCTCCGGCGATATTCATCGAACAGTGCCGACACCCCTCGAGCGGTTCCAAAGAGGCCTGCATGCCCGGCCATGCCGCCAAGTGCCCTGCTGTTGAGATCATTGACGAATCCGGCCGGATCGCCGTGCCGGGTCAAGGCCGGCCTTGCCGGCGGGCACGTGGGTCTGAACATGAGATCATCGAGCAGACCGAGCGGTTTGAAAACTCTCTCCCGGGCGAGTTCCTCGAGTGTCATGCCCGTTTCAATCTCCAGGAGAAACGCGAGGAGCATGAATCCCAAATCCGAATAGATGCATCCGTGTCCCGGGGGGTAGTCGAGCTGCTCGCCGAGAATCTTTCTCAGTACCGCATCGCTCACGGAGCCGTCAAACCGGTGGAGGTAATAGGGCCGCCAGGCCGGGAGCCCGGCCGCGTGAGCGAGCAACAGTCTGGGAGTGATGTCTCTATTGTCGGAAGGACATCGAGGAACCCAGGAGCAAAGGCCGCGGTCGAGAATCCCGGGAATCTCACCGGCCAAGATCATCCAGCAGGGAGTGGTGGCGAGGACCTTTGTCAACGACGCGAGATCGAAGAGCGTCTCCTTGCCTACCGGTTCCTCGTCCGAGTCTCCCCTGTGACCAAAAGCCCGGTGAATGATCGGCTCGCCCGAATAATCCACCTTCAGCACCGCCGCGGTGAATACGCGATCCGTGAGGCCTGCGGCGATTATTTCGTGCACCGGGTTAAGATTCATGATTGAAACTGAGCAGTCTGCGCGCGATAAGGTATTCTATCACGGCCCGTGACGGCTGGATTGACACTTGTGACCGCAGGAGGATCTCGTCTCAAGAGGACGCTCCAGACGCTACATCCATCATGTCCTCGGCAAAAAGCGGAGGCCCGGATCCTTCGGCTGCCGGGGAGTCAGTACCGGATATGCCGAGACAGAGTGTCCTGATGAGGGTCCGGAGTTGTTGGAGGCTGCCCTGGTTGGTGTCGGTTATCTCGAAGCCGGCCTCGGTAAGACCCGAATCCGTATCGGGATTGACCCAGCAACAGCGGGCTTCGATTTGGAACGGATAGATGTCCGCATACCCGTCTGCTTGGATGAGCAGTTCCTTGTATTCGCCCTTGCGTACCTCCACACCAATCGTTCTAAGCCCTTGTTCGCTGATGTCCACGACACTTCCTTCTTCCGCAAGATTGTCCAACGCGTACACCGGCAACGGAACGAACATATAGTGCCTTGGCCGGCGTCGAAGGCTCTTGTCGGCCGTTGCGCCCGCATTCGCGGCCATTCGGTTTTCGAGATCACGTCCGGGCACAGCCCCGGCGTTCAGCAGCTGATCAAAGAGGCTGCGCAATCCCTTGACGGAAAGTTGATACTTCTCCATCAAGCCACCATTTGAGATCCCGGATCTGATGTCGAAAACGATTTCACTGGCTTTGATTCTTCGTTTGGCTTCCACTGGAAATCCTCCTCCGCTGCTGCGACCCGGTTACGGCCTTCGTTCTTGGCTCTGTAAAGGGCTTTGTCCGCAGCCTTGACGATGGCGTCAACTTCCGTGGAAGTTCCCCGCGCCGCCACGGCCACGCCAAGGCTCATGGTCACCGGGAGAATCCCCTCGGGAGTCCGGGCAGGGTGTTTTGAAAGCTCGACCCTGACCCTTTCAGCCACCTGGGGTGCGGTCTGCATGTCGCATCCGGGGAGGACCATGATGAACTCTTCCCCTCCGTACCGTCCCACCGTATCATACTGACGGACGGAAGAAACAAGCTTTTCCGCGACATGTCTCAACACGGAGTCCCCGGCAAGGTGGCCGTACCGGTCATTGACGCGTTTGAAGAAATCGATGTCGCCGATGACTACGCCCACCGTGGTATCTTCCCGTGCGACACGCGCCAGCTCTTTGCGCAGAAAACCCAGAATGGCATCACGGTTCCATAACCCGGTAAGGGCATCATGAGTGGCCTGGTACTTCGAAACCCTCAAAGCCTCGGTCAGTTTCTCGTGCAACTCCACGATCCTCGCACCGGCCCTGACGCGCACTTTCAGTTCATTGGGGTCGAATGGCTTGACCACGTAATCGTCCGCACCGGCCTCAAGACCTTCCAGGATGTCTTCTCGTCTGTTCTTTGCGGTCAAGAGGATGACGTACGTGTATCGTTGGTCCGCTTCGGCTTCACGTATCTTTCTGCACAGAACCGGACCGCTGATTTCCGGCATTATCCAGTCGAGGACGGCCATTCTCGGGGGATCTGCAGAGGTCATGACGTTCCAGGCTTCAGTTCCGTCGGAGCACACCACTACGTCATAACCCCATTTGGTCAACTGCGCCTCAAGCAACCGTCGCGTCACGGGATGGTCGTCTGCAATCAAGATTTTCATGGTCCAGCTCCTTTGCAATTCCGGCGAGATCGTCCAGGAGAGAGGAAATTTCAGTCTCCAAGTTCTTTAACGCATTGCTCACCTGAGTCATGCTCCCAAGTCCGGCTTGTCGTTCCATACGTTGTGCCGCCTCAAATGCTCCGTCGGTGGAAAACACCGCCACGGACCCTTTCAACGCATGAGCGGCTTTACGTAAAGCCTCGTGGTCGCCGTCCTTGACGGCATCTCTTATTTCTTCCAGAAGTCGCGGACTATCATCTTGAAATAGATCCAGGATCTCACGCAAGAGTTCCCGGTCGCCGTCGGTCCGGTCCAACAATTTGGAAATTTGGAGTGCTCTTTCTCCGGCTTCGGCGTCGACCCGTACATCGCCCGATGTCTGCCGGGCCGAAATTGTCTCTTCCACCTTCTCAAAGAGGACGGACGGGGCAATGGGTTTGGACAGGTAATCATCCATCCCGGCCTCCAGGCACCTTTCCCGGTCTCCCTTCATCGCGTGTGCGGTCAGGGCTATGATAGGGATGTGCCTGCCCGTACCTCTCTCAAGTTCCCGGATCACCGTTGAAGCCTGCATACCGTCCATGCCCGGCATTTGGACATCCATGAGGACGAGATCGAAGGTCTCCTCCTCAACCGCATCGACAGCCTCTTTTCCGTTGGAGCAAACCGTCACGGAATGACCCATTTTCCCCAGCATCCCGCTTACCAGCTTCCGGTTCACTGCATTGTCCTCCGCGACCAGTATGTGGAGCCTTTGCAGACTTTCCCTTATGGAATGACGCGTAATCAACCCTTTGTCCGTGGAACGGGCTCCTGAATCACCGATGGTACCCAAGACGGCCCTGAGAAGATCCGACTGCTTCACGGGTTTGAGCAAGTACGCCGAGATACCGAGTTCCCTGCAACGAGCTCCGTCGCCTCTCCTTCCACCCGAGGTGAGCATGACAACTTTGAGAGAGCTTGTCTCTGAGTCTCTATTGATCGTTTCGACAAGTGCGAACCCATCCATCTCGGGCATCATGAGATCAATCAATGCTATGGAAAAAGGTTTCCCCTTTTCCGCAGCCTTCTTGATCTCCAGAAGGGCCTGTTTACCCGAATCCACCGCAACGGGCTCCATGCCCCATCCTGCCAGGGTATCCAGAAGAATCCGTCTGTTGGTGGCATTATCGTCGACGATCAGAGCGGACAATCCCCTCAACGTTGCCACGTCTTCAAGCTCGCCGGATCTCGAAAGCTCCCCCGACAATTTCAGTTTTACCATGAAAGAAAACGTGCTTCCGCAACCCTGCTCGCTCTCGACACGGATACTCCCGCCCATCATTTCCACCAGTTGAGATGAAATGGCCAGGCCAAGGCCGGTACCGCCGTATTCCCTCGTCACGGAACCATCGGCCTGTTCAAAGGCATTGAAGATCTGCGTCATCTTTTCGGAAGGAATCCCGATACCCGTGTCGGAAACGGTGAATCGTACGTTTACTCCCCCGCCGTCTCGGGAATCCATTTCCGCCCGGACAACGACCTCGCCGGATGCGGTGAACTTGACGGCATTACCGACAAGGTTTACCAGCACCTGTCTAAGTCGTCCGGGGTCTCCCACGACGGAGTCCGGGATCTCGCGGCCGATCACATATGCCAGTTCCAGCCCTTTGGAGTGGGCTTGGGCCGCCATGGTCGTCATGGTGTTCCCGACGCAGTCGCGGAAGCTGAAGGACGTGTTGACCAGATCGAATTTACCCGACTCCATTTTCGAGAAATCGAGAATGTCGTTGATAAGCGCCAGCAACGCATTTGCCGAGACCTGTACTCCTTCGAGATAGTCCCGCTGTTCGTCGGTGAGGTCGGTGTTCAGGATAAGCTCGGTCATACCGATAATGCCGTTCATGGGAGTCCGGATCTCATGACTCATGTTGGCCAGGAACTCACTCTTCGCACGACTGGCGTCTTCGGCCGAGATCCGGGCCAGCACCTGATCGGTGACATCGATGACATTCAGGATGACGCCTCTGTACCTGTTGGAGGCCAAAATGGGTTGTACCCGGATACAAACATGCATTCCCAGGAGCTCACGCTGAACTTCCCATGCCGAAACGGTCTTCCCCGATTTGTATTGGTCCAGTATGGTGCGGACCCTCTGCGTCATGGCTTCCGAATGGAAGTCCCAAAGACTTCGTCCTACGATTGCATCGCGGGTCATCCGGACCTTTTCGAGAAACCACGGATTGACTTCGGTGACGATGTCATGATCGTCGATTACGACCACCCCTTCCTGCATGCCTTCGATCATAGACCTCAGCTTTTCGGCCTCGGCCTCGGCAACCTCGGTTGCTTTCATCAGCTCGGTGACATCCACGAAGGACTCTACGCCGCCGGTTATGCTCCCCGTCTCGTCCCGCACCAAGTCGGCGTTCTTCAGCGCATCCAGCCTGCGGCCGTCCCGGGTTCGTATGGAGCAGAAATTCCTGAATATCCGCCCCTCTTGGTCCGCATCGAACAGGGCACACCGTCCCGTGCAGGAATCGCCGCAGAAGAGCGAACACGGGCTTCCAACGACTTCATCGCTTTCGAATCCGGTTACACGGCAGAATTCCTGGTTGACGTCGGTGACCATGCGACGGGAGTCCACGGTAAAGATGGCGGTCGCAGCGGTGTTCAGCAATTGCTTTTGGAATTCCAACGACCGAAGCAGTTGCTGCTGAGCCCTTTTCTGCCCGGTGATGTCCCGATGAATGCCTTGATAACCGGCCGTCGTGCCGTCGGGATTCAAGCGGGGGGTGACGGTGCCGATCGTGATCACATCCGTGTTGTCCTTCTTCCGGAACGTGATCTCGAAATCCTTGACATAACCCTGTTCCTTGACCCTGCCCACAAGGCGGCGTCCATAGGCCGGATCGGAAAATAGATCGGCAATGTTCCGCCCGGCCAGTTCCGCCGAATCCGAACAGCCGACCAGCTCGACAAAGGCTCTGTTGAAGTCGAGGAGTATTCCCGTTGCATCGGTGCCGGCTATGGCGTCCTTGGACTGCTCGAAGAGGCTCCGGTATCTGCGCTCGCTTTCGGATGAATGTTGCTCGGCAAGCTTGCGGTCGGTTATGTCGGTAATCACCCCAATGGTTCCGGAATTGCCCCCGTCGGCGTTACGGATTGACGACACGGAAAGGTCTACCCAGCAGACGGTCCCGTCCTTCTTGATGTAACGCTTCTCCGTCCGGTAGGAAGATGTCTCGCCTTGCACGATGGCGTGAAGGTTCTTTCGGGTTAAAGGAACATCGTCCTGGAAGGTCACGTCTTCTATGCGAAGATGACGGAGTTCTTCAGGTTCGTAGCCCAGCATGGATGAGAATGCCGAATTGAATTCCAAGAAGCGTCCCGTATCATCGACGAGGTCTATGCCCACCGCAGCGTTGTTGAAAATGGCACGGTACAGTTCTTCCTTGTTCTTCAGTTCCGCCTCCACCTCCAGTCTGCGGACGATTTCCCGATGAAGTTGGTCATTCGCCCTCGTGAAATTCTCCGTGCGCTCGCAGACCCGTTGCTCCAAGTCGTTGCATGAGTCCTCCAGAGCGTCCATCATGAGATCCAGCCGGCCTGCGCGGACGTCAAGTCGGCGGACACACAGAATTATGAATAATGAACCCAGCACCCAAATCGCCGGGTACGACAGGAGATCGACGGAGATTTTGCTGCGCCGAATTCTTTCAAGTCCTGCCGCAGGCGCCGCGACGCGGCTTTCCGGAGTGTCGGCATGGGCCGGGTACAAAGCCGCATCCTGCGTCATCCGACTGGTTCCCGTGTAGGAGATTACCAGCAGGGCGAGCATTGCACTTGTCCAGGCTGCCAATGCAACGGTGCGGTAGGACCCGAGCTTCCCGAACCTATTCGCCGGCTGAATTCGAGGCATGGTCTCCATCCTCCTTGAGCCGTGAGCTTCCGGTACAATTACGATGCGCGGAGTTGCTTGGGGCTCAGTGCGCAAGAATACCCGATGTCCTGATTCTGTTGGTCCGACGCTAAATCCCCGTAGAATCCCTCGTCTTCTTCCCGGATGCGCCTCAGGGCGGGAAGAACCGAAATGAAACAGTCGAATATGTCTTTTCCGAATTGGTTTCTACCGTTTTCCGATATTATGGAGATCGCTCTTTCTTCCGGCAATGCCGGTCTGTAGACCCGGTCGTTAACGAGCGCGTCGTAGAAGTCCACGATTCCCACGATGAGACCGCACTCCGGCACCGCATTCCCGGCCAGTCCGTAGGGGTAACCCGAACCGTCCCATTTCTCGTGGTGCGTCAGAGCGATCTCCTTTGCCGTTTCAAGCAGAGGGATGTTTGTGCCGCTGAGAATCTTCCCTCCGATGAGCGTGTGCTGTTTCATGGTCTCGAATTCCGCCGGGGTCAAACTTCCCGGCTTCAGCAGGATCCTGTCGGGAATCCCGATCTTACCGATGTCGTGCATGGGCGCGGCGAGACGAATGTTGTCGACCGACTCCCGGTCCCATCCAACCGTTTTTGCCATTTCCGCCGCAAAGAGCCCCACACGCCTGACGTGCGCTCCCGTCTCGTCGTCACGGTGTTCCGATGCGGACAGGAGCCGGAGGACTATTTCCTCCTCTCGCCTGCGCAATTCATACGTTCTTTGGCGAACCTTCTCCTCCAACATGTGCTCGTATTGCTTACTCATCAGCGTAACACGGCGCCGTTCCAGTGCCGCTGCCACATTGATGAGTATCTCGTTCGATCCGAAGGGCTTGAGCACGTACCCATACGCTCCCAATTCCAGAGCGGTGACGGCCGTATTGCGGTCGTGCACCCCGGTAACCATGAGAACCGCGGTAGTCGGGAACAGAGCCTTGACATACTTGAGCAAGTCTACTCCGGACATTCCCGGCATCATGATGTCCGTGACGATGAGGTGAATCTCTTTTCCGTTTTGGAGTTCTTGTATGGCCGTTTCACCGCCCGACGCCTTCGCGCATGAATACCCTCCCGAAGAGATAATGCGACGGAGCAATTCTGCAATGTGGGGTTCGTCGTCCACGACAAGGATATTGATTCTCTCGTTGGGTATCATTTCTTGTCGTCCTTCCTTAACTCTTATTGATGTGCGCAAAAGATAACTTGTTCCCCGCTCGACAGCCTTTCGGCCGTGACTTGCACTACCTGCGGGTTTTGTCCTTCGGCGGGTATTACGACATGGATCTTTCGGGGCCCTCCGCCGGTGTCGTTGATCAAATGCTCGATCTCTCTGAACGGGTCCCCAGAATGGTTATCCGCGGCCGATCCGGATTGCACGGATTCCTGCCGGTCGCCGAACAGTTGCTTGAATGCTTCATTGGCGTAAGAGAAGGCTCCGTCGCGCCCTACAACAGCCAGGCCCATCGGAGTGTTCCGCAGTATTCTCAGAACCTTATCCCGCTCTGCCTGCACCCGGGCTTCGGCGATTTCGCGAAGAGATGTCTCCCGGTACAGCTTGTCTACGGCGGCACGGCATTTCTCGAGGAGCTTGCCGTGCTGCGACTTCAGGTCGGCGTATTGATTCCGGAGCCGTTGTCCCTCGCGGCGGGTTACCATCTGGTAAGTTCTCTCCATGGTGAGATCTTCCATAACCACCAACATATGCCTGTGAGATGCAAACCTCATGGACCGCAGATGGAGACGGTACCATCGCCGTTGTCGTCCGAGTTGGAGAATGGCTTCCGTTGTGTGCGGTTTGCGCGTGTCAAACGCGGTGTTCAAAACCTGGACGGCTTTGTCGGTGAGTTCTTGAGCCCGCTCTGCGTCGGACGGGATGGGAACGAGTTGTTCAAAAGTCAGGCCCACCAGTGAACCTTCATCGCTTTCCCTTTCACATGCCTGGTTTGAGAAAACCACGTGATGCCATTGGTCGACCACGATTATGGGAAGTGGAACAGCCTCCAGCAGCTTCCCGAAAGATGTCGACTCGATAGACCTCAAATCGAAACTCCCCGTGGAATGGACGTCCGTGGTGAACAAGCCGTTGACGTCTATGGTCTGCGTTGCAACGCATTGTTGCTCCAACAGGAGCGGATCGACCGATATTCCGTGGAGTTGGGAATGTTCATATGTAGTGTCGCCAAACATGGCAGCCTTCCTTTCGATTATTACTTCATACTCCGGCCGATCCGTAACCGGATGACCAGGTGCTCTTCGGCCTACAGTCGGCCTGCTGACGCGACCGGATCCAGGCGGACCGGATCCGGAACATCCGGGCGTCGTCATCCCGGCCTGCCTGCCGGTACGCCTTGGCAAGGTCTTCCAAGACCATACCCACTCTGGGACTGTCACGTTCCACGTGGGACTCGAGGACGGCAAGCGCCCTCTCATAAAACGATACGGCCTGGTCGGAATCGCCTTCCGAACGCGACAGTTCGGCGCTGATCAGAAGATTGGCCGTCGCACTTACCCAGTCCCGGCCGGCCGACTTTCGGCCGGTATGCTCGTGAAAGGAAAAGATGACGTGTCGGGGAAGCCCGTCGCAATCACCCATGGGAAGCACGGCAATATCGATGGCGGCCTCCGAGCCGGCCTTGTCGGTGAGAGTGCAGGACGCCGCGGGCACAACAAACTCGCCGTTCGATCCCGATAGGTGGCGCCGTTCGACCGGCTTACCGGTATCCTGAGGTTTCAGCATAAGGACATCGGTTATGGGTTTTCCCACGGCATCGTTCTTCTTCCAACCCGTCATGACCTCCGCGAGCGAATTCATGTGGCGCACCGTGCCGTGGCCGTCCGTGAGGATTACCGCTCCGCCCATAACGCTTGCGGCCCTGCCGAAACTCTCCGTCATTTCCCGGGACTGTTTTTCCGATTGATGTTTCTTGAGCGCCACTTCTATGGTTGTATGGAGTTCGATTCCGGTGAACGGCTTGACCACGTAGCCCAAAGGAACCGAATCCAAGGCTTTGGTCAGGGTGGTTTTGTCCGAATGTGCGGTCAGGTAGACCACCGGGAGGTCGTACTTGCGGCGGATGTATTCCGCGGCCCGTATCCCGTCCATTTCACCGGCAAGCTTGATGTCCATGAGCACCAGATCCGGCCTCAGCGACTGCACGCCGTCGACGGCATCCTCGCCGCGGGGGATCGTGCCGACTACGTCATAGCCGAACTTCATCAATCGTTCCTCGATTTCCATAGCCACCAGGGCCTCATCTTCAACGACCAATATCCGTGTATCGGACATATCCGTCTCCTCTCAGTCAGCGTAGGTGGGGAAGCAATATGACGACTGCCGTGCCGTCCTGTGACCGAACGTTAACAGTGCCGCCGAGCTGGTACTCCGCCAGCCGCTTCACCAGCCTCAGCCCGAGGGACGATGCCGTTCTCCAATCGAGACCGGCAGGCATCCCCGTTCCGTTATCCTTTACTTCAAGCACGTATCCGCCTTCAGGGTTCTTCTTGAATGCCACCAGGATTTCGCCGGTGGTCCCCTCGGAAAACGCATGCTTGATGCAATTGGTGATCAACTCGTTGACGATCAAGCCGCAGGGAAGGGCTGAATCAACAGTGAGCGGTTCCGCATCGACATCGGTTCTTACGGAAAGCTTGCCTTCCTCTTTCCCGCACGCCACGGTCAAGGCAGCCGTGAGCGCTTCGATGTATTCTTTCATATCGATCCGTGCGAGGCTCTTGGACCGGTAGAGCTGCTCATGGATCAGCGCCATGGACCGGACCCTGCATTCACTGTCGCTCAAGGCGGCCAACATCTTCTCATCGCTGATGGTGGAGCTTTGGAGTGCCAGCAGGCTGCATATGATCTGAAGATTGTTCTTGACCCGGTGGTGGATTTCGCTCAGCAGGACATCCTTCTCCTCAAGTTGCTTCCTGATCCGGGCTTCACCCTCTCTGCGCAGGCCTATCTCCATTTCGAGAAGCCCGTTGGCCTTACGGAGTTCCTCGGTCCGATCGAGAACCTTCTTCTCGAGATCCTCGCGCGCAGCACGGACGGCTTCTTCCGCGAGGCGCCTGGCTTGAATCTCGTGCTTCAGCTCCTCGTTCACATCCTCCAGTGCTTTTCGCCGGGACTTTTCCTCCTGATATATGCTTGCCAGGTCTTCCGCATACTTCACCAACTGCAAGCGGTCCCATTGGCTGCCGGCCTGATCGTCTTTCCCCATGCGGCGGTCGCCGGGTTCCCCGCTGCGCCCGGGCTGCGGTACCGTCCTCGTGTCATGAGCCGTCCGTCCGTGCTTGCCTCCGCACTCCAATTCCAGCCTCTTCGGGAGGTGCACTGCGGGCCCCTGAATTCCATCGTTTGCCAATCTCTCCGAATGAGTCATGCTCGAACTCCGTTTCGTGCCCACCATGTGGACGATGCCGTTTCGCATAACAGCTGCAACCGGCATGCCACTTTGGCAGAAAGCTGCCCGAAAAGAGAATTGTGGCGAGATTGCACGTACTTGCGTCCTGGCTGGTCACGATGGGGGCCGGCATGCTCTCCAGCGATGAGGCAACCCCGCACAAAAAACAAACGCAACGTGCTTTCATACGTGAGATTAGCCGGTTAGTTGAGAGTGAGGCGCAATGGCCGGAGGTGGGGACCAAGGTTGTTGTTGGTTTTTTGGTCGGACAGCGCGGGGCCGGGGAGGGGCTGTTTCTTATTTGTGCTCTCCCGGGCTAAGTGCGGCATGGCGCAAATACGTTGTCGTGTTCTTTAAACACGCGGTAGCGTCCCGGCGTCCCTGCCGGGCGAGAGATAGTACGTTGTTTCCATTAAAGAATACCGGCACGGAGGCCGGCGCTACCAAAGCCGGGACCGTATTTACGCCATGGAGCATTAAGGCCCGTCGCCCTCGCCGTACCTCATTCCTTCAAACCAAGGCTCTTCAGGTAGTGATTGAGCGAGTTCCGTGAAATACCCAGGAGATCCGCGGCGCGGGTGGGGCTGTCCCCGCATCGGCGCAACGCCTCGGAGACCAGTGCGCGCTTCAATTCCTTGGTCACATCGTTCAGTGTCCGGTGATGGGGGAACTCCGTAACATAGGACCATTCGGTGTGAGCCTCTTCCAATCCAAGGCTTGCCACGGGTATCCTGCCTCCCCCGCTCAGGATGAGGGCCCGTTCGAGCATGTTTCTCAATTCTCTGACGTTGCCGGGCCAATGGTACCCTTTGAGCCGCTCCATGACCTCTTGGTCGAACACGGGCTTGCCGGAGAGGTGCAAGTCCTTTTCGAGTTGCCCGGTGATTTGCGCTACGAGTACGGGGATGTCCGGGATCCTGTCGCGTAGCGGCGGAACGTGGATCGTAAGCACATTGATCCGATGAAACAGGTCGTTGCGGAAGCGGCCTTCGGAGACTTCCTTCTCCAGGTCCCGGTTGGTGGCGACAATGAGCCGTGCATTGACGGATATGGTTTTCTCGGCGCCCACACGGGTGAACGATCTGGTGTCGAGAAACGTAAGGAGCTTGGCTTGCAGGCGAGGTGAAAGCTCTCCGATCTCGTTGAGGAACAGCGTGCCGCCCTCCGCGAGCTCCAGCAGACCGCGTTTTCGGGATCGAGCCCCGGTAAACGCCCCCTGTTCATGGCCGAACAGTTCCGATTCGGCCAGTTCGGGAGCCACGGAAGCGCAGTTCACGGTGAAGAAGGGGCTGTTTGAGCGGTGGGAATGGTCGTGGATGTAGCGGGCCATGTAATCCTTGCCGCTTCCGCTTTCCCCCAGGAGCAGGACGATACTGTCCTGTTTGGCCACCAGTTTGGCCTTGGTCAACGTGTCTCTCATCGGCTTGGAAGGATACTCCGTGGGCGGCTCATCCGAACCGGCCCCCCGCCTTGCCCTGTCCGTGATGTCACGGGCCATGCCGCAGATTCCCACGATGTCGCCCGACTGGCTGTATAACGGCACCCTGGTCTCCAGGAAGGTCACGGGGCTTCCCCGAATCGGCCTGGTGTGCTCTTCCTCGATGGTTTCACCCCCCAGCACGCGCAAGTCCGAATTCCGGAGATGCCGGCCCGCCTCGGGCCCGTAGAGGCTTTCATCGGTACGGCCCAGAATCTCCGAGTCGCTCAATTGCAGGAGGCCGGCCATGGCAGGATTGACATGGGTGTATCTCGATTGGCGGTCCTTCATATAGACGCAGTCCTGAGCGGTCTCAAAAAGTGCCCTCAGGCGTTCCTCGCTCTGTTTCAGCTGCGTTTCCGCCCGTTTCCGCTCGGCGATTTCCTCTCTGAGCCGGCGGTTGGCGGCCTCCAGCTCCTTGCGCTTGGCCTTTTCCTCTCCAAAGAGCTTGGACATGTCTTCCGCGTATTTCAGCGCCTGGCTGTACGCGAGGCCTTCCTCACCCGTCGCAGGTGCATATCCGGGCTTGCCGGCGGATTTGGAATCGCGGCTTGTAGACATGTATCACCCCAAAATTTCGTCCACTTTTCTCATCAGTTCCAACGGACTGAACGGTTTCACGAAATAATCGTCGGCTCCCGCCTCGAGCCCTTTGCTGATGTCCGTTGCCTGGCCCTTGGCCGTAAGCATGATGATTCTGCACCCCTTTGTCAGCGGATCGTTCTTCAGGATACGGGTTGCTTCAAGGCCGTCAATGGTGCCCGGCATCATGACGTCCATCATGATCAAATCCGGCGTTTCATTCCGTGCGATGCCCAAGGCCTGTTCACCGCTCTCCGCCTCCAGGACCTCACAATCATCCCGGGCAAGGGTCTTGGCTACAAGCTCTCTGAGTTCGCTCATATCATCCACAACGAGAATCTTCTTCATAGTCGCTTCCTTCCCCTCCGTCGGTCGGCGGCCTCTTCGGCAACGTGAACTTCACTTCGGTTCCCCGGTCCTTCCCGCTCTCGACCCATATCCGTCCGCCCTGAGCCTCCACGATGTTCCTGGCGACGGTCAGTCCGAGTCCCGTCCCGGTCTCCGCGGTATCGGAGGCATCGACACGGTAAAACGGATCGAACACCCTTTTCGCCTGTTTTGGATTCATTCCCACACCTTCATCCGAAACGACGAACAAGTGATACTCGGGAAAGGAATCACAGGTTACCTTGATCAGACCTCCCGCGGGAGAGTACTTATATGCATTATCAAGGAGGTTCCGAAAAAGTCGTGTCATTCTGTACTTGTCTGCGAAAACCTCAATGGGATCCGTCGGCGGCGCGGATTGAATCCGGTGGGCCGAGGACGATTCTCTGAAAGAAGCCGTCGTTTCCTCGACAATCTCACGAAGGTCAAGCATTTGGGGCCTTAAAGGCATGCCCTCGCCGCTTTCAATTCTCGCAATGTCCAGAAGATCGTTAATGATATCCGACATGCTTTTGGCATTGTCCCGTATGTACTCCAAGTACTTGGCACGTTCCTCAGTGGTCAGGTTATCCTTTATGAGCAACAATTCCGAAAAACCGAGGATCGACGTGAGAGGAGTCCGCAGATGGTGTGCGGCGGTTGTTACAAAATCGCTCTTCATCTGCTCGATATGCCTGCGTTCGGCAACATCCCGGGAAGTCATTACGATTCCTCCGGGAAGATATTGACATTGCAGTTCGGTTTGCGCGTCCGGGGCTGAACGGTGGGCCTGTTCTCG
Organism: Pseudomonadota bacterium; assembly: GCA_043806215.1. Classification (GTDB taxonomy): domain Bacteria; phylum Desulfobacterota; class Desulfomonilia; order Desulfomonilales; family Desulfomonilaceae; genus JAVHLK01. Next base: position 16,657 of record JAZDHD010000130.1, on the reverse strand, counting down.
GCCGTTCAATTCTTCTTCGGCCTTTACGCGGGTCAGCGCACACCCCGTCTGCCACCCAATGATTTGAAGTGACTGCCTGGCCGTCTGTGAGATACTCTTATTTGTACCTGATGAGACCAACAGACAACCAGTGGTGACCCGGTTTCTCTTAAGTGGAACGGCGCCCCATGTTGCGGCTCCGGATTGTTTCATCCATTCGTCGAACCCGGGTGCCTTGGCACCGTCCAATACTTCGTTCAAGTCGGGGGCGGCAAGCAGACCCATCTGCAGTGATTTCAGCAACCGGGCCGGCACGTCTTCAGAGTCGGTGCCCGACGATCCTCTCCGGCAAACCGGCTCCCAGATACCGCCTGCTTCTTCCTCCAACCACACCCGGCCGCTGTCCGTTCCCGAGATCTCCATGGCCGCGTCAATCGACAGCTCCAGCACTTCTCTCGTGCGGTGAGCAAAACTGAGGTCTCGGACCAGTTTCAACAGCCTGTGGGTTGCCAACAGTATCTCCTTTGCCGGGCAGCCCGCAACGGGCCCGGCCGACATGGGCCGCCGGGTCTTAGTCAGACCCTGACGACGGCTTCAGTGTAACACGGGAATGGCGCAAATATCCACATGTCGTGTCTTCGCTTTTTCGAGGGACATGATACGGGAGACTGTCTCAAGATCCGGTGAGGATTCAAGATCGTGGCACTATTGTTGACATGTTGCAGAAAATCCCCCTAACCCCATAAGCGTTAACTTAGGGATTCCGGCTGCCAAACCGTATTTCAACCGGCACACGAATCGAGGCATGCACACCGTTTTCGGTGTTGAGATGCAGCGATCTTAATGTGCCGAAGGCACTTAGGAATTTAGCCGGGGGATTCATCCCCCGGAAGAACGGGATAAAGCGCGGGTCTCGTCGGGACGTTATGAATGAACCCAAGTCCACGCCGACCAACAGGCTTAAGTTAACGCCTATAGGCGCCGGCAGGCGGAGCCTGGCAACGAGAAGAAAAGCTACCGGCCCGGATCCGTACGACTACGCTGCGCCTTCCTGCGGCCAACTCTCGGCCCGGTCCCTGCCTTCTCTCTTGGCGCGATAGAGCATCTCATCGGCAATCTTGACGACATCCTTCGCGGAGGATTCCTCACACGGACGAACCGAGGCCGTTCCAATGCTGACGGTAACGTGATCGGATATGGGGGACGCTGCGTGCTTCACGTCCATCGAGGCGATCTGATCCCGCAGCTTTTGCGCTGATTCAACCGCGCCGTCCGGCCCCGTGCCCGGGAGGACGGCCGTGAACTCCTCTCCGCCATAGCGTGCCGTGAAATCACCCGCACGGGAAAACGAACGTTTGAGAGTTTGCGCAACCTGTCTCAAACATTCGTCGCCCGCAGCGTGACCGTAATGATCATTGAACAGCTTGAAAAAATCAATGTCAATGAACATCACGGTCAACCAGATACCTTCTCTGAGGCCCCGTCTCCACTCCTGATCGAGGACCTCGTCAAAACGCCGGCGGTTGTGTATACACGTGAGGCCGTCGATGAAGGCAAGCTCTTCCAGAAGATCGCCGCGGCGTTTGAGTTCCAAGTGGTTCTTGACCCTCGCCTTGACGATGGGAAGGCTGAAGGGTTTCGCGATGTAGTCGACGGCCCCCAACTCCAGACCTCGAAACTCGTATTCCTCATGGGTCTTTCCCGTAACGAAGATAACCGGGATGTTGCGGGTGAGGTCGTCTTCTTTGAGCCTCTTGCACACCTCGTACCCGTCCATTCCGGGCATCACGATGTCAAGAAGGATGATGTCGGGAGGATCCGACCTGACGATCTCGAGAGCATCGGCACCATTGGTGGCGACGCTCAACCGGTAGTCCGAGGACAATGCCTGCCCCAGGATTCTGATGTTTGCAGGCGCATCGTCCACGATCAGTATTCTTTGCTTTTCGGCCATTTCTCTCATCCTGCCGTTCCGGAGAAGGAGCCGTTCAGTGTCGATGCCGGCCCTCTTACGGAACCTCCGCGCCTCCCCCGTATCGCTGCAAAGTAGCCTACCCGGGCCTGAAAAACAACATCGGAACGAACGGATGAACGAGTAATCCGTCCAAGTGTGGGCGCCGGCAGTTGGCGGTGGGCTGCTCTGTTTGTCGGGGATCAAGCGGATTTTGTTCACGGGAATACGACGGCGTGCCGGCGGCGCTTAGCCGGATCCCTATTCGGCATAGTGAAGTATTCCGAAAGAAAACGCTTGCAGGCTGTTCATCATTATGTCAAGCTGGACATAGTAGATTGTGTCACATCAGACGTAACCAGTGCCGGATCGGGCAGTCGGCTTTCAACCATCTTAAGCGGGTATCCTGGAAAAACAGTGGGGCGCCGCCATGTTTCTTGAGGTCTCTGCGCCTGTTAAGTGTAATTCAAGGACCGGTTTCCATCTTCTCCCCTTTGACTGACATCGTGAGAAAGGAGGACTATTTCATGGGTGTAACCCGACGGGAATTTCTCGTAATTTCCGGTTTGGCCGGGGCTGGAGTCGCCCTGTCTTCGCTCGGTCTGGACATGGGCCCTGCAAAGGCCTATGCCGATCAACTCAAGATCGACAAAATGAAGACTGCAAAGAACTCCACCTCGATCTGCCCGTACTGCTCGGTGGGCTGCGGGTTGATTGTGAGCGCCGATCCCAAGACCGGGAATATCATCAACATCGAGGGCGATCCGGATCATCCCATCAGCGAAGGGGCGTTATGCGCCAAGGGCGCATCCCTTTTCCAGACGACGGCCGCGAACCCCCACCGTCTCACCAAGGTGCTTTACAGGGCTCCCAACAGTGAGAAATGGGAAGAAAAGAGCTGGGATTGGACAATCGCGCAAATCGCCAAGCGGGTGAAGGGAACACGTGACGCGGGATTCAGGGAGAAGAACGACAAGGGTCAGGTTGTCAACCGCGTCGAAACCATAGCGCACCTCGGCAGCTCCAACATCGACAATGAAGAGGTTGCGGTTCTCAATTTAATGGTCCGCTCGCTCGGCCTGGTTTACATCGACCACCAGGCCCGCATATGACACAGCCCCACAGTCGCGGCTCTGGGAGAGTCGTTCGGTCGGGGGGCGATGACCAATCACTGGGTTGACCTCAAGAACAGTGATTGCCTTCTTATCATGGGCAGCAATGCCGCCGAAAACCATCCCATCAGCATGAAATGGGTAATGAGGGCCAAGGAGAACGGGGCCAAGGTAATCTCCGTAGACCCCAGATACACCAGAACTTCCGCCATTTCAGACTATTATGCCGCGTTGCGTTCCGGGACCGACATAGCCTTCCTCGGCGGCATGATCAACTACATCCTGGACAACAATAAGTACTTCAAAGACTACGTGGAAAACTACACGAACGCGTCGTACATCGTGGGAGACAAATACGACTTCAATGACGGTTTGTTTTCCGGATACAATAAGGAGACCCGGAAATACGACGCGTCCAACTGGGCCTTCAAACGGGACGACAAGGGAATACCCGAAAAAGACCCGTCGCTGCAAAATGCCCGGTGCGTGTTTCAGCTTCTCAAGAAGCACTATTCACGGTACACGCCGGAGAAAGTCTCCGAGATTACGGGCACGCCTGTGGAAGATCTCGCCAAGGTGTACGAAATGTATTCTTCCACCGGAGTTCGGGACAAGGCCGGCGCTGTCCTCTATGCCTTGGGCTGGACCCATCACACGATCGGTTCGCAGATCATACGCACGAGCGCGATCATTCAGCTGCTCCTGGGCAATATAGGAATAGCGGGAGGCGGCATCAACGCGCTCCGCGGACAACCCAACGTTCAGGGGTCCACGGACGGATGTCTGTTGTTCCACATCATCCCGGGATACCTGAAGGTTCCCCGCTCGTCTCAGCAAACCCTGGAAACATATCTGAAAGAATACACTCCCAAAACTGCCGAGCCCCAATCGGCCAACTGGTGGCAAAACACTCCCAAGTACATGGTGAGCCTGCTCAAGACCTTCTATGGCGATGAGGCAACAAAGGAAAACGAATTCGGATACGCGTGGCTTCCCAAGGCGGACGACGGCAAGACGTATTCCTGGCTGGACATGTGCGATGAAATGTATAACGGCAACATCAAAGGCATGTTCGTATGGAGCCAGAATCCGGCAGGGAGCCACCCCAATACCAACAAGGTGGTAAAGGCCTTGTCCAACCTGGACTGGCTCGTCCATACCAACATCTTTAACAACGAGACGGCATCTTTCTGGCACGGCCCCGGCCTGGATCCAAAGAAGATCAAGACCGAGGTGTTTCTCCTGCCCGCCGCATGTTCGGTGGAAAAGGAAGGAAGCCTCAGCAATAGCGGCCGGCTTGCCCAGTGGCGCTTCAAAGCCGTCGAACCGCCGGGAAAGGCTGTCTCGGACGGCGATATGGTATGCCGTCTGGTCCGGAAGCTCAAAGAGTTGTACAAGAAGGAAGGCGGCAAGTGTCCCGAGCCGATCCTGAACCTGAAATGGGACTTCGCGGACGACAAGGGCAGGTTCGATTCCCACAAAGCCGCCAAGGAGACCAACGGCTTCTTCCTGAAGGATGTGACGCTCAAAGACCCGACAGGTAAGGACGTCGACTTCAAGAAAGGCGACCTTGTCCCCGCGTTCGGGTTCCTGCAGGCCGACGGCAGCACCTCATGCGGAAACTGGCTGTACTGTGCGAGCTACACCAACAAAGGGAATATGATGGAGCGCAGGGGCAAAGACGATCCCACGGGCCTTGGGCTCTTTCCGGGCTGGGCATGGTGCTGGCCGGTGAACCGTAGGATCATCTATAACCGCGCGTCCTGCGACCCGAGCGGTCAACCGTGGAATCCCAAACGGCCCCTGGTGAAATGGGAAGGGGGCAAATGGGTCGGTGATGTTCCCGACGGGCCCTGGCCGCCCATGAGTGACAAGGAAAAAGGCAAACTTCCCTTCATCATGAAACCGGATGGGCTTGCGTTCCTCTTCGGACCCGGAATGGTCGACGGTCCTTTCCCCGAGCATTATGAACCGTACGAGAATCCGCTCGGCAAGAACCCGATGTCCGGCCAGGTGAGCAATCCCGCCATCAAGATCTTCAAGAGCGACATGGACAAGGTCGCTTCGGCCGATCCGAACTTCCCCATCGTGTGCAGTACGAACACCGTCACCGAGCACTGGTGTTCCGGTTCCATGACCCGGTGGCAGCCCTGGCTTTTGGAGGCACAACCGGAGCTCTTCGTGGAGGTCAGCCCTCAACTGGCCGGCGAAATCGGTGTAAACAACGGCGATCGGGTCAAAGTCGCATCGATCAGAGGTGAAGTCGAGTGCGTCGCCATGGTGACCCCGCGGATCAGACCATTCAAGGTGGCCGGTAAGACCATCCATCAAGTGGCATTGCCTTTCTGTTTTGGATGGTTGATTCCCAAATCCGACAGGAATAACTCCACCAATCTCCTGACGCCCGGAGTTGGAGATGCCAATACCATGTGCCCCGAGTTCAAGGGGTTCATGGTCAATGTAAAGAAAGCATAGGGGAGGTGTGAAAAATGTCTGAAGGATATTCCATTCTGGTTGACACCTCCAAGTGCACTGCCTGCCGAGGCTGCCAGATAGCCTGCAAGCAGTGGAATCAGTTACCGGCAGAAATGACCAAGAATAGGGGAACCTATCAAAACCCCCAGGACTTGTCGGCAGATACGTGGAAACTGGTTCGGTTCGCCGACGGAAAGAACGGCGATGGTAAACCGTACTGGTTGTTCTTCTCGGACCAATGCCGGCATTGCTTGAATCCGGGGTGTATGGGGGAAGCGGAAAAGGGGGAGATCGTTCAGGACGATAAAACCGGTGCGGTCATCTTCACTCCCAAGACTAAAGACCTTAACTTCAAGGCCGCCCTGGAGGGCTGCCCGTTCAACATCCCCCGACAAGATCCTAAAACCAAGGTGTTCCGAAAATGCACCATGTGTATTGACAGGCTGAACAATAAGCAGATTCCCGCGTGCGTAAAGTCCTGTCCTACGGGTGCAATGGTCTTCGGAGAACGCGGAAAGATCCTGGAAGAGGTGAAGGAACGGGTCGAAAGGCTGAAGAAAACGTATCCCAAAGCTCAAGCACTCAACCCGGACGACGTACGGGTCATCTTCATCGTGAAGGAAGACCCCAAGAAGTATTACCAGTTTGCGGCCGGCAAGTAGTACCTGCCGCCCATCTTCTCCGGAGCCGTCCCGCGTGCTTTTCCGGGACGGCTCTTTCTTGTCCTGGGGCGGGCGCCTTGGCGACCTTTTCCGGAAGGCGGCCCCACTATGGGTCTGTCCCAAAATAACGGCCTATCAGTCCTCGGGCTTCTCGGGCGAATGGTATAGCCACGGGGGGCCGGCAATCCGGGGACACGATTCCGAGTTTTGCGAGGTCGCAGGGCGCCGTTCGCAAAATCGGATCATGTCCCCGATTGCTCGGCGTTTTCTGGGGACACCAATCCGTGTTTAGCCCTCGCATCAAAGAGTAAGAACGGAATCATGTCCCCCGAAAACGCCGCGGCACCCTGGACATCGGCGTCGGCGTGACGTAAGTTCTATGTGAACATCCGTAACACGCGTACGGTCGGGAGGATTCAATGTGCACGGACTCGATCACACCGGTCATATTCGAGAATAAGGCGATCATGGAAAAGATGTCCAACCCTATTCTGGATTTTGTTCACAAGCAGGTCGTTATTACCCTGTACTCGTTGGAGGCGGCGAAACGGTTGGAGGAGTACAAGGAAGTCCTGCCTACGTATCTCTCCACGGACTGGCCCGAATGCGAAGCCATACTCAGGACCCTCGAGCAGGCCGGATTGGTGAGTTTGGAATCCGACGGCATCGTACTTACTCACCGGGTGGAAATGGACAACACGAACTCATGCGGCTGCCATTAAGGGTTTGTCACAAAATAGACCCGTCATCTTTCCGACTTGCTATCCCGGCCTTGAAAGACCGGTCTACTATCATACTGTCCCTCCGGGACGTGCAAGATCGCTTGCCCCGGAGGGGCTGCTGAGAGTAGCCCGGTACTTCAGTGCCGGCTTGAGACTATTGTTCCGTCACGATGCGGCACCCTTTCTTAACGTCCCGAAGGGACACGCGATGCCGGACATTGACGGAACTTCTTGAAGGGACTCCGGGGTACTCAATACCGCAGGAGAGTTCTGCTTCCCCTGTCCAGTACTAAATCCGTCACTCTCCCGTACACTTTCTCAAAAGGCTCCCCACAATTCTTGAAATAGTGCACTTCGTCCCGGATGTGCGTCCGCTTCATTCCTCCGGCCATGTTGAGGATCTCCACGTGCACCAGCGCCTCCAACCCGGCAAGGTAGTTGAACTTTTTCGGGTCCACATAGGTGTCGAAATAGTCGGTCATAGTGGCAATGTCCCAAACGGAGCGGGGTAGCCGGCACGCGTCATAGGTGAGTTTCAAGCGGTTGCGATGGTACTCCCGCAGGAACTCGGTGCGGCCTTTCAGGTCCCTGACGACCCGCCCGTGCGCGGGGAGCGCCGGCCCCACTCCCTCCAATTCTCCCAGTCGGCCTATAGTCTGCAAGTACACGAGGAGGTCGTCCGGATGGGGAGTGATTGTGTTGAGCAGGACATCTCCGCAGATCAGCACCTTCCCGTCCGCTTCGTTCCCCACAATCAACCCCACGCTTCCGGGTGAATGACCCGGCAAGTGTCTCACCTCTATTCCTTCGACCGGGGAACCCTTGATGGTCAACGGACCATCGGCGAAGAACGGCGCGTCGACCCGGAGCAGCAACCCCATGGATTCAAGGTTCAACCCTCGCAATGATTGGTCCCCGAAAAGCTTGTCCGGCGTCTTGGCGGGCGGCATCCCCGTGGATCTCATGTGGCCGACGCGGGAAAACCAACCGTGGAGCATTCCCCATGGATTGCAGATGGCCGGGGTATCGAGAATGTGAGCGGAAACCTGCGGGGAACATCGCTTCAGCACGGAACTTGCCATGAGGAAATGGTCCGGATGCCCGTGAGTGATAACGAGGATGTCAATGTCCGAGACCGAGTACCCCCCAAGCTGAATACCCTCCAGCAGTTGTCTCTCGCCCAGGTCTGCCGGCAGGGCTTCCACCTCTTTCGGCATGGGTTGATTGCGCCACTGGTAGAAGAACGCTTTGGCCAGATAGGTCGGCATGCCCGCGTCCACAAGAATGAGGGCATCTCCCTCGATCAGGTAAAGATTGGTGGGGCCCGGTCCGATGATGTCCGGACAAAACGTCGTAATCTGCGTGATACGGAATTTCCCTCCCGGCAAGACAAATTGGCGGACCCCTCCGCCTGCCGGTTCGCTGGAATTCCGAAGAGGTATCACTTCAGGTGTCATGAATCGCCAACCTCCAATCGGCAGTGGTACGTAGGGCGCGGAGTACCGGTTGCACTATCGGTTATACGTGATCATTATTCAGGAAAGCAACTTCACCGGGTATAATGGGCATGGTCCGCGGAAACACGGACGAGTCGCGGTGGATGGACCGGATATTGACACGGGAGGAAACCTCATGGAAAAAGAGGCTTTTCTGAAAAACATCGAGTTTTCGGAACCACTGGTTCTCGCAAATTTGGTCGATTATGAAGAGGGCAGGGTGGTCAGCAGAACGTTCGCGCAGAACAAGACCCTGAGCCTCACGCTCTTCGCTTTTGACGAGAACGAAGGACTGAGCTCGCATACGGCGGCCGGGGATGCCTTTGTCTACGTACTGGACGGAGAAGCGACCGTAACGATCGGCGGAAAGGAAGTCGAGGTGCGTGGAGGGGAAGTGATCGCAATGCCGGCCCAGGTGCCGCACGCACTTCACGCACACAAACGTTTCAAAATGCTGCTGGTGGTTGTCAAGGGCATCGGATAGCCCAAGTCCACGAAAAAGAAAGCCGCCACGGAACTTTTTTTCTTGCTTTGGTCCGCGGTTGTGATAAGAGGCGGTCATATCTTATCACCATACCGCATATGCGTACCGAGAGAAGCCTGGCGGCTTCAATGTCTTGTCGTCGGGCTTTTCGTTTGTACGGACTCCGCTTTTTCTGATAAAACTCAACAGTTATAAAATGATACCTCGTTTTTCAATTTAGTTGTTGAATTTTTATCATCCATTTGATACAATTACCATGCTAAATGTAGCATATGACATTTTAATCCAGATCAAAGCGAGGTCCGTCATGGAAAGGGCTATGGTTGCCGTCGTTACAGGGTTGATCCTTATTTCAGCATTGACGAGTCCAGTACAAGCCTGGAACTGCTATCCGCCGCCGAATCCTTGTGCTCCGCAGTGCGCCCCGCCCTCGACGTTGGTGACCAAGATGGTCCCCTGCATGAAGACCGAGATTGTCGCGGACGTGGTTCCCTACGAGCAATGCGTGCCCGTGCAGAAGATCGGATACACGACTCAGAGGGTCATGCTCAAGGGAGTCCCGGTAGGCCAACCCTGCGGCATGGATCCATGCACCAAATGCTGCCCTCAGCCGTTCTGTCAAGTAGTTGAACAGAAGGTCCCCTACGTCTATTTCGAGAAAAAGACCGTCCGCTCGTACAATATCTGCTACAGGCCGGTGTGCAGGCCCGTTATGTTGCCCCAAACCTATTTGGTGCAGGCCTATCCCATGTGCAAGTAGCATGACGACGGAAGGGGCAGGTATGCGGTCGGGTCTTGCTTCTTGACTCGTCCTCTCTTGAGTCGGGAGCCAAGACTCGACCCAAAGTTTTCTGCGATGCCGCGAGCGGAAGCGAACGGCATCGCATCGTTCGAGGTGCGTTTCACAAACACGGTGTCGCATTCTTTATTACGCTCGGTAGCGTCCCGGCGTCCCTGCCGGGCGTCTCAGTGGGACGGGCGTCCCTGCCCGTCGTCTCCCCGGCGAAGGCCGGGGCTCGGGAGAACAAGACCGGGCGGAGCCCGGAGGCTGGGCGTTACCAGGCAGAGCCTGGGAACGAGAAGAAAACACGGTGTCGCATTCTTCATTACGCTCGGTAGCGTCCCTGCCGGGCGTCTCAGTGGGACGGGCGTCCCTGCCCGTCGTCTCCCCGGCGAAGGCCGGGGCTCGGGAGAACAAGACCGGGCGGAGCCCGGAGGCTCGGCGTTACCAGGCAGAGCCTGGGAACGAGAAGAAAAAACGCCCGAGCAATCCGGGGACACGATTCCGAGTTTTGCGAGGTCGCAGGGCGCCGTTCGCAAAATCGGATCATGTCCCCGATTGCCGGCGGCCCCCATGGCTATAACGTTCACCCGAGAGGCCCGAGGGATGATAGCCATATTTTGGTACAGACCTGTAACCCCACCCCCGGGACATTGCAGGAATCCTCTTTCATCGTCCCCGCCCTCCCGTAACCACTTCCGGAGATTGACATAAGCAGTCTTGTGTCGGATACTGAATTCCGTTCGGTACAAGATCCGGGAGTCTTTTCATGAAGAATATCGTCGTAACCGGCGGGGCCGGATTTATCGGCAGTCACCTGGTGGAGGCGCTGCTTGCCGCGGGAAACTCAGTCATTTGCCTCGACAACCTTTTCACCGGGTCAAAGGCGAATATCCGGCGATCTCGAGACAATCCCGACTTCGAATTCATTCGGCACGACGTGGTCGTTCCGATTCTTCTGGAGAGCGACCAAATATACCATCTGGCTTGTCCGGCGTCCCCTGTTCATTATCAGAACAATCCGATAAAGACGCTGAAGACCTCGGTTTTGGGAACCCTTAACATGCTTGGGTTGGCCAAACGGGTGGGGTCCCGGATTCTTCTGGCGTCCACCTCGGAGGTTTATGGAGATCCCCAAGAGCATCCCCAGAAGGAAGACTATTGCGGCAACGTGAATCCGGTCGGCCCCAGGGCTTGCTATGATGAGGGGAAACGCGCTGCGGAGACGCTTATGGTGGGTTATCGGGACTACAACGGGGTTGACGTGCGCATTGCGCGGATATTCAACACCTATGGCCCGCAAATGCTGCCCAATGACGGCCGGGTGGTGAGCAATTTCATTTGTCAGGTCATCCGCGGTGAAGACATCACGATCTACGGCGACGGCTCGCAGACGCGCTCATTTTGTTACGTTTCAGACATGGTCGACGGTTTGATCAGGTTGATGGAATCCGAGGAGAAGTATCCCGTTAACTTGGGCAATCCGCACGAGGTCACGGTACGGGCTCTCGCGGAAACAGTGCTGGAGATGATTCCCGGAACGGGTTCCGGTATAGTGAAAACAGACCTTCCGAAGGACGATCCCAGACGCCGCAAGCCGGACATCACCAGGGCCCGGGAGATTCTGAATTGGAAGCCAAAGGTTCCGCTGGAGAAGGGACTCGAGGCGACCATCGAGTATTTCAAGGAACGCTTAAGGGATTGACATGAGCCGGGGCAAAGAGAATGGTCAAAGACTCAAACGCAACCTCTTGATCGTCGTCGGCACGCTCCTGGGTATGTTCTTCTTGTACCTGGCGTTTAGGGACGTCTCATGGTCGGACCTTATGGCTGGCATACGGGAAATGCACCCCATGTATCTGGTGCCGTGTGCAATCCTCATGGTACTGGTGCAGCTGGTGAGGGCTCTGAGGTTCGGGGTCATCCTGAGCCCCTTCTGTGCCCTGAGCGTGAAGTCTCTTTGGGATATCCTCAACATTTGGGGTGCCGCCAACATGGTCATGCCGGCGAGGCTGGCCGAATTCGTCCGGCCGTATTTGCTTCAACGCCGGGGCGCGTCTTTTTCCAGTACGTTCGGCGCCGTGTTGGTTGAGCGGTTTTTCGATCTCACCGGCCTGCTTCTCCTGCTTGCCGTAGTGTTGTGGAAAACTCCCAAGATACCGCAAATGTACTCATATGTGGGCCTGATCCTCCTGGCGGCTTTGGCCTCCGGTTACGTGATGGTATTGCTGATCCTGACCAGACGCGAAACCGTGGAAGCTCTTATGGCGGCTATTCTGTCTCTGCTTCCCAGGCGGGCGGGTGAATTCATCGGAGGCATATTACAGCGCCTCATTGAAGGTTTCGGGGTCATGGCGAGTTTCAGGCGCGCCCTGATCATCTTTTCCTACTCGATCCTGCTCTGGATTCTTTTCTCCGTCATGACCTATTTGTTCTTGCAGGCTTTTTCCATCAAGGCACCGTTCCTCGTTGCAGTAACCATACAGGTATTGATCTGTTTCGGAGTCGCTCTGCCCTCGGCACCCGGATTCATCGGTACATTTCATGCTGCCGGCCGGTACGCTCTGGCACTCTTCGGAGTGCATGCCGTGGCGGCAGTCTCCTTTGCCACGGTGTACCATCTCTTCAGTCTTCTTGCGAGCCTGCTGTTGGGATTCGTATCGTACGTGACGAGCGACTTTCGCTTCGATAGATCCGTTATCGTGGGTTCCCTCGATACCGCGGAGCGCAAGGCGGCTGAAGGAGTAAAGTGTGGTTGATTGGGCCGATCTTGATAAGCGGTACGTCTGGCATCCGTTCACGCAGATGGAAGAGTGGACGCAGAGCGAGCCTTTGGTCGTCGAAAGGGCGGAAGGCAACTTTCTCGTCGACACGCACGGCCGCCGGTACCTCGACGGAGTTTCGTCGCTCTGGGTGAACGTTCACGGTCACCGAAAGACTCGGATCGATGACGCGATAATGCGCCAACTGGGAAAGGTAGCCCATTCCACACTGCTGGGCCTGGCCGGCGTGCCGTCCATTCAATTGGCCGAAAAGCTCGTCGGCATTACGCCCAAGGGGCTCGACCGGGTGTTTTACTCCGATTCCGGATCCACAGCGGTAGAAGTCGCTCTTAAGATAGCTTTTCAGTATTGGAAGAACCGCGGATCCGACAAGAAGAGGCTCTTTGTAACACTTTCCGAGTCTTATCACGGAGACACCATCGGATCCGTCAGTCTGGGCGGAATCGAGTTGTTTCATACCATCTTTCACCCGCTCCTGTTCCATACGCTTTCCATCCCGACACCGTTTCCCTATCGCCGGCCCGGCTTAACCCCGGAAGAGTGCAAAGAGTGGTCGCTGGACAACTTCCGGGCCCTGGCGGAGAACCGCTCCCATGAGATTGCCGCGCTGGTCGTGGAACCGTTGGTTCAAGGGGCAGCGGGAATGATCGTACACCCGCCCGGTTTTCTGAAGGGACTCGAGCGGATCTGCCGCGATCACGATATCCTTCTCGTGTGCGACGAGGTGGCCACCGGATTCGGACGGACGGGAAAGATGTTCGCATGCGAGCACGAGGGAGTCGAGCCGGACATGATGGCGCTGGCAAAGGGCCTGTCGGGAGGGTACTTGCCTTTGGCCGCCACCATGGTCACGCAAGAGATTTACAATGCGTTTCTCGGAGAATACGGGGAGTACAAGACATTCTTCCACGGCCACAGCTACACGGGTAATGCATTGGCCTGCGCGGCTGCATGTGCGTGCCTGGACATTTTTGCGGAAGAAGGAACAATCGAGGCCGTTCAACCCAAGATAGCTCACTTGAAAGGGAGGCTCGCCGAGGAAATCGCGCCGTTACCTCATGTGGGAGAAGTCCGGCAATTGGGCTTCATGGTGGGTATCGAGCTGGTGGAGGACCGTGCATCGCGGACGCCCTACCCGGTGGACGGCCGAACGGGGGCCAAGGTGTGTCGGGAGGTTCGACACCACGGGGTCATCCTCCGCCCGTTGGGCGATGTGGTGGTTCTCATGCCTCCCCTTGCGATTTCCATTGATGAGATTGATCTTCTGGTGTCCGCTGCGGCACGATCCATATCCGCGGTGTGCGGGGCAAGCCGACGCTGAATGACCGGCAGGATGCCGGTCCTACTGAAGAGGGTGCGTAGCCCGGCCATCATCTCGTTCCCAGGCTCAGCCCCTGAGCATTACCCATATCCTATGTCGCTGGACACCGGAGGGTCATCAGGAGGTTGGACAATGAAGCGTACCATGAACTTGTACATAGATGCCAGGTCATCCATTCGCTGGAGCCCAAGCCACAGAGACTTGGTTCCCGGGTTGCCGTCGCACTTGCGGCCGAGGAATCCTCCCAGTTGAGCGACCATGCGCGTAGCTTCGCCCAAAGTGGGCGTTTCTTTGGGCAGAGGATTTTTCGTCCAATAGGCCACGACCGCTTTCCACTCGTGCTCTTCGAAGAAAACCGTGCAGGGAACATCAGGAGTCTCGCGGCCCAGCATGGTAAGGTGAAATATGCGCCAAGCTACCACCATGTCTACTGCCAAACACGTTTCTATACGATCGGCGCTTCCCAGTTGTCTCTCTTCAATCTTGCATCCGCTCTTGAGGGTACGATGATAGACTTCCACCCCCCAGCGACGGGCATACCAAACAACCTTTTCCACGGCCTGCTCTGCCGTGTCGATCGGGCAGGTGGTGATCAGCTTCCATTGGATGGGCTTGCCTCGTGCGCTCTGCGGTGTTTCCTGAGCCAAGATGGCCCAGACGGTCAACGAGGGGTTGTTGCGCTTGAGATCCGGGGGTTTGAGCTTCACCTTGGCAAACCGAATCTCCAGATCCGCCTCTCTGGGCGGCTCTTTTCCCTTTCGAGGGACCCGGATGGTCAGATACGAGGTGATATCTTGTTTGGAGACTTTGTCCCATACATAGCCCTGTTCGTCGGCGAGAGGCCTTTTTTGCATGGCCCGCACCAAGAGCTTAGGGCCTTTGGGGTCTTGCAAGGCGAGTTCAAACAGGTCGTAAAGGTCGGCTTCCCGGTCTCCCACGCTTACTACGACGGTACCGGGACATTGTTCCTGCGCCCAAGCCGCCCGCCGAAAGCTCTTGAGCCATTTGTAACTCTCTTTTTGTTCAATGGGCGTGGTTGCTCGGCTTCTTCGCTTCCCAAACTTCTCGGGGTCCCGGGCCCAACATTGGACATCGAGCAACCCCAGCGGGGTCCCTTCCAGGTTGAACGCCATGGTATCGTGAAGAATCAGCCCGATGGGGCCGTCTTCAGACCCTCCAATGGGACCTATATTTTCGGTGGCCGGATGCGCGGTGTAATTGAGCGATGTAGAGTCTTGAACCGCAAGAACTACCGGATATTCGGCAAGTCGCTCTACGGTTTGTTGGTAATGTGGTTGGAGAATCTTTTCCATAGTCACTTTGCCGTGTTCCAGAAACCGATACGCTGCCTTGGCCTTTGCCCGATTTTGGCAAGCTTGAGGGATATTGGCTTGAGGACGAGCATACATATCCTGAGCCAAGCTTACAAGTCTCTTGGTCAACCGAAAGTCGCCCAACTCCGCATTTCCGAATTCATCCGCTGCCCAGATTCGGTCCTCGGTCTGCACCCTTTTCTTGGAGGCCTTCTTGACTGCCTGGAGAGATTCCGCATCATCAGACCCGTCACACAGGAGCTTGCGGGCATTGCGTACCAGAGGAAATACATAGATATCCTTGACCGGCACGTTGTTGGACCGGTTGCGATCCATGCGGCCTCTGCCTGCGGTGCAGCCAATGTGAAGCCAATTAGCCGCTCGATAACAGGTTCCCCGACGGATGTCTTTTTCCACAAAGGTCTCGATGAGCACCGGGTCGATGCCGTACAGATCACGCCAGTCGTCCCTGATGCGCTGCACGCAGCGCGCAAGGACATGAGAGGCCAGGTTGGGGATACGAGGGACGAGGAGAAATCGGCTGTTGCACAGCAATCTGGAAAGGTTTGCTTCGCGAGCCTGAACGGTCCAGCCAATCCACTTGTCTCGCGCGGCAATGTGGAATGCGGATGCACTGAATGCCAAGCCACCGATTGCCCGGTGCTCGGAACTGTGAACAAGGTAGCGTATCTGAGCACCACACAGTGGCCCGGAGCCCATGTAATGGAATCTGTCCATGAGCGCATTCCACAGTCTGGAGGCTTCTTTGTCGCCGGATTGAACGGGGATCACCTCGACGTGTCCCAACTCTTGAAGAGAACAGGAGATCTCTTCGATGCCCGGAGGCATCTCGACGCGCCGAATCGGTCCCTTGGGCAGAAAGAGGTCCCGCCCCCGAGGCTCCGGGAGCCGGATTGCACCAATCCGGTTCAGCTTCGACAGGGCTTTGCGGCAGCTCATATCCTTGAGATTTCCATTGGGCGCCGTCCAATCGAGCCACCGGCACACTCGACGAGAAAGCTCACGACGAGAGATCTTTGGCTCGGCTTCTACCGTAGCCGCAATACGTCCGATCACTTCGTCGTTGAATTCTCGTGTACATATCCTCATGCCCCACCGATAGCACGACCAACTAACGGTGTCCAGCAAAAAGATATGGGACATGCTCAGGGGTTAGGAAAAGGCAATACGCGTAATGTGTTTGGTACGGTCTCGGCGTGGGGGCAATGCCGACGCGTGCGATGACCGACCCTGCCCGAACGGCCTTTCCTTTGGGCGTGATCAGGCCGTCACAAAGGCCGAAGGTCCCGAGGCCCGATGCATGGGCCGCGTGCCGCTCGGACCATGTGGAGGCAAACACGTACTTCACGCCCTTCTTCATCTCCCAATCCGGCCGGAGTGCCGCCGCCATGGCTTGCACGCCACGTTCCCGGAGTTTTGCAATCACGTGCAGGCGGAGTTTCACGTTCACTTCCTCTCCGAAGATGCGGGCTCTGGCCCAGCGTTCGGCAGGGTAGAACGTCTCCTTGCGGTTGTCGCGTTTGGTAGCCCTTATATGCGGCAGAATCCAACTGATTA
>JAZDHD010000129.1:0-12505 GCA_043806215.1 Pseudomonadota bacterium | reverse complement strand
AGTGCCGCCCTCTCATAGCATGGATCTATGGCTCGTCTATCCCTCATTGTGGTCCCCGGCTATCCGCACCATGTCACGCAGCGTGGTGTACGCTCGATGGACGTGTTTCATGAAGAATCGGACCGTCGGGAGTATCTTGGACTGCCGGCAGAATAAATCCCTCGGCACCGAGATGCAGCGTTTGTGGCACAGGTCGAGAAGATTACAGGTCGTGACCTGAGCACAGGAAAACCCGGAAGACCTCGTAAGCGTCCCTCTTAGCAAAACTGGGTGTATGTCCCCGCATATCACAGGCACGTTCGGTCTCATGGTCTACGGTTGCCTCATCTGTGACGGGTACCGTTGGCATGGTCGTGACCTTCTGCACCTTAAGCCAACACATACGGGAAAGAGGGAGCAAGGACTACCGGGGGCCGAGATGACGGGTGCGCTATAATCGTTGAACCACGAAAATCTTGACATCTTTGGGACCACGGACGAATACTTATGCAGTCATCCGGGAGCCGGAGCATGTGGAATTCCACTACTGCACCCTCACGAGACCGGATTACCGGTGGGGAGGTCATGATGCACAAATCGGGAATAGCAGTTTTCGCAACCGGACTTCTGACCGCTTCGATCATTTGCTTTGCGGTAGCCTGTGCGGAGGATAAAGGCAACGCGTTGATACAGGCTGTCAAAAGGGCTGACTTGGCACAGGTTCATGACCTTTTGGCTCAGGGCGCAGATGTCAAGACCAGGGATGAGCAAGGTTGTCCCGCCCTCTTGATCGCGGCCGAGTCTGATTACCGGGATCGCCTGGAATTGGTTAGGCTGCTTCTGGATAAAGGAGCCGACGTCAACGCGAAGAGAAAAGACGGGTGGACTGTCCTCATGGAAGCCGCCTTGCGAGGGCATTTGGAATTACTGAGACTTTGCCTGGACCGAGGTGCTGATGTAAACGCGAAGACCAACGAGGAGGCAACGGCCCTGATAACAGCTGCCGGCCGGGGCCACCTGAACGCAGTCAAATTACTTCTGGAAAAGGGAGCGGACGTCAACGCGAAGAGAAAAGACGGGTGGACGGCCCTCATGGAAGCCGCCTTACGAGGGCATTTGGAATTACTGGGACTTTGCCTGGACCGAGGTGCTGACGTAAACGCGAAAACCAACAAGGATGCAACGGCCCTGATAACAGCTGCCGGCCGGGGCCACCTGAACGCAGTCAAATTACTTCTGGAAAAGGGCGCGGACGTTAATGCGAAGACAAGAGATGGTTGGACGGCCTTGGCTCGGGCTGCCGCGTCAAATCGTAGAGACGTGGTTAAGTTCCTCAGGAAGAGCGGCGCTCAGGTCGATGACAGAACCGTTGCTGTTACGACTGTTCTTAAGCCCGACAAGAAACGAGACCTAATGGGGGCCATTTACAAGGGTGACTTGAAAGCAGTCGAAAGACTCTTGGCCGGAGGCGCCGATGCAAATGCAAGGGATCAGTCCGGCTGGACAGCGCTGATGAGAGCTGCAGAGTCAGGTCGCCCGGATATCGTAAGGCTTCTTCTCGACAATGGCGCCGACGTGGCGTTAAAGTCGGAGTGTGGCTGGACTGCTCTGATCCAGGCCGTAAGTGGAGGACACCAGGAAGCGGCTAGACTGCTCTTGGAAAGGGGTGCCGACATCAATGCACGTGACCATGGCGGAGTGACTGCATTGATGGACGCTGTGAACCATCCGGAAATGGTCGAGCTTCTCTTGGACAACGGGGCTGACATCAATGCAAAGGACCATAGTGGGATGACGGCCTTGGCATGGGCCGTCAATGACGGCAGGTCGGAAACGATGAAATTGCTTAGGACCCGAGGATCAAAAATGACCTTGGCGATAGCGGTTTCGCTCAGAGATACTCAGGAAATGATGCATCTGATACAAGCCGGTGTCGATGTGAACGCACGAGACGAGTCAGGCTCTTCCGCCGTGGTTGCCGCCGTTCGAATGGGCGACGTGGAACTGGTGAAATTCCTGTTGGACAACGGCGTGCGTGTCGATGGAACGGCCCAGGGTGCACAGGCTTTGCGGATTGCAGAAGACAAAGACTACAAGGAAATAGTGCATCTTCTCAGAGATCGCGGCGCCGGTACGGGGGAACACTTGCCGGCCGCCAAGTACCCCGACAAGGTTGCACTTCGTGGCGATGAGATATTCATGCGATTGAAAGACGCTACCATAGTTGCCAGGAAGGACACTCCGCCAACTCGGTCGGACCAACCGGATGGCTACACGGATTCTTTCGGCGAAGTTAGGGTTTCATTCACATTTGAAGATCTTCTCGACCCCTGGTACGTTATATACGAAGTGTACTTTGAAGGCGATGGAATGACGTTCATCAACCGGGACACAGGTGCCGTGGTGGAAATCCACGGAGCCGGTCCTTTTTCTCCCGACAACTCCCACTTTCTTTCAATCGGATATCCCGGCGAATCTCCTTGCAACGCGGAGATCTGGAAATTGTCTCGCGAACGCATCACCAGAGAGTGGGTCGCCGAAGGCTGTTGCTTTTTCACATACCAGTGGTCCGGTCCATCAACAATTGAAGTTCATAAGCATTGCGGCGGCAGGGGAAATAATAACCCGGTGATCGCTCGTGTCAGAATGGATGGTAATTCGTGGAAGTGCTCAAGGGTGCCCGGCATGTCGTCATCAGAAGGGGATGCAGTCTGTTCCAAAAGCAGTGCAAAGCCAGAATTCAAACTTCTTGAGAAGTCCTCTCCCTTGATAAAGGCTGTTCAGTCAGGGGATCTGAGTAACGTACAATCGGCCCTGGAAAAGGGTGCCGCCCCCAATGAGAAAAACCATCGAGGCCGGATTGCCCTCATGTACGCTGCACAAGAAGGCAACAGGGATGTGGTGAGGTTGCTTCTTGAAAATGGGGCCGATGTCGGAGCAATGGATGGGAAAGGCTGGACAGCTCTGATGTTTGCAGTGTCGCAGGGCAACCCCGAAGTCGTAAAATTGCTTAAAGACCGAGGGGCGGAGTTAACCTTGTCGACTGCGGCTGCTCTCGGCGATGTCAAAGCGGTTCAGCGTTTCATTCTGAACGGTGCGGACGTCAACGCAAAAGACGAGGAGGGGTGGCCGCCATTGTTCCGGGCGTGGACCAACAAGAAGTGGGACGTAGCGAAAGCGCTGTTGGACCACGGTGCCGACATCAACCTGGAAGCAGGCTTTGGCCTGCCTGCACTGATTAGGGCTGCCGGGGAGGGCGATACGGAAGCAGTGGAGCTCATTCTTAACAAAGGTACTGATGTTAATCAGCAGTATGGCGGGACGCCCCTGATGGCAGCTGCAGCGGCGGGGCGTTCGGGAGTGGTCAATCTTCTCATGGACAAAGGGGCGGATATCAATGCCGTGGACAAGTACGGCAGGACGGCCCTCATGGAGGCGGCCATAAGAAAACAACCGAAAATGGTAAGACTGTTGCTCGACAAGGGAGCTGCCGTCGACACCCAAGACGGAGAGGGTTGGACGGCCCTCATGGACGGCGTCTGGGGAGGCGACCTGGAGGTGGTGAACCTGCTCTTGGACAAGGGCGCTGAGGTTAACGCAAAGAATCGTTGGGGCAAAACCGCGCTGAAAATCGGGCAAGAGTGTGGCCACACGAACATAGTGGAACTCCTCAAGGCTCATGGAGCGAGAGAATGGGGTTATGGAGTCGGAATGGGGACCTCCTTCAAAAACTAAGGAACGGTCTTTAGGAAGAATTGAGATGTTCCCGGGTGATAATCGCTCTTCTGTGCACAATGCACTATCTGCACGTCGCATCACTTCCTCAATTGAAGTGTCATACGACTGAAGCTACGCCAGGCCGATGCTCACCGTGAAATGGATCGTGCCATCAGAGGTGACCACCAATAGCTTGCCGGGATTTCCGGAAACATACATTTTGTTTTTGTTGACAATCATGAGATCGTCTTGCAACATGAGATAATGGCTCGTCTGTCGGGCATCGTGGTCCCCGGCCATCCGCACCATGTCACCCAGCGTGGTGTTCGGTCTATGAACGTGTTTCAATCGGAGAGGGATCGCCGAGAGTATCTCGCGCGATGCTCGGGGAAGAAATCGCCCGGCACAAAGATGCCGCGTTTGTGGCACAGGTCGAGAAGATTACGGGTCGTAACCTGAGCACAGGAAAACCCGGAAGACCTCGCAAGCGTCCATCTTAGACAAAAACTAGGTGTATGTCCCCAGATATCCGAATCTTCCGCGTAAACTAGTTCGGCCCACGTAATGGGAGAAGAACATGTGTAAGGATTATGGCTGAACGGGTCGGGACAAACGTGGACGTCCAGTGTTTTGATGTTCCAGTCCCATCCAGCCACTACATCGTAGAAATCGATTTCAGACAACATCTTGACGGTCATCAGCTCCGGCTCAGATCTGGCAGAATATTGGTGTGTACCGGTCTGGGGCCTCTTCATCTGTTAAGTTGCTCTTCCGGTCCAAGGATTCTACGTCAGAGTCTCTCTGGTCTGTCAACGCAAACGCCTCCCACAAGAGTTTTCTCGTCGTTCAGTATTGGTCCGTCCGGATTTTTCCGGACAATGCTATCCAGGTAGGCGCTCTGAGTCAACAAGAAGAATAGCCCGTTCGGCAGGTTTGCTTGTGTTGCCGAATTGAGGGACTTTCGATTAGAAGGTTGCCTTTCACTGGACTTAATAGGCAAGAACAATTCTTTCGCAACGTGTTTTCATCTGACACATGTCTGGGCTACACTGGGGGGACTGGGCATGGCGAAGCGACCGCCTGGAGGCAACTGAAGAGCAAAATAGAGTGATTCCAAGCCACTGTCCGCTGAGTGCTCTGAAATAGGCCATTTCGGCAGCGTCCGAACGCCCCGTCCGAATTACTCTCCCGACGCGTCGGGAGAGTAGAATTCGGATTGAGCGGTCTGAAATCAGATCGGTATGGAGCCAGTGCAAAGGAAAAAATGGTTGCCTGGAGAGGGGAACGGCGCGAAATTGCCGTGAAACTCCTGATGTCGATGCCTGGAGCAATGCCATGGCCAAGAAGCCAGAGGAGGCTGCCGGTGTACAAAACCGTGGGTAGCGATGAATTCTTGACAGTCAGAACACAAATGTTGAACAGGTATCGGGAGAGCAAATCCATGAACTCCCATGCCCCGGTCCGGGCTCGTCACGGACTAACCGCCGAAGAACTTTTTAGAGGATGGCTTTCCGCTTCCTTGCCTAAGAAATTTGGTGTGACGAAAGGCTCTATAGTGGCTCCTTCCGTGGGCTTGAGCTACGAGCTGAGAGAACACGACATCATCGTTTATGACAAGCAGAATGCTGTCATCCTATGGGGCCACGATGACGGCGATGTAACCAGGGGTATCTCCGCTGAAGACGTCTTGGCCGTTTTAGAGGTAAAGGCCACTCTGACGAAGAAGCATGCAAAGGGCGCTCTTGAAAAACTCAGTGAGGTGAATCAGTTCGTGTCGGTCAATTCGGAATCAGGAGAAATCATCTCCAAATTGAATCGGAGATTCCATTGCTATACGGTGTTTTTTGAACTGTTGAAGGCGGATCGTAACAAATCTGCAATCTTGGATTCACTATTGCCCGAAGGAGCTATCTTCAACTACGCTGGGGGAATCGTGCTTTCAGCCGAGGACGATTCTACGAATTGTAGTGGAAAGATCGAATTGCTCGACGATTCAACCCTTCCCGAGTACCCCAAAGCTCCCTTATTTAAGAATCCCGAGAAGCTTCATTTTCGAGCTAAACCAGATGAATCACGTATCGAGATTCCTCCGCAGGGATCTCTGAACATGCGGACGATGCCATACAACGATCCTTCGAACCAGAGCAGACAAGTGCCTGAAGAGAGCAAAGCGGTTTCTCACCGCCGATGGTACTATGAAAAGGCCTACTGCGTATTCTCCAGGGGGATCAAAGTTGGCGAGGGTCAATATCTCATGGCATCTTTGTCATGGTCCAAATCGATGTTCTCTCGTTTTGTGTTTGAATTGAAGGCACGGTTGGAGGGGGTCCATGTGGGAGGTAGAGCTGTCACGGATCATGGTCTATTCTTCCACGGGACACTCTGAGTCCTATGCGCCGCATCCGGAAGGTGGCCGTATTCTCTCCTCCTGAGAAGCAGATTCCACGAACCTCGACCACGGGAGTGACTGTCCATGCCGACTATCGACCTGAAAGCCAACCACAAAGCCGTCGAGGACTACTACGCTGGGCTGGAAGAATTTCACCGCCTCGGCGTTGTCACGGATGCGTTCGAGCAGTTCATCAAAATAGTCTTGTCCTATGGTGCGCCCGGCTTTGATGCGCTCGTCGTCGAGCGTGAATCCCTTGACTAACAGTTCGCTAAGCCGGGCAGTGGTCCATTGGCGGAATTGGGTGCCCCGATGCGAGCGAACACGATATCCCACGGCCAGAATCATATCGAGATTATACTGTCTCAGCGTCCTCTTGACCTGTCGCCCTCCTTCATTCCGAACTTGTAAATAATCCTTACAAGTTGCCGCCTCATCCTGCTCTCCATCGTCACAAATGCTCTTGATGTGAATGGTTATGTTCTGCGGCGTGGTCTGAAACAACTCCGCCATGCCTGCCTGAGTAAGCCACACCGTTTGAGCATCGAGCCGGACCTGTAGCCTGAGGGCTCCGTCTGTGTAGATGATTACTTGGCCACGGGGTGGCTCAATCATAGTTTCCCCTCCGTCCCATACCCAAGCTCGCTCAAATTTGTCCATATCGCCTGATCAAGTTTGGCGGCTTCGGAGGACTGCTTTCGCAGCGCCTCTGTCAGGCGCTTCATCTTCTCCTCGAATGGCCCGTCATCGTCCTCGATCTCTTCCGCTCCGACCGACCGCCCACAGCTTTTCTTCAAATCCCGGTTTTGCTCCGTTCGCACCGGCCTTTGAATTGGCCGGGCCGTCCTTCTTCCGTCTCGCCATGAGCACCATACCTCCCGTCACTTCGTCCAGGACTTTAGCGCTTTTCGGCTTGATCTGCAAGGATTTTCAGGCTCTTGGGCTGCCTCGCCTTGTTTTCCCGGACCGGTCCCCCCGGCATTATCGCGCTGACGTGTGTCAGATCAGGACATTTTGGCTATTTTTGATAACTCGCCTTTCGCGGTTGAGAGGAGAGAGGAAAAGGTAGCGAAAGCAACGGAATAGGCTCGCGAAGGGGCGTCCACTGTGCTATCTAAGTAAGTGCTACAAACAAAGGCACAGGAGGACGCCCCATGATGAAAAGTACTCGATTTGAGGGAGATGATCAAGACCCTGCCGGTCGGATCGACGAGTTCATGAAGCGTTTCAAGTTGGGCACGTTACTGAGTCGGGCCGGGATAAGGAAAGTTAGTGGCGGCAGTCCTCTGCTGATCCTCAGAACCATCTTTGAGTTGGCCTTCGTTGGCCGTAATGTCTACACGGGTGTGCACAACAGCCCCACGGCCTCTACAAAAATGGATGTTGTCTATCGATTTCTCTCTGTCCCACGACACAACCGGCGCCGGTTCCTTGGATTCTTGTCTGATGCGGTCATCAAATGTTGTTTCAAACCAGTGACCGATGAGAAGAGAGAAGACGTCCTGATTCTCGACGACACACCATACGACCGAAGCCGCTCAAAGAAGGTAGAACTTCTTGCAAGAGTTCACGATCACAGCAAGAAACGCTACCTCAAGGGATTCAGGATGCTCGTCCTTGGTTGGTCCGATGGTGCGAGCTACGTTCCCGTAGATCACGCTGTGCTGAGTTCGACCAAGAAGAAGAATCGGATTCAGGGAATCACCAAGGAGATGGACCGGCGGACATGTGGAGCCGGACGACGACAAGAAGCCATGACCAAGTCAACGGACTTGATTGTCCCAATGGTAAAACGAGCCCTGGGTCTTTTCATTCCTGCCAAATATCTTCTCATGGACTCATGGTTAGGCTTTCCGGCGGTCGTGCGTTTGTTCCGAATCCTCTCGCTGGTCAGAGACAAGGTGCGTGTGTTATACGAAACATCGGAACAACTGGTACAGCAAATTATCGAAACCACCATGAAGGAGGCCTTAGCCCTCATCAGACCTGGGTTTGCCGCCGAGTGCGAAAGTTGTATCTTGATCTGATCTGTAGCAACAACGGCCCATGGCCGGACAACTGAGAATCGAATGTCCCGGAGCCCGTATCATCCGACACCCCAATGAACCCTTTACCGGACACCTGCATCTATATGAGTATCAACAGGTGACGCACCGGAAGGTGGCAAATGACAACAAAAGGCTATTTACCGATCACGGTCCCGGTCCTACTTCTCATTCTTACCTTCACCCTTTCAGAGGCACGGAGTATGCGACTCAGCCCCGTAGAAACAATCGGACCAACTTGTTGGAGTGTAACAATTCCTGAGAAGAATGCCCCGAGCATACCGCAACGAATGATTTTGGCGGAAGCCAACAGCGCATTGCAAGGGGTTTCTACGACCCGGAAGAGAATGTCCAAGCCCCAGTCTTCACTACCGCAAGCCGGATCGAAGTTTCCAAGAAACAATTCGCCGCAGCGGACTCCAGGTACGACACAACCCAGTGGGCAGGGGAGTATTTTCGATAGATGGGGAAAAAAATAAGAAATACGGGGTCGAATCGTCGACCGGTGTCGGGGCTCATCGGGCTGAACAGGTGAGGCGCGCTGCCGAATCGAACGAATGCCATAGTATCTCCGAGCCGCTTCTTGCCTGGGAGGAGCGGCTCTCGCTCATAATGCTCAATAGGGACCTTGTAGTTTGACTTCTCCGGTTCAACCCTATGGAACGGTTACGTTTGGTCCGCACTTATACGACTCAAACCGCCGACCAGCTTGGTAAAATATCCCGGCACCTTTGCTTCGAAGACGACTTGCTCGCCGGTAAAGGGGTGTCTGAAGGAAATCGACTTGGCATGGAGCGCGAGACGTTGGTGGGCCTTAATGTCTCTTCCATACTTCCGGTCGCCCACAACCGGATGGCCGATATCGGCAAGATGTACGCGAATCTGGTTCTTCCTGCCCGTCAGGAGATCCACTTCCAACAACGTGAAGTCCTTTGTCTCCTTGAGCACGGTGTACGCTGTACGGCTCAGTTTTCCTTTTGTCGTGTCGGATGTGGAGTAGACGCGGTGAGCCTTGTTTTCCGCCAGGTACGTGGATATGGTCTCCGATTTCTTCTCGCATCGGCCGTGAACCACTGCGAGATACTTCTTCTCGGTGTCGTCCCACCGGCTCTGCAAGGCCATCTTTGCCTTATGGGTTTTCGCGAAGACGAGTACCCCCGAAGTATCCATGTCCAGCCGGTGAACGATGAAGATGCGTTTCTTGGATTTTGCGCAGCCCTTGCGGACGTAATCAGTCATGATGAAGTAAGCCGTCCGTGATTTCTCGGTATCCGAGCCCATCGTCAAAAGGCCCGGCGGTTTGTCCACCACCAGAACGTCCTGGTCTTCGTGGATAATGGCAAGTCTTTTCGGCAGCGGCTTGGAGCTCAGTCGGGGATATCTATCCATGGCAAGTGCCTTGCGCGTTGTTGTCGGCAACACGATGCCCACAGATCAACGGCGGGAAATGAAACGTGACGTCTATCGGGCCCATGACGAGCCGGCCCGACTGCAGGCGGTTCCGCTGCCGGCCGTTGCCGAAGGGCCTTCGCATCATATTGATTATGCGTTCCTGTTGGCTCTGAGAGCGGCCTGGATCACATCGTCGAGGTGCCGTAGGAAACGGGAACGGTCCCGTTTTTCAAAGGGAGCCGGACCCTTGGTGATGGTTCCCAATTCCCGGAGATGGGCCATCAAGTCTCTACTTGCAAGCGCAGACCCGATGGAGTCCTCGGTGAAGACACGGCCTTTCGGGTCCAGTGTTCGGGCGCCTTTTTCGAGACACCGTGCGGCAAGTGGGATGTCGGCCGACACGGCGACATCGTTTTCATCAACATGCTCCACAATCCAATCATCTGCCGCATCAAATCCTTCTTTGACGATCACAGCTTCGAATAGCGGCTCTTGAGGAATTCTCAGTCTGGAGTTTGAAACCACATAGACCCTTAGCCCATAGCGCAGGGCGACTCGAAAAACCTCATCCTTTACCGGACAGCCGTCTGCATCAATGTAGATCTTGATCAAGTATGTCCTTTCCGCGTCTGAAAATCCCGTATTCGTTAAAAACCAATCAAGTATCTTTATGACCCGAGGGTTGCCCGATGTCAACCGGCTTTGGTGAGGCAACAGGGTCGGGCCCAACCAAGGCATCGCGACAAGGCTTTGCCTGTGAGGCTTGCGGCTTCCGAGCAATCTGTGATACGTCATGTCGGCAGCAGGTAGGATCTTGACCCACCTCAAGTACACAAAGAGCTGGTTGAGGCACTCGAGAAACCTCTTCGCGTCGACCAGTTTCCGTACGATGGGCAATACGTAGTGGAAGCATCATGACTTAGGAAATTGAACCATGAAATCGCTCTTTCTGAATCCCCGATCCGTTGTTTTCATCGGCGTTCCTCGCAGGAGCGGTCCGGGCGCTTTGAATCCTATAGATAATCTCAGGAACTGGGGCTACGAGGGACAAGTCGCGATTGTCCATCCCCAGGCCAAAGAAATCGGGGGGATTTCGGTATCCCCGTCCGTGTCCGACGTCGGGATTGATGTTGATCTGGCCGTTGTTTCAGCTCCTCGAGAAGCCGTCCCCTCGATCATGGCGGAATGCGGCAGGAAATCCATCAGAGCCGTCGTCGTCACCAACCAGGGTTTCGCGGAGTCCGACGAGAGAGGAAAAGAACTCCAGCGAGAAATGATCACGGAGGCCCGCAAGTTCGGAATCCGCATTATCGGTCCCAATACGCTGGGGGTTTACAACGCATTTCACCGGTTCAATTCCTCGTTTATGCCGCTTGAACGTCAAGAAACGCCTGTCGGGGTGATTTGTCAATCAGGCGTCTTCTTTGTCGGGGCTAAGCAACTTCTCGGAGGCATCGGCATCGGCATAGATGTGGGAAACGCCTGCGATGCAAATATCGTGGACGCTCTCGAATGGCTGGATGATGAAAACACAATCCGCGTGATAGCCCTCCATGCGGAGGAAATCACTGAAGGAAGCCGTTTTCTGGAAGTCGCCGGAAAAGTCGGCCGTCGAATTCCCATAGTGGCGTTGAAGACCGGCCGGTCTCAGGAAGGCGCCAGGGCTGCCGCGTCGCACAGCGGCTCGATGGCGGCCGATGATAGGATAATCGCCGGCGCCTTTCGGAAGGCCGGAGTGGTGCGGGTCCGGGATACGCAAGAACAACGCGATTTGGTTCGCGCTTTCGTCAGACTCCCGGAAATGAGAGGTCCCAGAGTCGCAGTGGTGACACTCACCGGAGCAGGGGGAATAATACTCTTGGACGCGATTGAAAGACACGGCCTCCAGCCTGCGAGTCTCTCGCCTGCCGTCACCGCCGGCATTCAAAGCCTGTCGCCTGATTGGATGCCGATCTCCAATCCGATGGATATCTGGCCCGCGGCAATGAAGAACGGTATGCGAAAAGCCTACGATAGAGCCCTGCGAGATGTGTTGGGCGATCCCAACGTCGATGGCGTAATCTGCATTACGCTCGGGCTCGCACAGGCGGAACAGCAACATCTCGGCGCCGAGGAAGTGATCCGGCAACTATCCGAGGAATTCGACAAACCGATAGTGGCTTGGGTTTATGGTTCCCACTCACATGAAACAATCGACAGCCTGGAGCGGAGTGGTCGAGCCCTGAGTGTTGAGTGCCTCGAAAGAGCAGTTCTGGTACTGGCTGCAATGATGCGTTACAGTAAGTGGAAAAACCGTGGCCATGAAAGCCGAGGTACTGTCTGAAAAGTCAGTCGGCGATCAACTGCGAAACGCTCCCCCCGCGAAATGCCCCGGCGTCACGGGCTTGGGGAATGCTGGATTCGCACGGGACTCCCGTTTGACAAAACCCGCATCCATAACCCTTAAACCCGAATTGTGTCTCGACATGGTTGTCGGTTGCGGGATGCAAGTGCCCGATACACTTGAGTTTGTCGTGTCCCGCTTCCGTTATTGCCCCCACCGGGCATCGGGACATGCATTTTCCGCACGTACCCTGGGTCAGGAAAAGGCAATAGGCGTAATGTGTTTGGTACGGTCTTGGCGTGGGGGCAATGTCGACGCGGGCGATGACCGACCCTGCCCGGACGGCTTTTCCTTTGGGCGTGATCAGTCCGTCACAAAGGCCGAAGGTCCCGAGGCCCGATGCATGGGCCGCGTGCCGTTCGGACCAGGTGGAGGCAAACACGTACTTGACGCCCTTTTTCATCTCCCAATCCGGCCGCAGTGCCGCCGCCATGGCTTGCACGCCACGTTCCCGGAGTCTTGCAATCACGTGCAGGCGGAGTTTCACGTTCACTTCCTCTCCGAAGATGCGGGCTCTGGCCCAGCGTTCGGCAGGGTAGAACGTCTCCTTGCGGTTGTCGCGTTTGGTAGCCCTTATATGCGGCAGAATCCAACTGATTA
>JAZDHD010000128.1:0-3421 GCA_043806215.1 Pseudomonadota bacterium | reverse complement strand
CCGCACTGAGGACAAGCCGCTTGCCGAGGCGCTCCACATTCGGGGCAGAATCGTGCCCCGGAGGGCGTGGGTTTCCCGCACTTGGTGCAACAGGCTTCCGAAGCGGGCGATCCGGCTTGCGCAGATGAAGGGGACGGCCGTGACGGCTCTTCCCGAGGCTCTCCGGAGAGGCTTGACGCCATAGCTCCCGCCATCCTCTGACCCATGGCAATACCGGCACCCATGCCCATGAATTCTCCCGCGCCGCCTGACTTTGCCGCTTCGGGGATGGCTTGAGCGGTCTGGAATTGCGTGTACCGGGCCATGTCTCCGGCGATCCCCACTTGGGACCGCACGTCCAGCATCTTCTCGACTTCCGGAGGCACGGAGATATTCTCTATGATGAATCTTGTCAGCGACAGGCCGTATTTGCGGAAATCACCCTCCATGTCGGCCCGTGCCTTATCGCCGATACTCCTGTAGTTGGCCGCGAGGTCCAGCGCAGCGATCTCCGCGGCTCCGAGCATGTGAGTAAAGGCCGAGACCATCATGCTTCTCAATTGTCCCTCGATCTCCTCCGTGGTGAAGCACCCGTCGGTGCCCACAACCTCCTTCATGAAAGCCGCCGGCTCGATAACCCTGATGCCGTAGGTTCCGAAGGCCCGCAGCCGGACCACCTCTAGATCCCGGTCTCTCATCATGATCGGGTTTTGCGTACCCCACTTGAGGTCGAGAAAATTCCGCATGCTCACGAAGTACACTTCCGCCTTGAACGGGGATTCGAAGCCGTATTTCCAGGACCGCAACGTGGTCAGCACGGGGAGGTTCTGAGTGGTGAGGCTGTACAGCCCCGGTTGGAACACGTCGGCCACCTGCCCCTCATTGATGAAGACTGCCGCTTGCCCCTCTCTGACGGTGAGTTTGGCTCCGTTCTTGATCTCGTGGTCCTGGTCCGGGAACCGCCACACCAGTGTGTCCCCCGTGTCGTCGAGCCATTCTATGACATCGATCAGTTCGCCCTTGACCAAATCCCAGATACCCATCGTTCAATCCCCTTTTCGTAATTCAAGGTTTGCCGCGGCGTCAATCACTCGTGCCGTTTCCTATAATCTTCGCAAATTATGGTGAAATCTCGCAAAAAGGGTATCATCTCCACCGAGGTTTTACAAGTCGGGACGCGGGGGGGAGCGGGAGGGGAGTCGAGTCTCCCCCCGCCGGAGCTTACAATGGCTTTTCATCCGATCAGTCGCCGATCGTGTACTCCCCCTTCTTCTCTTTGTCGAATTCCACGTTGGCATTCACATACTTGGACTTCAAACCCGCCTTCTTGAGCACATTGTGAGCCATCTCGGCCCTAAGCCCCGTGCTGCAGTGGATAATGATGGTCTTGTCTTTTGGGAGATCGGACAACCGTAGTTCGAGTTCCTCGAGAGGAATGGCCTTTGCGTTCGGGATAGTGCCTTCGAGGGTTTCCTTGGTGTTGCGAACATCGAGAATGAACGCATCCCCTCCGGGCTTTACCGCCAACGCTTTGAACTCTTCCACATCCAATTCACCCGGCAGGAGCTTCCGGACATACGTGATGTTGGATTCGGCCGGTCCCGCGGCAAGCTTGTTGCCCGCGTTTTGCCAAGCATCCAGTCCGCCCGATAGGATGCTCACCATCGTGTAGCCCCAACCGGTTATCTCCTTGTATGCCTTGGCGGCGGAATCCACGTCGCCGTTCTGGTTGTAGAGGATGATTTCGGCCTTCTTGTACTTGGGGAATCGGCTCTTCAGCGGCGCGACATCGCCGTTCGCCGCGGCAACCGCTTTGGGGATATGTCCTTTCTCAATGTCTCCGCCCGGTCTGAGATCGATGAGTATGTAGGACGCATCCATCTCGTTGAGATGTTTGAGACCGTCCGTTTCGGAAACGACAACATTGCCGCCCTTCTTCCACGCGGGCAGGCCTGCATGAAAAACCCGCACGTTGTTGTAGCCCAGCTTTTCCGCCTTCCTGGCGGCTAACGGACTGAGCACTCAGGAGAATCCACTGCAGTAGTAAACCTGAAGAACGGACTTGTCCTCGGGAAGCACCTTGTCCTTGAGCTTGTCGAACATGAAGAAGGGCATCTTCTTGGCCGTTGGAATGTGCCCCTGGTCATAATTGGCGGCCGGCCGGCTGTCCAGCAGCGCGTATTTCCCCTTCTCGGGACCGAGAGCCACCAGTTTTGCCAGATCTTCGGCCGTGATGAGCTGATCCTTGGGGACCTCGATGCCCTTTTTGACCACCACCTCCGTGGCGAGGTACTTTCCGTCCTTCTCGATGTAAACGATCTTGACGGACTCCTCAGTGGGGATCTTGTTGAAGGCCGGCGCGTTCTCGAGCTTCGTGGCGTCGTCGAAGTGAACCAGTTCCACGTCTTTTCCGACCTGCAGCCCGATGGTCTTGGCCTTCCTCGACACGCTCTTGAGCTTTCCGGCCAGGATGTTGTCTTGCTTGTCGTACTCGTGGCATTTCAGACAACTCTGGTCGGACTTCGACGGAAGCCTCCGTTGCGAATCCGCGCCCACCACCTGTGACATCACCACGGCGGACGCGGCTAAGGCACCCACCCACATCATGGTGAGCATTCTCTTGCCCATGTAACTCTCCTTTCACGGCTTTCTTTCCGTCCCCCATCGAGCATGCGGGGGGACACGGTTCATTCCTTTTGACCATCAACGGAAGGCGGGGCCTCCGTCGACGGCGCGGGGAACGGGGGATCTGTTCAAAGCTATTGTAATATATTAATAGCCTCAGATCCAGAGTCCAGGTCGTTTGCAGACCTTTTTTCTAAGGACAGAACCGGAAGTATCCTGAAATAAGTGGGGCAATTGGGGGGAGATATGGGAGGGAACGGACGGACCGACGCGCCTCCGGACGGCCTACCGAGGCACCATGCGGTAGTACAGGGCCTTGCGGGGCGACAGACTGCCGTCAAGAATCTGATTCTTGATTACCGCTGCATCCACTGAGCGCGCCCCCCCGCGGTTCATGACCGACTCGCTATGGACAAGACCCGAATGCACCGCGCACAACGCCTGCAGGATACACAATAGGATCAGCCCTACCAGCAGAAAGTCCCGATGCCGTTGCGGAACCCTATCAAACGGGGATGCTTTCATGATCGTCCTACCTTGGGAGCCGCACATTGGGCCCGCCTAATGCAGACAGCGGTGACATCGGATGCAATCCACGTCCATGGCATGTTTCACGCCGAGGTCACAACGTCCGGGAACAGGCTTGGGGGCGTATTTCCTGAGTAACGTGATCTTGTTGGCGAGAGCGAGGAACGCGCCGGCCGGGCACAGGTACCTGCACCAAAACCGGAAATAGAAGACGGATGCGGCAAGCACAACAATGCAGAGTGCCGAAATCCACGCGTCCAACCGTCCCCAAAAGAAGTTCATCGTGTAA
>JAZDHD010000127.1:0-9138 GCA_043806215.1 Pseudomonadota bacterium | reverse complement strand
GGGGGGAAATGGCCCGGACTTATTGAGAAGTTGCGCGACGGGAAGCTGCCGCGCGTAATGAAGAATGCAGCATCGTGTTTGTGAAACGCAGCACGAAACGTAATGATCACAGTAAGTAGACTTACTTTCCGAAAACTTCTTCGCCCATGAGAATTTGAAAATCCTCTTTGACTTTGGGCACCCATTCCTGGAGGAACT
Organism: Pseudomonadota bacterium; assembly: GCA_043806215.1. Classification (GTDB taxonomy): domain Bacteria; phylum Desulfobacterota; class Desulfomonilia; order Desulfomonilales; family Desulfomonilaceae; genus JAVHLK01. The sequence goes on along the minus strand of JAZDHD010000127.1, from coordinate 8,940 downwards.
TCTGAAAATCTTCCGACTGGGTATCCTTCTGCCAATCCGCAGTGCTCGTGGCATCGAGGATGCCCACATATTTATAGGGGATTTCCCCTTTCTTGGATGCAACGATCTTCACCAACGTGAAGCTCTTGCACGACGGCAGACTCTGGAGGAACGGGCCCTTTTTCTCCTCACAGTATTTCTTGTACTCCTCATCGGTCACGGAATCCTTAAGATTGTACAGAATGATCTCTTTTGACATGGTTGTCTCCTTTCCGGTTTATGGTCCACTGTGCCGGACCTAGTATGGCGATTCATATATGCCCTCACCCCAACCCTCTCCCAGAGGGGCGAGGGAGCAAACGGAGTTGTCGCCCTTGGAAACATGAAGCGAATTACGCACCGATGTGCTAGAACGGGTAATGTCGGTGCCCCTTTTGTATGGTCACCCACCGAATTTCACTCATCTCCTCCATGGAGTGTCGTCCGCCTTCTCTTCCCACTCCGCTCTGCTTGCAGCCTCCAAAGGGACAATAAGGCTCATCGTATACGGATGAGTCGTTCACGTGAACCATTCCGCTTTCGAGGTTCTCCGCGAAGTAGAGTGCCCGCTGCAAGTCATTGGTAAGTACGCCCGAAGAGAGCCCGTATTCACAATCATTTGCGATTTCCAGTGCTTCCTCATCGGTTCGGAACGTGATGATCGGGGCTGTCGGCCCGAAGGTCTCCTCGCGGAAGATCTTCATGTCCCGGGTCACTCCGGTGAGCACCGTAGGCTTATAGACCCTACCCTCAAAGGTGCCGCCGGTCAACACCGTGGCACCTTTCTCCTGGGCTTCCAGAACCTGACTGTGCACTACCCGGACCTGCTGATCATTGATCATGGGGCCTACCACTGTTTCAGGGTTGGCCGGGTCTCCGATGGGCAGGCTTTCGGCCTTGGCCGCCAGGCGTTTCCCGAACTCCTCTGCAATGCTCTCCTGCACTATCACACGCTCGACGGACATGCAAATCTGACCTTGATGCATAAAGGCTCCAAACGCAGCCGCATCCACCGCGTTGGTCAAATCCGCATCATCACAGATCACAAGCGGATCTTTTCCTCCGAGTTCCAGTGTGTACTTCTTGAGTTTTGCCGCGGCCTTCTGAGCGACCAGTCGGCCCGTCTTCGTTTCCCCGGTGAGCGTCACCAGCGAGGTTCTGTCGTCCTGCACCAGGTAGTCGCCAAGAACCCCTCCGGGACCGGTTATCACATTGAGCACTCCGGGCGGCAGCCCGGCCGCGGTCAGCAGGTCGCCGATCTTCAGGCCGATAACCGGCGTCTCGCTGGCGGGCTTGAGCACCACGGTATTACCCGCGGCCAACCCGTACGCCACCTTGTTGACGGACAGGAGCAACGGAAAGTTCCACGGGCTGATGGCAACCACGGTTCCCAAAGGTTTGTACAGAGTCATGGACAGCTTGTTGGTGTCCGACGGAAAGGTCTCCCCCAAGAGGCGGCGGCAATCCTCGGCCGCGGTGCGCAGCAGGTCCACCGTGTACATGGTCTCGAACATCGCCTTTTTGAAGATGGCTCCACCCTCATGGATGAGGGTTTGCGCGAATTCTTCAGTCCGGGCCGCGAGTAATTCTGACGCCTTGTACAGGATTGCAGCGCGTTGGCCGGGAGGGGTGTTCGCCCAGACCGGCCTTGCCTCGAATGCCGCTTGCAGTGCGCTGTCTGCATCCTTCTCGTTTGCCTTGGGGACTTGGGCGTAGACCTCCCCCGAAGCCGGGTTGAGATCCGCGAATGTTTCTCCGGAACTCGCTTGCACCCATTTGCCGCCAATAAGCATCTTCACTGCTTCCATCCTCGTCTCCTTTTCTCGCCGGGACCGCCCCCCGGCCGATGGTGCCGTACACAAGAAAAGGGCCTCCTCTGCCCTTCTTCAGGCAAAAGAGGCCCCATTACCTCTTGCTTTAGATTGTTGATCTAATGCAAACCTATCCGAAACCAAATGTCAAGAAAAAAGTAGTGCGCGCTCCGGGGACTATTCGAACATCAGGATGGTGGCCTTGGCCACCTTTTTCAAGGGCTGGTTCTTCGACATGCTGATCCCGAGAAGCCGTTGGTGCGCCTGGGCTTCGGTCAGATTCTCCGCGTTCATGAGCAGGCCTTTCGCCTTTTCCACGAGTTTGCGTGTCTCCAATTGGTCCTTCAGGCGGTCAACGCGTTCCCGAAGCGTCGATTGCCTGAGAAAGTTGCTGACCGCGAGTTCTATCGCGGCAGCCAGATCCGCCTTGCGGAAGGGCTTTGTCACGTACGCCATGACTCCGGCATCTCGTGCGCGTTCAAGAAGATTCCGTTCCGAGTACGCCGTGAGGATTATTGCAGGGCATCTCGAGCCTATCTTGCCGGCAACTTCTATGCCGTCCAATCCCGGCATTTTGATGTCCAGCAGGACCAGATCCGGGTCCGTCGTTCCGATGAGGTGAAGAGCCTCAACGCCGTCGGCCGCCGCACCGACTACTTTGTGCCCCATCTCTGCCAGCATTTCCTTCAAATCGCTGCGGGCAAGTGTTTCATCGTCGGCCAGAACAACTCGGAAGCTCATGATCCGCACCTCACTAGATCTGATGTCCTGTCGGCAACGGAAAACACACCTCGGCCTTTGTGCCTCGGGATCCTCCGATGGCGAATTTCCCCTTGAGATCTTCCTCGGCCAGGGCGCTCACTATGGACAGCCCAAGGTTCCCGTCCCGTTTCGGATCGAAACCCTTTGGGAGCCCGGGCCCGTCATCCTCGACGCTCAAGCTTACCAGTCCCCCGGCCAGAGTCAATCGAATCGAGATTTTGCAGTCCCCGGTCAAGCTCCTCCCGTGTTGGACCGCGTTGCGCACCAACTCGTTTATGATCAATGCAACGGACGTAGCTTCCTTGGAAGGCGCGAGAATGCGGGAACCGGATACATCGATCGACACCACCGGACTTGTGGGAGCGTCGGTCGCGGAGAGTGTGCCGATTCTGCCTGCGAGGCGTCCGAGATCGATCATGCCGAGATCCCCTTGGGAAAGAGTCTCATGGACCTTGGCGATACTGATTATCCGTGCAATGCTGTCGTCAAGCGCCTGCTCGGGGGACACCCTGTCCAGTCTCCGTGACTGCATGCGTAAGAGTCCGGCAATGTTATGAAGATTGTTCTTTATGCGGTGATGGACTTCTCTGTACAGCGTTGAATGCTTCTGAAGCGACAGATTCTCGAGGAAAACCGCAATCTGCGCGGAAAGGTTCGCCAAGAGATCCAAAGTCTCCCGGACCTGTTCCGGCGCCAGAAGGCCTTCATGCCGGCCCGCGGAGTAAAGGTTGAGAATACCTCTGACTTTACCCTTGTAGTGCACCGGAATGGTTACGAAGCTGAACGGGAACGGGACAATGAGGCCTATCATACATGTCCCCTGTGAGGGACTCCAGTGGAGAGCTTGACTATTCCGGACTTGCCATTTGGCGATTATCTCGTCGTTCGCGGCCGCCAGGAGATCGGGGCCGCGTCCCGGCTCCGAGTCGAAAGCCTCCTTCACCAGGATTCGGCTGCTTTCGTCAATCAACCAGAGAGTGCCTGATGTCGCGTTCAAAACCTTCCTGAGGTACGCCAGCATGTGTTGAGTGGGGGAAACGGATGAAACCGCCTTGGCGAGTTCCTTACCGAGTTGGTTCGATATCTCGAGGTGCCGGAGCTTCAGATCCAGCCGGTCGTCCAACTCCAGTCTATAGAGGCCGCCGGCGGCAATCTGGGCAAGGGTATTCACCGTGTCGAAATCATCCTCTTCCGGTGAGGCGTCCCGCCGCACCTTAAGGACCATGAGCCCCAACGATCTCCCGGCATATTCCAATGGAACCGGAAGGAATCCGTCCGGGTTTTCTTGGCCTGTGACGACATCCGGAAATTCCTGTCCGGAAGATGCGCATGACGGGCGGCGTCTCACGGATGAATCACCGGGGAGATAGAACGCGACATCCGCCCAAGGCAGCACCTCGGCCAATTCATCCACGAGGAGCCGGAGCAGTTGCGTCTTGCCGGAAGCCGCCTGGATTACCCGATTGATCCGGGCGACCGCGTTGAGCTGGTCTTCCTTCTTGCGCAGTCTCCATGAAAACTCTTCATAAGCCGTCGTTCCCTTGCTCACAAGTGTCGCCACGGGGTTGAGTTCATCGGAGAATACAAGCATGGACACCGATTGATTGCAGTACACCGGGAGACCGTCATCCGACAGGCCTTTCTCGCCGAACGTATAGAATCCGCACAGTGGGACGCCCGTATACCGCCGTATTGGATCGAGCTCTTGTTGCTCACTCGTCATAAGCCGCTTGCGCAAAGCGCACGAGCACATGAGGGCCAGGGCCGGTCTTCCGAGGCCGGCCTGACGGACGGCCTTCTTGTATGCCGTCAAGCCCGCCTGCGCTATCTCGCTCTCGGTGCCGTTCATCAAGGTAATAACCTGATGAGGTTTCATCAAAGGACCGAACTGTACGGAGCCGTCATCCAGTATGCGCTCGGGGACCTGGATAATCGAGTTCCCGTAGACATCGGTCGAACCAAAGGGAAACCGGCTGAACCAGACGGTCTGCGTGCCAAGCTGCTCCCGCGGCATCCCGAGAATCTCTGCCAGCACTTCGGCGGCAGGTCGGCCGTCGAGTTCGTGGACGATGTGGCCCGAAGCACTAGTGACCAAAGCCCCCTTCGTGGTGGGAGAGAATCCGTGAGCAAGTCCCAGGCCGAACAGAACCTGAGACTCGATAAAGGCAACGGCGACCGAATCGGAGGCGCAAACATCGTTCACGATTTGCCGGTTGGATTCAAACTTGAGATTGTCTCCGGAACTCCCGCCGAAGATAGGGATGCGGTTGGCCGAGTACCGCCGGAGGTAGGTGTGGATATCGTGGCTCAGCGACGGCCGGCTCTTGGTGGCACCGGGCGAAAACACTATCATTAACGCGCTTGAGACACCCGGTATGCCGGGGGATGAAATGGCCATTGTATGGTAAAAGGGATGGCCGGAATCGAAATAGTCCAGCACATCGGCCTGACCGAGTGCTTGACGGATCGATTCCCGGTAATCCGCACCGACATTGCGTCCCATGCCGACTCGAACCCGGAGGTGCCTGCCGGCGATTACAACGACGACTACGCCGTTTGTGGAAGACCCGTTGTAGATCTCGCCGGCAGTGCTCGTCCCTATGGTCGGACACCCGTTGAGGATGTCCGCTACCCCTCTATTCACTTCACCCACATCGAGTTCGGCCGATACGAAAACCAGCGCCAGTGAAGGCTCGAATTGTTTCAACCGGGACAGCGCTTCATGAGCGGCACGACGCCCCATTTCCAGCGAGCCGCCCTCCGACGCCGTTGCCGTTCCACATTCGATATAACGGGCCACAACTATGCCTTACCTTTAGATTTGTCTCTTAAAGCCGCAGGGAGAGTCGGGGTCACGTCCTGTCTTTCCGTGAAGCGCATTGGGAACCGGTCTCATGACTTTAATCGGGCATTGAACCGCTTACCCCTCTTGGTCCAGCCATGCCTCGGCTTCTTCGACGGTCGCAAATACGCGTGCGTACTTGTTGAAGCCGGTTCCGGCGCCAACCTCCTCGATTTGCAGCTTAGCGAACGACTCCCTCGTATACACTCTTGCGACCTTACCTATCTTGTGATCCAAGGCCATCTTCTGGCCGGCTGCAAAATGGTCGGAAAGCAGCATACCCCCGTGGTTCCTCGAATCGACGAGACACCCCCATCCCGGACTCATAAGACCCGTAGCCGACGTCAAATCATCCAGCCAGTTGGACACATCCGACTCCTTTATCCATTGTCCCTTGAGAGTCATGTACATACGATTTTTCGAGACATCGACTGCGAGTTCGTAGAAATCATTGGCTGCAACGGTCTTCATACGGAATACTCCTTTTCTCTGTCCTTGGAGTGCGGCTCTCCTGGGAAACGTTTTTCCGGCAATGCCTCACCCGATACCATGTGGCGCCGCGTCCCGACAACAGGGTCCCATATTCGTCGTCACGGTTCAAGAAGGAAATTGGCCGGGGTGACGCAAACGTCCGCGATCACCATTGTCCTCGTGTCGGCCGTCGGGGTCACCCATCAAAAGGCACGATTCAGGCTTGACATAAGTGTATTCTTGCCGGCTCCTCTACCGCACCCACCTCGTATCCAATCGGCGTGGTTGCTCGTTAAACACAGTGCAGGGATGTGAACATCGGATCGCTTGACCCCTTTTCCCAACCGAGACGGCGCCTGGACAGTGAATGCGTGCTCTCCGTGCCATGAGCCCACCATACGCTCAAATAGCAATACATTAAGCCTGGCCCCGATACGAAGCCTTTGGCTTTGAGGAACTTGATCAGTTCCCGTGCGGTAACTTGTGGCATCCGGCTCATTATGGCACCCCAATGCTGAGCTCTTCCACGTGAACGAGTCGCTCATGTTGAGGCACCATCTGAGAGTGTTCCAGCAGTGAGGCCAAGTGCTGCTCAATGGCTTCACGGATGTTGCGTTTTGTGTCCTCGATGGTTCTCCCGTTACTGAAGCAGCCTGGAATCGTCGGGCTGTAGGCGAAATACCCTTCGTCTTCCGGTTCCTTTTCAATCACGATCTGAAATGAATAGAACCTCATGCGCCGTCCTCCGCTTTGACGTAGTCTTGACCAGAATACGTCGAAAGGGTGGAGTTCGCAAGGCTCGTCGCAGTGTTCCGGCAACGGCGGGCGAGCACTTGGCACCCAGTGGTTTTCGCAGTCGAATTGTTTCTTGCCGGCTGCATGGGGGTTCAGTGGCCGATGCGGTGCAAGAACAGACGTGCGTTACGGGGTCATGCGCCGGATACGCCGACGTTCATCAGCTATCATGACATCAAGGACTGAGTGAGGATAACGCTTGAAGATCTCCACCCGATGACAAACGAATGGATATTCTCGGGGTCTACACCATCAATCCACTGGATTACACCTGCGTTTGGCCGCTTGGAGACCAGTTCGGAAATAACGTTGGTATCGAGAAGGTATCTCATGGGGTAAAGCTATTTCGGACCGGACTTGGATCTCGAGTGAGATCCAGTTCAACGCCGACGAGCGGGGATTCTTGAAAAAAGTCCGAGAGCTTTCTCCGAGAGGCGAGCAACTTACGGTAGTCTGCGTAGGACAACACAATGGCGGTTTCCGCACCGCTCTTGGCGATAACCTGTGGCCCTTCGGACAGCGCTGCATCAACAACCTCGCCGAACCTGTCCTCGACGTCTTGAAATTGCCAAACGTGGACCACGGACTACCTCCTACTCAGATAATAACACGAACGGGAGTGCCGGAACAAGGAGTCTCAGGGGTTCGTACTTGCCTCTTGAATCAACGACATCCAAAGTAGTCGGAATGCGGCACTCCGACATGATTCAAGAAACAAGACCCGGCTCCGATGTGCAATCCGTGCCATATCCCATTCTATACTCCTCCTACCCCCTGGTGTACCCGGAATTCCCTTGATTGCCCGTGCTCCGGGAGGCACCCTCTTCAGTGGGACAGGCATTGTGACATTTTTTCGGCACCGTCGAGCATGCCGTTTCGCAATTGATGCGGTTCGCTTCGCTCACCGCATCCGGGATAAGCACGTACCCCTGGCATATCCGCAGCGTAGGATGTGGTGAATCCCGCTCATGCGGGATAAACCGCATCTGTCGCGTTCTGCGGAAGACGGAACAGCATTATGTCCCCCGATTCCCTCCGGTTCGACCTGGGCTGTGATTCTTGTCTTACCCTGGTGTCTTGGCGGTTGGTTTTCGCCTTGATTCTCCGCTCTTGCCTCGCTTTCCATCTGCCGGCATCTGCGCCGTCTGCGGATTAACTTCCGGAAAATATAGTCTTCTTGGTGCCTTCGAGTCTTGGCGGCTCAATCTCTTTTGATTCCCCCTAATGGGCTGCTCTATCCAGCCAATCCTCGAGTGCGGACTTGTCCGGGAAATCCAGGAGGTCTTCACCCAGGCGTTCCAACTCTTCCAACGGCAACTGTTGAATACGCTCTTGCGTGGACTCGTCCAACTCACCGAACCGGCGGCGGAGTAGCCGAATCGTCAGGGAAACGACTCCCCTCAGCATTCCCTGTTGCATTCCCTTCTGCATTCCCTTTTCGACACCTTCGTCGATCCATTTGTCTGCAAGGCTGTACATGTAAATCTCTCCCTTCTTACCGAGTGAATCCTTAAGTGCTTGCCCCACGTCCTCCGGCCTCACCCTTTCCCTTGCGGCCCCCAGATATTGAAAAACCGCTTCCATGAATTGCAGAGCCGTTTGTTGATCCATATTGTCGATTAGTCCAAAATACTCCTTCAACCGCTTCGACAGATCGGGCCTGAAAAAGTTCTTCATCAGAAGCAGGGCCACTGCAAGGGTCGCGGCGGCCAGGCAGCGCATTTTGATCTCATCGTCACTGTAGCCCGACAGGTCGCACAGATAATACCTGAAGTTCAAGAGGCCCGGCAGAAGGTTGTCCGGGGGGTCGTACAAGGCAGCGAACTCGGTGGAAACCGTCCATTTCTTCGTTCCGTGATATAAGACAATCGGGATGACCGGTCGCACGGGCTCGACACCGCACTTTGAAGTCTCGTCCCAAAGCCGGGTCAAATACCGCAAGAGCTGATACGCCACCTTAAGATCGCGGTCGCTCTTGTGCTCGAACAGGAGGTAGACATAAGCCTCTTTCCCGTTCTTCAAGTCCACCGTGTAGAGCAAATCCGAAAAGTGCTCCTTCAGCCGCTCATCCACGAACGAGCCTTTGCTCGGCCGAAACGAATTGGGTTGCAGGTGTCCCGTCACGTTTGGGGGAAGGAAGTTCAACACGAAGGTTTCCGCCGCATCAGGCCGGGAAAAGACCTTCTTGAAGAACAGGTCGTGGTGATTGGTGATTTCCGTCATCGCAGCCCTCGGCTTTTT
>JAZDHD010000126.1:0-11767 GCA_043806215.1 Pseudomonadota bacterium | reverse complement strand
CCCTAACCCGCGGAGTCCCCGGGATGTGGAACAGTGAAAATAAACGTGGATCCCACACCGGGTTCCGATTCGCACCAAATGCTTCCCCCGTGCCTCCGCACGAGCGTTCTGACGTAGGTGAGGCCCATGCCCTCGCCGGGCACATCGGTTCTCCCGGCCCGTCTAAACAGGTCGAAGATACGTTCTTGATCCGACTCGTCCACCCCCACTCCATTGTCCTCGATTCTGAAAACCGTCTCGTTTCCCGCCACGGAGCCCGTTACTTCGATTCTGCCGGTACGTTCGGGATCGAGGTACTTGACCGAGTTGCTCACCAGGTTGGAGAGGATCTGCTCCATTGAGGCGGAATCCGCGGTCACGTCGGGAAGATCCGCTATCTTGACCTCTATTCCTCTGCTGTGTATCTCGTGGCTGAACGATTTGAACGTTTCCGCAACAAGTTCGTTCATGTTCAACCGTTCCATGTGGAGTTCGTTGTACCCGATGCGCGACAGCTGCAAGATCCCGGCAACCAGCCTGTTCATTCGGGAAACTGAAGAGTCTATGAAATGGAGGGCTTCGGGAATGTCGTCGTCCACCAGCCGCAGGATCTCCATGCCCGTCTCGTCCGGAATCGAATCCGAGACCTCTCTGATCCTCGACTCAACGGCTGCCAGCGATTCCACAAGCTCCCTGGTGAAGCCCTTTACGTTCGCCAATGGTGCCCGCAGGTCATGCGACACAATGTAGGCAAACTGTTTGATCTCTTCGACAAGTTGCTGCTGGCGCTCCTCCTGCCGTTTGCGCGTCGTGATGTCTCTGGCCACGTGGACGGCGCCGCACAATCTTCCCTCTGCATCGTAAAGCGGAGACAAGGTTACTTGAAACGCACTGCCCAGTCTTGGTTCAAAGAGTTCCGCCTCGTGGTCGATCCCGTTTGCGAGGAGCTTCTGATGAGGACAGAAACCGGGAGGCTTATCCGTACCATGAAAGATTTCATGGCAGTACCTTCCCAGCGCGTCTTCCTTGGTCAGCCCCAACCTTCGAGTCGTTGCGGCGTTCACCCTGAGAATCCGGTGCTGGTCGTCCAGTATCATTACCAGGTCCGGAACCGCGTCGAAGGTCCGTTCCCATTCATCCCTGGCTCTGATGATCTCGGCCTCCCACGCCTTTCTGTCCGAAATGTCGCGGAAGATTCCCCTGACGCTCACCGGCTCGCCATTCTTGCGGCGGCAGTTGACATTGCCTTCCACCGAGATGGAAGTGCCTTGTTTGGTCACGAAGACCATCTCGGCATTGGAAATCGTCTCTCCGGAGATTACCCGATCGAGGACACGCCTGCTGTAGGACAGGCTGTCCGGGTGAACAACGTCGAAGAAGGAAATACCCGGGATGTCGTCCTCCGAGTATCCAAGTGCCGCACGCCAACCCTGGTTCGTATAGAGCAGTCGGCCTCGGGTATCAACGATCTGTATAAGGTCGTTGGCATGATCCAGAAAGTCCTTCAACTGCTCTTCGCTCTCCCGCAGCCGCCTTTCCGTCTTGTCTTTGTACAGAGCCATCTCTATGGTGCTTCGCAATTCCCGTTCACCATAGGGTTTCACTAGGTATCCGAAAGGTTGTGTGGGCTTGGCCCGCTCAAGGGTCGCTTCATCCGCGTAAGCGGTCACATACACGATGGGCACGTCCAACCGCGACCGGATGAGAGTGGCGGCTTGTATCCCGTCCATCGGGCCTGCCAGCCGGATGTCCATGAGTACGAGATCGGGCTTGAGGTGCGAAGCTATTTCCACTGCCTCTTCACCGGTGGATGCCGTGCCCGCCACGTCGTAACCCAGTAAGGTCAGGCGATCGCATTGGGCCTTCCGGATCAAGATGTCGTCCTCAACAACCACTATCCGTGTTTTTGTCACGGCTTCATCTCCTCCACGGGACGCAATGTGCTCTGACGCGGGTTTCCGGGATCCATCCGCAGGGTAAGCTCCACCGTCGAGACCGTGTTGCCTTGAACGGAACCGGACCTCCCCTAACCTCGCCGGAATAAGTTTCGGAGCTCTAAGGCGCCCCCAGCCACAAGGAATGATTCTCCGTGAAAGCCTCACCGGAGATCTAAGGTTACTTCAAGCAGTTGCGGAATTCAACAAGAAAAATCAGCTTCTTGGGAAGTGATTACGATTGCGGGAATTCGGGGGACATAATAGTGTTTCTCACATTGGGCGCTTTCGAGGCCTCCCTGGTGGTCCCTTGCTCAGGTCACGGCCCGTAAGCCTTTCAACGGTGGTTACAAAGGATTCGTCACCCGCGGGGCGCCCCGTCCGGGTTGCCCGTCGTACCTTGTTCATGGGACCGACGTCCACGGAGCGCAGAAATCCCTCCCAATCGGTGACTGCCGAAGGACGCCGAAAGCCATTGAGCATGGTGTACCCGGAACTCCGGAACTACTCCTTGCGAATAGTCAATGCAACAAACGAAAAGCGGTTGCGCCGAGGCGATCAACGGCAAGTGACGATGTCTGAATGCCGGCTTCACATGAGAAAAGGGAAGATCCGACCCCACCTCGTCACAAGGCGGTCCGGTCGCCCGATCTTGGCACCGGCACGTAACTATACTTCCCCCAAAGCGGGAAATCGCCGTATATCACCTCATCCGACTCAAGAGCCTGATCGACGCCCGGCCTGTCGTTATCCCACAGTGAACTTGCATATTCAGCCAATGATTCAATCTCCAGAAGGTCCAGCCTATCCACGGCAAGTCTCCGACGCAGACGCTCCATTGCAGACTCTTCAGTCACAGCCGGGATGAAGCATTTTGACTGAATAAAGGATTGAGTCCCCGGCAAGTCGGCAGCCCCTTCAAGAGGTCTCAGCTTCACGACGGCCTTGAACACATTCCCACCTGCCGGAGCCGCATCAGCCGCCAACTCCGGAGGCTCACCGCGCCCGACGGCATAGGCGAAATACACTCGGCCGTCCTCATCCTCAACCGTTCCCACCCGGATTGGCAATGCAGTCAGGTACGTCTGCAGAATGGCTTCCAGTTCACGTTGGCCCCACTCAGCACCTTGAAGCTTGCATGGAAAGCTCGGCCTGTTTGGATTGGGCGTGTGCACGTACACGGCATCTTGGCCTGAGTCTTTCTCATGGAGAGTCAACCACACCTGATGGGGTTTTCGGAGAAGCGAAGCAGCAGCAACGGTAGTTTGAAAAACTGTGCAAAGTGCCTGCAAGTAATGCCGGCGGCTGCGCCACCCACGATTGCCGCGTCCCTTCCAGTCCGCGTGGTAATGCCAAAATTCGAACCAATCAGACTCATCCAGGTCTACCGAAAAGGCCCGTGCCTTTTGTAAGACTGATCCGAAGTGACGGCGCCGGCCCCGGAACTTTCGCCGATGCCTTGGCGGTGGTGTCCATTGGAAGAACTTGTTGATCGTCATGCCGGCTCCTCGTAACTCTGCTGATGTCTTTCCATCTCAAGGGTGCTTGGATCGGCGTTCATGCATTCCCCCCACCCGCATGATTTCCCGTGTTGCACATTGTCAGCGTGGCGCGGGATCGGATGCTCTTGGGTTATGTTCAGACAAGAGGGAAGTCAGGACACCCCTGAGTCCCGAGCCCAACTGGCCGGTTGCGGTTCGGGAAGTCTCTGCTCGTCTCACTTTGCCTGTTTCCGCGTCGATCAGTTGTGCTTCGATGGTAAAGCCGTCAGCGGTTTGTGAAATAGTCAGAAGCGCAACGAGCGACACCTCAAGATTTGAGGCCAAATCCTTGAGCATGTCGGATCTGTCGGCGAGGCGCACCGTTCCTGCAGCGGCCTCCGCCTTCAATTGCGCGGGTTCGATGATTTCGAAGCGCTCCGTCGCCTCCTTTGGGGGAGACATTGCACGGAACAGACCGTCCACTTGAGCTTGATTGGGCGCCTTCCCCGATGTCCTGAAAAATGGGACCACCGCCAGTCGTGGCCGTGCCTCGCCCATCATGTTTAGACCGAGGCCCCACGGTGTTGAGCTTAGCATGGGGATCAAGTCGGGAATCCCCGGCCGATACAAATGCGTGTACGTGATCACTACCAAGAGGGCAACCGCGGCCACGGTCCCGAATGCCAATGCAGGAGACCTGAACGTGTCCGCCGCCATTTGAAGAAAGCCGTCCAGCCACAGTGCAAGCCGGGTGCTTGATCGAGCGGGAACCCTTTGCGGAAGGAGAGGCTCCATTTTCGCCCACAGCTCGTCCGGCACACGTGTTTCGGCAGGAGAGGACCGCAGGGCGCCCACCACTTCCCCGCATAGCGGACATGATTCGCCGTGGCTTGTCACATGCCCCTTGGAACCGTCATCCCTCCGAATGTGTTCGTACAGTTCCCAGGGTTCCGGACAAAAGACATCCTTGTCCGTTGTCAGGCGAGTGTACCATGATTTCAAGTCCTCAATTTCGCGGGTGCATCGAGGGCATGACCGAACGTGTTCTTCAAACTCGGACTTCTCCCGGGAGTTGAGCAGATCCTCCACATAGAGGACTTGGAGACCGCGAAAGCGTTCCAGCGACTCCGGATCATTCGTGTGTTTCATCGGTCCGGTCCTTCCTGAGTCAGTTCCTGGTACCGGTCTCTCAATTGGTCCAGGCAACGCCTCGTCTGAACGGCCAGAGTATTGGCCTTCACCTTCCAACGTTGGGCAATCTCAGTGAGCGGAAACTCTTCATAAAAGCGCAGCTTCAGCAGTTCACGGCATTTTTCGCCCAACTCCGACAGGGCCTCGCTCAAGAACTTCTTGTCCTGTGATCTCGACAGTCTGGTCTCCTGGTCGTCCATGGCGGATGCAAGGACCTCGGCGCCCTCCGAGGATTCGCCGTAAGGATCGAGCGGGACTTTCTTGCCCGACCGTTTGGCCGCATGGGTCATGCGGTACTGATCGGTGCAGACGCGCTCCGTAACAACACAAACGAATCTCGACAAGGGGTACTGGGCATCATACGTCTTCAATGCCGTAACGAGCGCCAGGTAGACGTTTTGAACCAGTTCTTCCCTGTCTGCATCCCGGTATTTCGCGTAGCGCCTCACCACGCTTCGAATCAAGTTCGTGAAACGGGCGTAGAACTCGTCCCAGGCCTCACGAGACCCGCCGAGACATCGTTCCGCCAAGTCCCGATCCTCGGTACTGTTGTTGCTCATGCCGCTCCTGTGCGAACCGGACGGTTACCTGGAAAAAACTCCTATGAACGACTGTAGCAGAGTCCCGCCGGCAGAGTCCACAACATCTTGGACAGGGATGCGCAGGGCCGGGCACGTGACGGACGCCGGAGACCCTGGGAGTTGCAGGGCCCCTCGAGAATCGGCGAACCTCGTAGAGCGTGTACCCTGAAGCCCGTTCAATGAATGCGTCGCGACTCAGTCGGATCCGGCCGAAGCTACCGTGACTTCATCAAAGTATGCAAGTCCTTTTCCTCCGGGTTCCGAGCCCCCTACGGCGACCTCGATCTTTCCATTTGCCTGAGGGTTGGGATCCAGGTATTCCATCTTAAGCTCTTTGTCCACGTACACTTGAATATGTCCGTCGGCCGCGCTCACTTCGACAAAGTGCCAGTTTCCGGGTGTGAGTCCCGTACCGGAAGTCGCAAGATTGGCAATCTGGTAACCTTGATCGCCTGTGTGAACGTAGGGGCCCTCGGAAGGGGTGGTGCTGAGACTTGGATCCGGAGCACTCCCGTCGTTCACCCATTTGCCAAGCGTTATTCCCTTATCATTGAAGAAGACCTGATACTCACCCTTTGCGGTCTTCATTACGCATACACTGAGCGTACCCTCAACGAGTTGAACTCCGACGCCCAAGGTGTAGTTGCTCCAGTTGCCGGGTCCGCGAGGGGTCGCCCAGCAATCTTGCCCTTCCATCCGAAGCCTATTGTTGCCCTCGTGGCTTACCACGTCGACTCCCTTGCCGTGGTCCCATAAGGCGTCCGTGCCTTTCTCGAAATCATCACGGAATATAGTGGTGCCGCCTGCTTGGGCCGCATGCATCTGGATGCACGATAACAGCACAAGAACCATCAGGAACTCGAAAATCACCACTTTGATACTTTGCATAGCCCCTTTTACCTCCTTCCGATGAATCACAAGTCTTCAGCTTTTCCATGTCCAAGCCGGCCTTAAGAAAACGTGGGTGTTCTTTGAACGTTCCGGATCATGTAATGTCTCCCCGGGACTTTCCTGCGGCACCCTCTATCTCTATTGTTCGGCGTTTGGAAATGAAGATGACATGATGACTGAACTTTCAAGCGGCGGGCCTCAAACTCTTATGGACTCTCATCACAATGTCCCTCCCCTCATTGGCGGTTCTGAAATCAAGTACTACGGCCCGTATCGGCGCCAACCCTTCCGATAGTACTTAACCAGAACCTGGTCGTCCAACCGGTTTGCCCTGACTTCCGTTTTGGACAAGCTGTCCTTGGGGAATGTGAAAAGCGTCGGCATTATTTCGTTACTCAGGAATTTCAACGGGATGTCTTCAAGAACGAGCTTGTGGGGATCGATCTCTCGACGAGAGGCCATGATGAATCCCCAGTCTCCGAATGACGGAACGTAAGCGTGATACGGGTAAACGTTCAGCCGCTTTTCTCCTTCAGGTCCGACGGGGGTCTCGCCCCACGTCTTGACCACGCACCAGAAGGCTTCCGGCGCGTAGAAAGGGCTCGTGGCCTGGGTGACTACCGTTCCGTTCTGCGCGAGGTGCTTAACGATCAGCTTGTATATGGCGGTTGAGTACAGCCGGGCGAGGGAGAGGGTATTCGGGTCGGGTAGATCCATGAAGATGAGATCCCACGACTCATGGGATCTCTCGAGGAATTTTCCCGCATCTTCTATATGGACTTTGACTCTCGGGTTTGCCAAGGAGTGCCCATTAAGTCCGTTGAGCAATGGCCGCTCCCGGAACAGCCGGACCATCTCCGCGTCGAGATCCGCGAGATCTATGGACTCGATTTGCGGATACTTGAGAAGCTCTCTGGCGGCCATGCCGTCTCCGCCGCCGAGGATCAACGCCCTCTTTGCTCCCGGTGTAGCGGAAACCGCGGGATGCACAAGAGCCTCATGGTAACGGTGCTCGTCCACGGATGAGAGTTGCAGGTTGCCGTCGATGAAGAGCCGCACATCATCGTGCCAGCGGGTGACAATGATCCGTTGGTACTTGGTTTGACGCACGAGAACAATGTCGTCCTGATAGAGAAGGTTCTCGGTAAATGTGGTGAACAGACCGGCTCCGGCCAATCCTGCCGTCAAGATCGCGGCCGAGGCGACGCAGAGCATGGCGAGCAACCGCTTGCGGCGCAGCATGGGCCGCATGACCCGCAGGGCCAATGCGGCAACCGCGATGTTGATCAAGCCGAAGAGGAAAGATGTTCTGAGCAACCCAAGGTGCGGCACGAGGACCAAGGGGAAGGCGCACGACGCGAAAAGGGCTCCCACGTAGTCAAGCGCGAGTACGTTGGATACCGTGATCTTCAAGGCTTCCCCGCTTTGGAGTATCCGGATCAGGAGCGGGATTTCCATACCCACCAGGGTGCCGATCACGGTAAGCACCGCCACAAGAATGGGGAGGTACGTCTCCAGGGTCGAGAAACTCAGCAACAGTATCGCTGCGGATAGGCCGCCGGAAAGACCGATCCCGATCTGAATGCCGACAAATGCGTCGGGTAGGCGGGTGTTGACGAAGCGAGTGAGGTACGAACCAAGCCCCATGGCCGAAAGGAACACGCCGATGACAATGGAGAAATGGGTGACGGATCCGCCCAACAGGTAGCTGGACAGCGATGCGGCAATCAATTCATAGACGAGGCCGCATACTGCGATCACAAATACCGCGGCGAGAAGAAACATGCCTGGAAGACGATCATTCATTGACGGTCAGCCTGAGCGGGTGGTTCGGTTTCAGTTTTCGTGGCATAACTCCATTGGCGTGAACCGACGCCCGTTTATCCACGTATTGCAGCTTGAATAATGATGGCCAGCGCAATGAAGATGGAGCCCATCACTATTGCCAGCGCAATATTTTGATCCTCCTCGATTTCCTTGTGGAGCGAGAAGGGGGTAACCTTATCCATGATGTACAGGGCAAGGGCGAAAACACCGAACCCCAGCAATGCATAGATGATCGTCGTGAGCATGACGATCGGCCTCAAATCAAACAGGATCTTTTCCATATTCCTCCTCCGCTAAGTGATCCGTGGCGTAAACACGGTGTCGTATTCACGGCAGCTTTCTCTGCTTTGGTAGCGCCGGCCTCCGTGCCGGTTTGGTAGGGGTAGGCCCTGTGCCTGCCCTGGGCACCCACAGGGGGGTGCCCCTCATAGGGGCTAACATTAGTCGTTTGTCCATCCCGGTTCAAAGTCGCTCTTGACGTCCCGAAGGGACACACGATGTTAGCCGGGCCTTTCAAGGCCCGGAAATCGGGGAACCGAATATTGACAACGCGTCCTGAAGGGACTCAGGAGTACGCTCCACACTGCATGCCTATCGTGCGCCGTCCCTTCAGGACGGAAATCCTGTTTGGATGCTCCCATTATTTCCGGGGGATGAATCCCCCGGCTTAATTCGTATGTACCTTCGGCACATTAAGATCGCAGAATATCAAAACCGAACACGGTCTGCAGCCCGTGATTTGTGTTCCACGCCGGGAGCGGCCGGATTTGCAATGTTGCAAAAGTCAGCGCCAATGGGGGTGCCCCTACGGTTCCGACCGGCATGCGTTTACAAGAATCCGTGTAACTTCTCAATAAGTCCGGGCCATTTCCCCCCTCTTATCCCCCCGCAAGCGGGGGGAAGCGCTCCCTCCCTGCTTGCGGGGAGGGTCGGGGAGGGGAATTCTTGGAATTCGCCCGGGGTTTTTGAGAAGTTACGAATCCGTCCCCTTTTTAACGCGGCGCCGTACTACTCACTTGCCCCCTCGATAACCGCCGCCATAGTGGCTCCGTCCGCCGCCGATGAAATAAAAAACCCGTCCGTGCGTCCCATTTCTTGTCGAGCCGTCACGCAGGCTGACGGGTTTCTTGAGGGGGTCCGGCAGAAACCACCCGTGAAAGCAGGCTCCATAGGCCGTTACGGTCATTGCCGTCAGGAAACAACTTACGACAATCTTGGCGAGCAGACTTTTCACGTTATCCTTTCGGTGCCCTTAGTGCTTGATGGCATAAATACGGTCGCACATTTTCGTCTCGCTGCCGGCTCGGGTGCCGGCAAGAACAAGATCCGGGCACGGAGGCCCGGGCTACGAAGGACTGTCATGAAGCCTTGGACCTGTTTCGTGGGACGGGCCTCCGTGCCCGTCATCTTCTTCAGCTTGTGCGACGGTATTTACGCCACCGAGTACTTGGTGCCCCATGGCAAAAGTACGGTCGCACATTCTTGACCTCTTGAGATTGCCACGCCCTCCCCAAGCCTCGGGCTCGCAATGACAAATTGCGGGATGTCATTGCGAGGAGCGCAGCGACGAAGCAATCTCGGCGCGAAAAATCCGTGACCGTATTTGCTCCACAGGGCACCTAATCGTCGTCACTCTCCATCACCGGGGCCCATCGCCTGGCCTCGAAAGTCATCCTGGAGGCTATCCCCGCCATTGCCGTCAATGCGGCAAACACCATGGGAATGACGAAATACCACGATATGGTGTTGCCGGCACTAACCGTGAAGGTAATGGGCTCACCCCGGCCGCCTCCGGTCACCCCGGTTCCGCCCGTTGCGTGGACGAGCAGTTTATAGGTGCCGGCCTTTCCCACTTTGAAATACGCGGCGAAGAATTTCGAACCTTCCGTCCAATCGCCTTCAGAGTCGCGTCCATGGTAGTACGACGCTTCGTCGTAGAATTCCGAGATTACCTCTTCGTCGGTGTTCACTACGGCATAGTCGATTGCAATCCAGGAGTTGTTCAGGGGTGCGCTTCCCTTTACGCCGAGTATGGTACCGTCCCGGGTTACCTCAAAGGGTTTGGTGAGATACTCCTCTTTGTACTGATCGGCCGTGACCTGTTCCCGCAGCACCACCGTGTTTTTTTCCACCACGAAACTGTAAAAGAACAACAGTGCGTTCAGCACCAGAAAGACGATGCCGATCTTTCCCATTCCCCGCACCCACGGAGAAGCCATATATGGTTGACATGAGTAAACACCGCGGGGCTCGGGAAGTTTCACTTTCTCCGGCGCGGCTTTACGCATTTCATCGTGATCGACGTACCGGCCCCGGAACAGCTCCACCTCTTTTCCGGTCAACTCCTGGTCGATGTACTCCGGTGGTTTTACCAGGTGGATGTATCGAGTCGTTTCTCCAACCGATGCGGTCCACGGCAGTGCGCCGTCCACCCAACGAAGCGTGGTCTCACCGGTTTCGTATGCACGAAAGGTCTCATTTCCCACCCTGACCTTCATCTTTGCCGATGTAAAACGGGGCACCGGAAACCGCTTGTGAACGGGACGGCTTATCGTGAAATGACCGTCTTCCTCCGACAGCCACAAATAGCCCGAATCCTGTTGATACAGAACGTACTCGAGGGATCGGTATTCGACGCCTTCGTCCCTTTCCACGCTGCACAGCCGCCCCATGACTTCGTAGGTTGTTCCTTCCAACGTAAGCGGAGTCCCCACTTCGAAGGAGAATCGCGGCCGTTGGCCGACATTCTTGCCCACAACCCGGGTTTCCGCTTCATCCAACTCCAGGCCTGCGCCGCAAGCCGAGCACACGACCATCTCCGTACTTTCGAGTCGCGGTCCTTCGTAGGGCTTTCCACAAGACGTGCAGCGGATGACCTCGGTTGTCTTGGCTTCCGCAGCTTGCCGGTCCCCGGGGCGGGAAGTCGCGTCCTTTGCGGCCAGTATCTTACCAATGAACGCGGTGGGCGTTCCCGTGTCCGTATCGTATTCGAGACCGAAAGAGAAACTCCCGTCCACAGCCGCGCCGTCCACGTACGGATAGGTCTCGCCGATCTCCACCTTAAAGGGGATTTGGCCCTCACCGCCGATGCATCGGGCCTCTCCTATTTCCTCCACCACCCCCACCTGATCGTTGAGCCCGATTTTCATGCCGGGCTGCATCTCTTGGTGAGGCGGCACCGGCGAGGTCAGCGTCACTTGTTCCTCTACAAAGAGTTCCCCTTCATCCTCGGTAAGCCACTTTATCGTGCCGTCCTCGGTCTCGATGAACCATTCGTCCCACGTGCCTTTCCCATGGGCGTAAGACAGGCGCCCGAGAACGGTGAACGGCTTTCCACCGAGCTTACCCTTTGCACCGACCTTGAACCGCGTCGAGGGAGGCAGATCCATGGATTTGTTGCCGGCGCGAAGAGCGGACTCCTTATCCCAGTACATTGCGGTCTTGCAGTAATCGCAGATCCGCATGAGTATCCCGGGATTGGTCACCTTGTTCGCTGCGCCGCAAGAAGGGCATTGGAATTGGCGTTCCATGGTCCTTACCATACAGTACACTGACGCCGCATATCAAACGTCATTAATCGTAGGCTTTCAGCGTGGCACTACGTTTGACCCGGTAGAAACCAAGAAATCAAACCACAAAGCGTAACTTCTCAAAAAACCCGGGCGAGATCGAAGATTTCCCCTCCCCGACCCTCCCCGCAAGCAGGGAGGGAGCGCTTCCCCCCGCTTGCGGGGGGATAAGGGGGGGGAAATGGCCCGGACTTATTGAGAAGTTGCGCGACGGGAAGCTGCCGCGCGTAATGAAGAATGCAGCATCGTGTTTGTGAAACGCAGCACGAAACGTAATGATCACAGTAAGTAGACTTACTTTCCGAAAACTTCTT
>JAZDHD010000125.1:0-11639 GCA_043806215.1 Pseudomonadota bacterium | reverse complement strand
GAAAAGGGGTCAAGTCCATTCTTGACTCGTGGAAGGCGTGGCTTGATCGTCC
Source organism: Pseudomonadota bacterium (assembly GCA_043806215.1). Classification (GTDB taxonomy): domain Bacteria; phylum Desulfobacterota; class Desulfomonilia; order Desulfomonilales; family Desulfomonilaceae; genus JAVHLK01. The sequence goes on along the minus strand of JAZDHD010000125.1, from coordinate 11,587 downwards.
CAACTTTCCCTCTGAAGCTCACCATCCTTCACCTCCGTTATCAGGGCCTGGAACCACACTCTTGCGCTTGACTCCGACAATCTGATGGTCCACGATAGAAATGAAAGGGCTGGGGAGTTCGGAAGAAGAACAGCGTTTGGATCACATGCCTCAGACAAGACAGCGCATGATCTGCTATGCCCCGACTTGACTTTGCACGTGCCGGGGAAGTGCTTGCCGACATAAGAATTGCGGAGAGAGGCCATGGCCGGCTCGAAAAGAGAATGGAAATCTTCAAACAGAGAGGCCGGCATGTTGACGGCGTATATCAATGCCGCACTCAGGAAAGCCCACTATGACATATTGCCGGATGGAGAAGGTTATTTTGCCGTCATTGAAGGTCTCCAAGGTGTTTGGGCTCAGGCGGATACACTTGAAGAATGTCGAGAGGAATTGCGAGAAGTCTTGGAAGAATGGATAGTCTTGGGGCTGAGAATGGGACATGACATTCCAACCGTTGACGGCGTTGCCCTGACAATTCAAGAGGTCGCCTGATGCCGAGTTGGGGGCCGACGACGCGGACCGACTTAATTCGCCGCCTGCGCCAACTAGGCTTCACCGGTCCGTATTCGGGCGGAAAACACCAGTTCATGGTCAAGGACGCTCTGCGAGTGAGGATTTCGAATCCTCATCGAGAAGACATTGGAAAGAACCTCCTGCAAGCCGTTCTCAGACAGGCGGGTATCTCTGTGTCGGAGTGGGAAGATCTCTGAGATGGGTTTTGCTCCGGCAATCACCCTTGCCTCAAAGACCGGGGAGACATAACCGAGGGATGGTTTGGCAGAAGCGGTGAGGGAAGCCCATCGCCGTTACACAAGGCACGTGAATTATCGAGAGGGATGGATAGGGCCTTTCCGGCAAGCCCGTTTCAAATCCTATGCGTGGGAGCGATGATTTCACAACGCGGCCGGAAAGCGAGTTTGCCGGAGTATTGCATGAGCGGAATCGCGGAGATAGGTGAACTTCCGAGCCGAATTGAGTATAGTGTACCGGGAATTCTACCTGCTTGACAAAAGCAAGCATAACCCCTAAAAAACTTGCGGGTATTGCTTAAATATGTCAAATCGACCCGTACCATGAGACTCTTGGATTTTTTTGCTCTACACCCGGTATTCACCTATGAGGAGTTCGCATCTTTCCTTGATGCCAATGGTCCTCGAAGCGTGAAGACCCGCGACTCGCTTCTTGCTCACCATGCGAAGACCGGACGGATACTCCGTGTCAGACGAGGGCTGTATGCATCGGTACCGTTTGGTGCCTCGCGTGCCACGTTTCCCGTGGACGCCTTTCTCCTGGCCGGAAAAATGTCCCAGGACTCTGTGCTTGCCTATCATACGGCTCTTGACTTCTATGGCAAGGCTCATTCGGTTCACGAGAGGTTTCTCTTTCTCACAGGGAAAGCAATCCGACCATTGAATTTCAGAGGTTATGAATTCCGAGGAATACGCTGCCCCAATATTCTTCTGAAAAAGAAGGAGGAATTCTTTGCCGTAGATACGGCTGAGAGAGCAGGGCTTCCGGTGAGAGTCACCAGCCTGGAACGTACCCTGGTGGATATTCTGGATCGTCCCGATCTCGGAGGAGGCTGGGAAGAAATCTGGAGGTCTCTGGAAAGCGTTGAGTTCTTCGATATGGACAAGATCTTGGATTATACGCTCATCTTGGACAACTCCTCCACGGCGGCGAAGGTAGGGTTGTACCTGGAACAGCACAGGGAGGATCTAATGGTGGACGAAGCTCATTTAGAGCGCCTTCGGCAGTGTATCCCCAAACAGCCGACGTATATGGTTCGGAATTCCACAGGGCATATCGTAAAAGAGTGGAACCTGGTGGTTCCCTCACAGGTCCTTGACCGGTCGTGGGAGGATGTCTCTTGATATTTTCGAAAGAACTCCTCGTTGCCGAGTCGGAGGCCACGGGGTTTCGTCCTGAGATTCTGGAGAAGGTCTTTCACCTCATCGGTCTGCTGAATGGTTTCAACAGTCATCCCTTCCTCAAATACCGGTGGGCACTCAAGGGAGGGACGGGCCTGAACCTGTTCCTTTTTGATTTTCCCAGACTTTCAGTGGACATTGACCTCAACTACGTCGGGTCTCCCTATAGAGAGATAATGCTATCGGAACGTCCCAAAATAGAGGATGCGGTGAGGGCGGTATGCAGCAGAGAAGGCTTGAGCGTTCGTCGTGCAAGAAGCGAACATGCCGCAATAACCTTTCGGAATTATTCTCTTGACAGACCCATCGACTTGTGTTACATTAAGGGGGACTAGATGAGAAAGGGGCTGTCAAATGGATCTCTCGCAAATTACCGAAATGACAGAGGCGGAAGCAAGGACATTCTTGGAACTCGTCCGTTGGCCCCACGGTCCTGTTTGCCCCCATTGTGGAAACAAGAAAGCCTATCGGCTGGAAGGAGAAAAGACCCCTCCCGGTACCTGGAAATGCTCTGCTTGTCGTAAGAAGTTCACGGTAACTGTGGATACAGTGATGCACCGCTCTCATATTCCTCTCCGTAAGTGGGTAATGGCTTTCCATCTTATGTCTTCTTCCAAGAAAGGAATCTCTGCTCTTCAACTCCAGAGAAATCTTGGAATCAAAAACTACAAGAATGCTTGGCATCTTGCTCACAGAGTCAGAGCAGCAATGACTGAAGGTCTTGTTCCACTGAAGGGAACCGTAGAGGTAGATGAGACTTACGTGGGAGGAAAGCCAAGGAAAGAGAATAAGGGTGGCTCTGGGAACCCCTATGCTGAGCCTAAGAAGAATAAGCGCGGTCGAGGGACCAGCAAGACTCCCGTCTTGGCCTTGGTAGAGCGAAATGGTAATGTCTACTCCAAGCCTATTGAGCACGTGGACGCTAAGACGTTGAAGGGTGCTATCAAGGAAACAGTCCACAAGGATTCCACCATTATGACCGACGAATGGGCTTCTTATGAAGGCATTGGGAAGGATTTCTCAGGTGGCCATGAGACCGTGAAGCACAATGACGGAGAATTCGCAAGAGGTGATGTTTGGACCAACTCTGCGGAGTCTTACTTTGCGCTTCTAAAAAGAGGAGTCCACGGGTCTTTCCATCATGTCTCCAAGCAACATCTTTACCGGTACTGCAATGAATTCTCCTTCCGCTGGAACCGTCGAAAGATTGATGACGGAGAGAGGACGATCTGCATCATTCAAGGTGTTGGTGGCAAGAGACTGACGTATAAGCCTCTATGTGGTTAGTATATCTGTGTGCTACTCAAGTTCATGGTACCTTCTGAAATTGGGTAGTCTCGTGAGACTGCAACCGCGTCTAGCGGTCAGAAGAGTAAGACAGGGAGGTTCAGCAGACTATGGCGACGAAAATCTCTTTGATTAACATGAAGGGTGGAGTAGGGAAGTCAACTTTGGCTGTCAATCTTGCATGGATGTTTGCTGGGTTTGTTGGCTGGGACAAAAAAGTGCTTGTCATAGACGTGGATCCACAATTTAACGCTAGCCAATATCTGCTAGGCGTGGCAAAGTATAAGCAGTTACTTGCCAAAAACGCTCGCACTATGTGGGATGTGTTCGAGCAACTTACCCGTTCTCCTGGAAAACCTAGTGCTTCAGCCTTAGATCCGTCGGACGTCATTCAAAGAGTTGTCGATTACGATGATGGAAGCCTTATCGATTTAATTCCCTCACGTTTGGAGTTGGCATTTTCTCTCCGGAATCCAAATGATAAGGAGCCACTACTAGGGCAATTAGTGTCAAAGATTGAGACCAATTATGATTTGATTCTGGTGGACTGCCCTCCGACGGAATCACTACTGACTACATCTGCATACCTAGTTTCCGACAAGATATTGGTGCCTGTGAAGCCAGACTTTCTATGTACAATTGGACTTCCGTTGCTGGTAAATTCTATAGAGGAATTCCGGCTTCGCCACGAGGGTCATCAAGTAGAAGTAGCAGGTATAGTATTCAATGCTGCTTCGCAATATCCTGAGGAAGAAAAATCCAAGAAACAAGTCAGGACAGTTGCTAAACAGAACGGTTGGTATGTATTTGATAATGAGATCCCTTTTTCGAGATCGTTCCCTACAGGTGCAAGAACGGGCAAGCCGCTCTTTGACACATCGCATGCGCCGAAAAAGCGGATCACGAAATTTAAACAGTTTACGGAAGAATTTGCAAGGAGGATAGGTCTATGATTAGTGGAGTGGAGTTAGACTTGTTGATGGATTTGGGAAAGCTCCTCAAGAAATATGGACCACAGCCTTTTAGGGTACTGGCTACTTGGCTATCCTCTCCGGATAAGACTGAGGAGTTAGTGACCTTTCTTAGTCACACCGCGGACATCAGTAGCAAAGTCCACGCGAAGAAGTCGGTTCGGAAAAGCGCGGAGAAGTCCGAGATACTAGCTAGGGAAAACATACCGAAAGCCAAGGCGTCTACCCCAAAGGCATTGAAGTCTCTCCAAGTGACCGAACCGGAAAAACATGAGATATTGGTGGAGTTTCACGCACGCTTACTCCGGAAGAGTATATTACCCGAGCTGAAGGATATCAGACACTTTGCAGTGGCAAATGGTTTAAAGGACCTCAAAGGAGATTCTAGACAAAAGGCCATCAACCCCCTCGTGAATGCCCTCGCTGGACTACCTATTCACCGAGTAAGAGAGGCAGTCCAGGCCAGAAAGCGTGAAAGGGGCTACAACGCTCCGCGTGAAGACAGTTTAGAAGACTGGACGGAGGTGATCTTGGGGGGAGGAAGAAAGAGCAGAGCAAAATTGCAGAAGTTGCATAAATAGGATGCACGGCGAGGATCTCATATCTTCCGGAAAATCATCGAAGATCGGTACATTTAGGGCCAGTCTAACCGAGGGCGACGAAAGGAGAGGATAAGACTATGGAAAAGAAAGAGCGACTCAAACCGTTGTCCTTGTATGGATATGACTTGGAGGAGGCGATACGGGCTATCCTCTCAGTAAGTCCTAAGAAGTTAAGGGCAGTTGAGGAAACGACTCCTCCTGCAAAACCGACTAAAGACGGGGAGTGGCGGTCAAAGAGGCGAACCGAAGATTGAGGGGACGGTGGCAGGAGTGTCCTGATTTAGCAAGGTGCTGATATTCTGGTCATTAAAGACTATGGGTCTGTTAAAAGTATAATTCCGTAACCTTTTTCCTTCGTTATGTGAGTGTTCTCGGTCAGGGCGGCGATCTGAAGGTTGACCTGAACTTCATGTTCAGAGTTCCACTCTGGTCGGTGGTCACAATGGACTCGCGGCGGACCGGCCCGTATGAAGCAGGAGGCGTTCCTGTCCTGGACATTCACGAACTTGCTGCGGGCAAACTGGCCGCTCTTTTTGCACGAGGTGCGAGCAGGGACTTGTTCGATGTCCATGCGCTGCTGACGGGAAGCGGTCTGGATCCACAGCGCTTACGTTTGGCTTTTGTCATCTATGGAGCCGTGAATCGGAAGGACTGGAGATCCATTCAGGTGTCCGATGTGGATTTCACCGAGAGAAACCTCAAGAATGATCTGGTTCCTCTCCTGAGAAGAGACGCTCAGGCATTGAAGTCCGTCACTTGTTGGGCTGAAGGTCTCGTGGAAGAGACGAGGAACGCTCTGGACTTGTTGCTCCCGTTCACGGAGTGTGAGAGAGAATTCCTTGACCGGCTTCTGGACCACGGTGAAATGAAGCCGGCATTGCTGACGGAAGACGAAGGGCTTTTGGAGCGGATCAATCGGCACCCCGGTCTTCAGTGGAAAGCCTTGAATGTCCGAGAGTTCAAGGGGAAATAGTCCGGAAATCACAGAGGTCGGCACATGTTCAAGAAAGCCTTCGGAGTTCCGGGGAAACCATATCTAATTACCCTTGCCCTTCTTCTTGCCCGGTAGTTTCTCGCCGAAGAACGGCGGCCCATCTTCCCATGCCGCACGCTGTTGCATGAACTCGCCCGCCGTAGTACATTTCCTTCACGACCGTAATCCCAGAATCTTGTTGTGAGATGGATTCCGTATCACATGGATCTCCCGGCCTCGTTCATCATCCCGCAGGAAGCGGTTGCAGACCGCGCGGACAAGACAATTGCCGACTGCATTCCCGGAGGTATCAGCCGCTCGGCGGCAGCCAAGCTTATCCGGCAGGGAAGGGTGCTCAGGGCCGGCCGGCCCGTACGCCCGGCAACGGTGTTAGGCCCGGGGGACCGGATCACGCTTATACCCGCGGAAGCCCGGCCGGAGCCCTGCGAGGTTCCGGAGGCCCCTCCATTCACGGTTCTCCATGAAGACCGGGACCTGATCGTTGTCGACAAGCCGGCAGGCTTGGTCGTTCATCCCGGCGCAGGACGTCCCTCTGGAACCCTCGTGGACGCGTTGGTTGCCGCCAGACCCGAGATGCTCGATGTGGGCGAACCGGGCCGCTGGGGAGTTGTCCATCGGCTCGACCGGGACACATCCGGGGTGATGGTTGTCGCGAAGACTCAGGCCGCTCATGCCGGGCTCTCCGTGCAATTCAAGCAGCATACGGTTCACAGAATCTACCTTGCCTTGGTCAGAGGGAACCCTGGAAAAGATGCCGGAGTGGTGGACGCTCCGTTGGGCAGGCATGCCAAAGACCGGAAGAGAATGTCTACCTCCGCCCACAAGGCGAGACGGGCAGTCACCAACTGGGCAGTACGCACGCGTTTCGGGAACGCGGCACTTCTCGAGGTGCGTCCGGAAACGGGCCGGACCCACCAGATCCGGGTTCATCTGGCGTCGATAGGTCTTCCCGTGCTGGGGGATCAGGTCTACGGCAAGCCCCGCAAAACAGGCACACTCTTGGACCCTTTGCTGCTCGAGGCTTCCAGGATCCTCAAACGGCAGGCTCTTCACGCGGCAGTGCTTGGATTCACGCATCCAACGAGCTTGGACCCCGTCGAGTTTGCAACCGATCCGCCGGCCGATATGACGGAGGCAGTGTCGCTGTTGGGCGGGGAACATCATGACAACGATGCACAATAGGCCGTCCCGGTCGGGCACTCTAGCTGTTGATGCTCTTGACTTCGTACAGATCCCGCACGCCCTCGAGCCCTTTCAAATAAACCCGACACTTGGGGCCAACATCGACGCTATCCGAGATGAGTGCATACGTTTGCTCGGAGATGATTATGGAGCCGCCCCGGGCAGTGGATTGGATACGGTCCGTTTCATTGACCGCGGAGCCGACTATTCCGTATTTTGCCCGTGATTCCGAACCGATGTTGCCGACAATGACCTCACCGGTGTGGATCCCAATGCCCATATCGAGAGGGTGTAGTCCTTCCTGTCGGTTTTCCTTTGAAACTTCGACCAGTTGTTGCTGCATCTCCATGGCGCACCGTACGGCGTCCGCTGCCCGTTCCGAGAGCCGGGCATCCAGTCCGTTGAAGAAGACCAGGACCGAGTCTCCGTAGAAATCCACGATGATACCGCGGTACCGGTCTATGACGGCTATCATCCTTGCAAAGTGCCGGTTGAGCATGCCGATGACCACTTCGGGTTCCATTTTTTCGGAAGCTTGAGTAAACCCTCTCAGATCGGCCATGAGAATCGTTACCGTTCGCTTCTCGCCTCCCATGTGAAGAGCCTCCGGCCGGCTCATCAGTTCCTGAGCGATGTTCTTGTCCACGTAACGCCCAAAGGTCCGTTCGATCAGGTCCCGCTGTCTCAACCCTTCTATCATTTTGTTGAAGCGGCGCTTCAAACGGCCTATCTCATCCGACCGGTTTTCCCGCACCGTGACCGAGTAATCACCGTTTTCCACCTTTTCCGCGGCTTCGGAGATTTCGGTAACGGAACGGGCCACCGGGCGTGTGTTCCACCAAATGAGTAATCCGACGCATATCAGCGATGCCATACCCGCCAGAGCGTAGTTGAAACGGAATTGAACCATAGGGTCCAACACGACATTCCCCCGTGAGGAGAGAACCAGGTACCAGTCGGTGGTGGGCACCTTGTAGAAGCCCACCACCCAGACCGGAGGACGGCCGGCGCCGAAAACCGTCCCGAAGTGCGTCTCCTTCATCTCTTTCAGAACCTGCTTTTCGATGGGATCTCCCGTTTCACCCAGTCTTCCGGACATGTACATGGAAGGGTCCGTGTGCGCGAGATATTTCCCTTGAGAGTCCACCAGACACGCGAAGCTTCCTTCCCACTGTCCCACCTGGAGAATGTTCTTGACGAAAGACTCGAAGCTCACCCCGACGGTTATCTTCTTCTCGGGCTTGCCGCCGGTTCCTCCGAACTCCTTGACGAGCGACAGAAAATTGCCGCTGTCGTCCAACCGCATGGCCATGCCCCGGTGCATCATGCCTTCACAGGTATCCCGGGGAATGGGCAAACCCGCTCCGTGCATCATCCGATGTTGTACACGCATGCGGGCCTGTACGTCGTCCGATGAGTCTCGATCGAGCCGGCCCGTGATAAACCGAAGGCGTTTCTTTTCCGGGGATTGCCCGGCGTTTCCTCCCAAAGACTCGATATCCACAAACCCCACACCCGGTTGAGCGGAGAGCTGCCGCGCAAGGTATGCGCGGGTGGCCGAGGCATCGGGCATGGTGTCGGCGTCCGCGATGAGTTCGATCAACTCCCGTTTCTGATCGAGCCTCGCCTGGATTTCCCGGGCCATATTTTCAAGGTGCGTCTTTGCGGCGAAAGTCCATTGATCGAGCAGATACGATCGCGCATACATGAACGAGGCTGTTCCGGTGATTACGAGAAGCAATGTCACGGGAAGCAGGAGAAAGAGAAGAAATCTTTTCTGAAGCGAAAACACCATGGTCGATTCCAGCGCCCCACGTTTAGGACTAAGGGTTCTATGGCATAAATACGGTCGCGGATTCCGTAAACGCGCGGTAGCGTCCCGGCGTCCCTGCCGGGCGTTTTTGTCGGGGCACCCCCCTGTGGGTGCCCATGGGTAGGCACAGGGGCCTACCCCTACCATACCGGCACGGAGGCCGGCGCTACCAAAGCAGGGACAATTGCCACAAATGTGACACCGTACTTCTGCCACGGAGCACTAAGGGTTCTATGGCATAGATTCGGTCGCACAACCTGAGCCCCGGAAGATGACGGGCAGGGACGCCCGTCCCACGGTGTACGACCGGCTTGGTTTCTGTTCTTCGTAGCCCGGGCCTCCGTGCCCGGATCTTTAAACACGCGGTAGCGTCCCGGCGTCCCTGCCGGGCGATACCCCCCTCAGTCCCCCCGTCAACGGGGGGAGGCAGGATTACCGGCACGGAGGCCGGCGCTACCAAAGCAGGGATCGTTGCCTTGAATACGTGACCGTATTTACGCCGCGATGCACTAAGCTTCATAACAGTCCTCGTAGCCCGGGCACGGAGATCTTTCGGTTCAGTCGGCGGCAATCGGGACCGGGAACCCGACCCCGCGAATGGCGGGGTCGGGTAGGCACGCCGGACCTACTTTCCGGGCGATTCCGTATTCGTGAACTGCCGCACTTAGACTACGTAATCGTAGTATTTCCGTGCGATGCGGTATAGTGCAATCTGCTGACCACCCAGCCACAACTGTACGATTTTCGCATCACGATAGTATTTCTCGAGATGATACTCCGGAGACAGGCCGTTGGAACCCATAAGTTCCATTGCCTTACCGACGATAAAACTACAGGTATCGGATGCATAGGAACGGAGAATGCTTGCCTTGCCGAGCATATCGTTGGTAAAGGGCGGACCGTATACTTCCGGCTTCTCCATCATCCACGCGTAGTTGTACACTGCCCCCCTTGTCATTTCAAGACGAATTGCCATGTCGGCTATGATCCCCGCGGCAAGGCTCCATTGCCGGACGGGCTTTCCTCCACTTTGTCGTACTCCCGTATATTCCAGCGCGACGTCGAATGCCGCCTGAGCCATCCCCAGGGCAATGGTCGAGGAATGCCATTGCGTTCCGGACATGGTCGCGTAGTAGAATTGAGCGTCCGCGCCGGGGCCTACTAAGCGATATTCCTTGGGCACTCTGACATTGTCATAGAACACACTGGCATTCACGGAGGTCTTGAACCCCATTTTGGTCTCAGGTTTACCAAAGGTAAGTCCCGGAGCGTCGTGCGGGACAAATATGAGTGCGATACCTTCCTCGCCGGCACCGTAATCGGTGTTGCAAATCGTCAGGTACACCGATGCCAGGCCTGCATGGCTCGGCCACGATTTTGTCCCGTTGATCACCCATTCATCGCCGTCGAGTTTGGCGGTCGTCTTGATCCCGCGGCCTTGGAGAAGCGGATTCTCCGTATCGGCTCCCCCCGTGGCATCCGTCATGGAAAGACACGCGTAGTTCACCTTGTCTTCGCAGAAGGGAGGAATGAACTTGTCGAGTATTGCCTTGTTTCCCGCCACCATGGCCGCATGAAGTACGAAGCCTGCATTGATTCCCGCGGTCAAACTGATTCCCGCGTCGCCCCTGGCCAATTCTTCACAGACGATGCCCAGGGTAACCGGCGAGCCCGGGCCTGTACCGCCATAAGCCTCCGGATAACCGGCCTTCTGAATGCCGATCTCCACGAGCTTCCGGTGAATTTGCTCGACGAGGGCGTAATCAGTCTCCAGTTGCTCCCGGACAGGCATGATTTCCTTGTCCACAAACTTTCGAATCATGTCCCGGATAGCGTTTTGTTCGTCGGTGAACAGATGATGCAACAGCATGGTTCGGCCTCCTCGGTGTGTTTCGTAGTGGTTGTCAAGGTCAAAGAACGCGGGTCGCCTGTCGGGTCCCGCCTGCACGGTGCAAGGCGGCGCCCGAAAATGGATTCGGCACTCTTTTCCGCAAATGCGGCCGCGCTGGTTTAGGAGCGATGAAACATCTGTCCTGCGGAACTATGCTCCTCGCAAGAGTATGCTGAGGTTGTCGTTGCGCCGGCGGGCGCCCGCGACAATCTCGAAGGATTGTACGGCGCACCGCCATGACCTGCAGTCGCTGCGGACGTTGAAAGTCTCTCGCGGAATAGGGCTTCCGCGTCGAAGACCGGGCAGAGCCCGGACGACGGGCGTTCCCAGGCTGTCGGGGTCCCGCGCAGAACGCGGGATGGCACCCCGGGTAGGCACAGGGGCCTACCCCTACGGGAACGAGGGAATCCCCGGACGGGGGATTTTCAGGTAAACCTCCATGATAGGGCGATCACAACTGAGCATGAAAATCCCTCGGTATTCCGGGCCGAAGACCGGGCAGAGCCCGGCGGATAGGCATTCCCAGGCAGGAGCCTGGGAACGAGAGGACGCTGTTGGTTCGGTAGCGCCAGCCTCCGTGCCGGTATTCTTCACCGGCAATAGGGTTCTGCGTTTCGCCCGGCAGCGACGGGGTAACTTCTCAAAAACCCCGGGCGAGATCGAAGATTTCCCCTCCCCGACCCTCCCCGCAAGCAGGGAGGGAGCGCTTCCCCCCGCTTGCGGGGGGATAAGAGGGGGGAAATGGCCCGGACTTATTGAGAAGTTGCGCGACGGGAAGCTGCCGCGCGTAATGAAGAATGCAGCATCGTGTTTGTGAAACGCAGCACGAAACGTAATGATCACAGTAAGTAGACTTACTTTCCGAAAACTTCTT
>JAZDHD010000124.1:0-2600 GCA_043806215.1 Pseudomonadota bacterium | reverse complement strand
TTTACTAATCTGGCCATGAGTCGAAAATACCATAACTCCTCGTCGAAATCTTGAATTATGTCTGGGATCCTCGAAAATCCGCCGGAATTCCACAGTCGGCGTCCTGCCAAATTCAAGATGAAAGACCTGACCCCAGTCCTTCGAACCGGTTTATAGCCGCTCGGGCACACCGGGGCACGCAGGGACAAGACCTCTGAAACAGGACGATGTCAGACCGTGCCTGATGAGCTCTACGGGGCCGTCGGAGCAGATCTTCTAATGGGTGACCCCTATTCGACGTTGAGTTTTCATTAGTGGGTTTGACGGCAGCTTGTGGAACAGCGACCTGCTTTGTGGTAATATGAAGATGTGCGTGGACGACAATCTAGAATCAGAGCCGGGCAACACGGGGCGACATCTCTTGTTTCTGTCTCCACGTTGTCTTCGTTTCTCAGGGAGAAACGGGATTGAACGAAAACGACGAGCCTGAGTGCCCCGTTGCACTAGCACGGTCACACATTCTTCGCTCTGAGATTGCTTCGTCGTTTCACTCTTCGCAAAGACATTTCCGGCGTTGGCATTGCGAGGGCGAAGCCCGTGGCAATCTCAGAATGCCAAGAGAATGCGTGACCGCATTAACGCACAAAGCACTAAGGAAGAAGATTATGAAAAAAATCACCGATGGCTCTCGCGTTCATCACCCCACAACGTCGCTCTAGTGAGTGGTGGCGAAGAGCAACGGCTTCTCACCAAGGGATAGACCAGCATGTTTGACTCACTCCATATACAAGGCTTCAGACCGTTCAGGGACCTCAAGCTAACAGGTTTAGGGACGGTAAACTTACTGGTTGGAAAGAACAACATCGGAAAGACAGCCGCTTTGGAAGGTATCAAGATGCTATGTTCCGGCGCTGCGGCAATGTCGGAGGTCAGAAAACTACTTGACATCCACGAGGAGATGGAAAGAGACTCTTTGGAAGAAGGAGAATCCGAATTAGCTTGGAATATTGGGCGACTATTCTACGGTGAATCGAGCGTGACAGAGCCGCCGTGGACGAGAAGTCTGTCAATCGGTCCGCTGGGTGCACCTCAATCGACGCTCGGCCTGGAACTCGTTTGGGTGAGAGAGAAGCAAAATGATACCGGAGAAGCTGCGCTGGAAATCGTGGATAACCTCTCCCTGTTCGACAATGCGCAAGACTTGTTCCAGGCTGTTGCGCTGAGCTTTGGCGAAGTCCACCGTCGAACAATCAAGTTTGAGAGGTTTTTTCGTTACAGGCGGTATCCCGTAAGATTTGCTGATAGGAGCGTGGGTAGTGTGAACTGCCATTTTCTTCCAGCCCGGGGATTCCCTGAAAACGAAGTTGCCGTACTTTGGGATAAGGTCGTGTTAACGGATTGGGAGTCGGTCGTACTCGATGCACTTGGGATCATTTCGCCGGGAATTGACCGGATTTCACTGATTGAATCTAACAGACGAAGCCCGGGGAGTCGGGTGGCATTGGTCCGCAGGTCCGGCCTCCAAAGCCCAGAGCCGCTGAAAAGTCTTGGGGACGGTATGAATCGCATTTTTGAGATGGCGCTTGCGCTAGTGAATTCGAGAGGCGGGGTCTTACTGGTAGACGAGGTTGAAAATGGCATTCATTACAGCGTTCAACAAGAGCTCTGGTCCTTCGTTTTTGAGATGGCCCAACGCCTTGGGTGCCAGATTTTTGCAACCACCCACAGTTGGGACTGTATCGAAGCATTTCAACGGGTGGCATCTTCTCATGTTGCACAGGGCGCCCTCATTCGTTTGTACCAACACGAGAATGAGATAGACGCCAACACGTTCGACGAGCACCAACTGGAAATTCTGACCAGAGAATCCATTGAGGTGAGATGATGCCGGAGAGCTCCAGAAGGGTCCTTTGAGGTGAGATGATGCCGGAGAGCTCCAGAAGGGTCCTTCTTGTAGAAGGTCGGGAAGACAGAGAGGTGGTGTATCAGCTATGCAATTTCCATTCATTCAACAACAGAGATCTCTTCAAGGTAGAGACCAAAGACGGGTATGAAGGGCTGAAAGAGGATTTGACGGTTCGACCGCTAACAGGCGCCACAATCATTTGAGCCATAGTTGATGCAGATTTGGACCCGCGTGCAAGATGGACTTCGCTCACCGGAGCGCTTACGGAGGCCGGATACCGCAATCTTCCCAACCAACCCGATGAAGGAGGAACCATTATTCCCAGCAGTGGGGCCTTGCCGACGGTCGGAATCTGGCTCATGCCTAACAACAGATTGGAAGGCATTTTGGAGGATTTCCTCAGATTCCTGATTCGTGATGATGACGTGCTGTTACCCAAAGCAGAGTCGTGCATTGACTCCGTTGCGCCCGAATATCGCAGATTCCGAGCGAGCTATCGGTCAAAGGCCCTGATACACACCTGGCTTGCGTGGCAAGAAGAACCCGGTACTACACTGGGATTGGCGCTTACCAAACGCTACCTGAATGCGGAACACTCTATCGCAGTGGAGTTCATGCAGTGGTTGGCACGCCTTTTTCTCCCGGAATAGTGAACTGCAGGCCGTGCCGAAAAAGCCGGGGGCATTAAGCCGTGATATCGGGACATCCAGGGGAC
>JAZDHD010000123.1:0-3148 GCA_043806215.1 Pseudomonadota bacterium | reverse complement strand
CGCTTCTCTTCCTACCTCCATGACCATGCTCAACACCCTTCTCTCGACTTCCCCAATCTCCATCTCCTGCCCCGTTCCTCGAACGAAACCAAGAATCTCATTGACCACCGAGTACATTCGCGCTACATCCTTATCCATCTCCGGTCCTCCTTCGGAATACATTGTCTCGCAAACGTTATGTATACCGTCTGAGGACTGGAAACCAGAATTTTCTCCCTCTCAGCTCCCAGATTTTCCCGCACTTTCCTCTGACAAGGAATCGCGGCACTCACCACGAAACGCATACGAATCATTGTAAAATCCAGAATAGTACCACGACCGGAAACTCGAGGTCCCGGCGCCGGCGCGGATCCGAGCCAGGTTGTTGTGAGAGGAAGGGCCATCCGGTTGCGATGGATGTGAGGTATAATCGTGCATTTGCATGAGAGACCGGTTTTTCTTTTTGTGACCCGTCTCTTCCTGTGGATTTTCCAGAACTTGCATTGCCGCCTCGCCCAATGGTGCGTGCGTATAGAGCGCTTTCATAATGAGATCGGCAAGGTATTCAGGATCGTATCTAAGAAGTTTCACGGCCCATGGGTCGGTTTAACGCCGGTCAAAAAGCAAGATCCCTCATATGCTAAGATCTGCGTTGACTCGGGACCGGCATCATGGTACACCCGCCTAAACGTTGATACATGTTCCCGGCACCGTTCAGCGTGCTCGTAGCGCCATAGCCCGCTTATCGTACGAAACGGCCGCTCCGTTGAGCAGTCGCAGACAACGGCACGGAATGGGAGACACCCGGATAGATGCAAAGATTCACCGCCGGATTCCGCAACCTCCCGATCAGCCTGAAGCTGCTGCTCTCGTATTCCGCGGTTTTCATGGTCACCATTTGTCTGGGGGGGCTGGTTATCTACCATTTCGTCCGCAACGCCATTGAAGCCAACATTGAAAGCGAACTGCACAACACCACGACTACCATACTGAGCATGGTTCGCACGGCCGCAAGTACGTCGATCAAGAACCACTTGCGCGCGGTCGCGGAACAGAACCGCAAGATCATTGAGTTCATCCACAGTCGTCAGCAAGCGGGCGGCATGACCGAAACCGAAGCAAAATCACAGGCCCGCCAAATAATACTGAGCCAAACGATCGGGAAGACGGGATACATCTATTGCGTGGATAGTCACGGCAAGGCTCCGGTACATCCAAGCCCCGGCGTACAAGGAAGGAGTTTTCTCGATCACAAATTCGTAAGAGACCAGATCAAACTCAAGGAGGGGTATCTGGAATACGAATGGAGGAATCCGGGCGAGGATCACCCAAGGCCCAAGGCACTCTACATGACCTATTTTGCGCCATGGGACTGGATTATTTCCGTTTCCTCCTACAGGGAAGAGTTTGCCGAGGTCGTCAAGGTTGCGGACTTCAGAGACAGCATCTTGGCTCTGCGTTTCGGTAAGACGGGATACTCTTTCGTGCTCGACAGCAAAGGGAATGTCATCGTTCATCCGGTATTACAGGAAAGCGTCCTCGATGCGAAGGACGCACAGGGCAACCGCTTTGTTCACAAGATCATTGACGCGAAGAAGGGCAAGCTGGCCTACTCGTGGAAGAATCCCGGCGAGGAGTCTTTTAGGGACAAGTTGGTCATTTTCGACTACATTCCCGAGTATGATTGGATTGTGGCCTCATCGTGCTACTTGGACGAATCTTATGCCGCCCTGACCAGGGTAAGGAACATCGTATTCGCCACGGTTATCGGGACACTCTTGCTCGTGATACCCGTAACGCTGGTCATCAGCGGCTCAATATTGCGGCCCCTCAAGTCATTGATGCGCCGTTTGGCTTCGGGCCGGTCGGGTGACTTAACTGTCCGGATGAACGTTTGCTCGGAAGACGAACTGGGACAATTGGCGCGATACTTCAATGACTTCATGAACGAACTGGAAAGTTACAAAAACAAGCTGCTGGCGGAGATTCACGAGAGGAGCCAAACGGAAGAGGCGCTCCGCATGTCGGAAGAGATGTTTTCAAAGGCTTTCCGGTGCAGTCCCAGTGGGATGATCATCGCCTCGGTCAGGGATGGAAGACTCGTCGACGTGAATGACAGCTTCTTACGTTTCACTGAGTATTCGCAGCTCGACGTGCGGGAAAAATCACTCCTCGACCCCGATTTTGTCATGGATCCCCAGTCGGCCGCGGCCCTGCTGGAAGAAGTGCGCCGGGATTCCCGGCTGGTCGGTCGTGATCTGAGGTTTTTCACGTCTTCCGGAGAGGCAAGATCGGGGGTCATATCCGCGGAGCTCATCGAACTGTCGGGTGAGGAGTGCATGCTTGCCGCGCTGGAGGACCTGACCGATTCCCGGCGCTTGGAGAGGGAAATTCTCGAAATCAGTGAAAGGGAGCATCAGAAGATCGGGCGTGATCTCCACGACGATCTTTGCCCGCATCTGATAGGCGTGGAAGTGCTGGGCACGGTTCTCGAACAGAAGCTGAGAAACAGGTCTCAAGCCGAAGCCGCAGATGCATCCAAGATCCGGGCACTCATTCAGGAGTCGATCCGGAAGCTGCGGCGACTGGCCCGGGGACTCTGCCCCGTGGATCTTGGAGACACAGAGTTCGCATCATCGCTCGCGTCCCTGGGACGCTACGTGGAAGATATCTTTGGGATCACTTGCCACATACGCTGTGATGTCCCCATAGTGATCGGCAATCAAACCACGGCCAACCACTTGTACTACATCGCGCACGAAGCCGTTCACAATGCGGTGAAACATGCCGGCGCCAAGAACATCCTCGTGACCTTGACTTCCGAAAACGGCATGCTTGAATTGAAGATACGAGACGACGGTCAAGGAATCTTGGAGGAAGACTCGTCAAACGGAATGGGACTCCGGATCATGAACTATCGGGCAAGAAGGATCGGAGCCGCCATCGAGATAAGGCAAGATACGCAGGGCGGCACGTCGGTGACACTGAAAATAAGGGCGGCCGACTGCAACAATGGACACAGAGGCGGTTAGGGTCCGTCACAGAATAACGCTTGCAGCTACGTCGTTCACCGAACGGTCGTATCGACCCGGCACTGAAGTACCGGGCTACTCTCAGTAGCCCCTCCGGGGCAAGCGATCTTGCACGTCCCGGAGGGACAGTATGATAG
>JAZDHD010000122.1:0-9346 GCA_043806215.1 Pseudomonadota bacterium | reverse complement strand
CAGGCAAGGACAAGATCCGGGCACGGAGGCCCGGGCTACGAAGAACAGAGACCAAGCCGGTCGTACACCGTGGGACGGGCGTCCCTGCCCGTCATCTTCCGGGGCTCAGCTTGTGCGACCGTATTTACGCCACAGAACACTTAGGCGGTCTTGGAGGCTTCGGCCTTCAGCCAAGACCTGAGTTCTTTCGTGATTCCGCAGGCGCGGTTCTTACATGCGTAGAACTCGACGGACTCGTCAATGAGTTCCTGCGGGGCGTCCACTTCGGAAAGCACTTCATAGTCGCTGTGGCTTTGACGGACGATCATCAGCTTCGCCGGCCTTACCGTCGCGTTGATCTTGAAATATACGCTTTGCTCATTACACGATTTGGCATGATCCAAACCTCGGGACCAGTTGGTTCCCCATTCCAAATACCTCGTCACCGCGTCGAAGGGATGCAGGTCCCAATCAATGAGTTTCGCGATGGTTCTGTCCTGCATGAGTTCCCGGATGCTTTTCATTATGGTCCTCTCAAGGCGGGTTTTCGGATACGGTAATTCCTTGCCGTCCTTCTTGGTAGATGCAGATTCACGTGAGAAGTTTCACCAATTCGCCGAATTAGTCGATAAGACTTTTCTTTTTCAGTATGTTATGATATGATTATGATAAAATACTCGATATGTTGATATGCTCCATGGAGGATAAAGGTATGAGAGTCAACTTCATTGCAATTACAACGACCCTGGCACTTCTGTGCATTGGTACCGGAAGCGCATTGGCGGTCGGCTACGAGAGCCCCGATACGGGGGACCGGAAGCAATCGCAAACCTCGGTTCATCCCCGGACTGAAAGGGGGATGATTGATGCTCTGAAGGACGCTTCGTTTGTGAGGAAGTACCCCGCGGTCATTGACGAAGTGGTTTTCACCGTCAAGGATATCCTCAGCCAGTTCGGTATCGCGAAAAATGCGACTCCCTGAACATGATGGATGTCGATCTTACGTACCCCCCACCTTTGGATCTCTTCTCATTACGAGAAGAAATCATTGGGCAATTCTTCGAACATCCTGGTATTGCTTGTGAGGCGTTGCAGGATGTTTGCCTCTCCCCGATGCCGGTGCGGACCGACCCGGAAGATGCGGACATCGGCTGCATCTCCGGCCGCCTTTTGCAACCATGTCTTGGATCACGTGTGAGGAATGAGTCATGAAATTCGTAACGGCGCTTCTCATCCTCTTGCTCTCCGTTGGAGCATTGAGCCTTCCGGGAGCAGCTGCCGAAAGAAAGGACCGTGATCCGCACCGTGCCGGTGTAGCGGCCCTCAGGGCAGGGGCCATCCCGTCGGCCATTTCTCTTTTCACCAAGGCCATTGAACAAGACCCCGGCAATTACCGCTGCTTTAATGACAGGGGAGTAGCGTACAAGCGGGCCGGCAATCTTGAGGCAGCGCTTAAGGACTATGCTCGGGCCCTGGAAATTAAGCCCGACTATGAAAACGCGCTGAACAACCGGGGAGTCGGCTTTCTTTCTCAGGGGATCTACGACAAGGCGATAGCCGATTTCACCAAGGCCTTGAAGAGTGAGACGTTAAAGGCCAAGGCTTCCAACAACCTGGGTATGGCTTACGCTGCAAAGGGCGATCACCGGGAAGCGGTCAAGTACTTTAACCAGGCTATTTCCTTTGGAGGGGCCGATTACGGCACCTATCTCTTTCTCGCGGATTCCTTGCGCCAAACAGGGGAGGCCGAGAAGGCCTTGAGAATCTATCATCTTGCGCGCGGTCTCAGTAAGGACCCCGAGGCGAAAAAACACATCGACGGCAGGATATCAAGCCTCAAACAAGAATCGGGCACCGCTGGGCCGGAAAGCGGGCGGACTTCCCAAAATGAAGACAACCGCCCGGGGAGGATTTCCGCCGCGCAGACGGACTCGGAAAGAGAGCCGGACGTCAAACCTTCAGAGGTCAGGACCATTGTTAGAGCCCTCTCGCCTGAGGAAAACACGGGGAAGCCGGCAGCGCCACGCGCGGTAACGGATCGGCGGGATAGGGGCAACCGCACGGAATTGAGATGGGGACTTACAAATCACAAGGCTCAACGAGATAACGAGGTGGAGTCGCTTCAAGACCTGGAAGACCGCATCAGGGCAACCGCAGTGAAGAGTCTGTCTCCGGTGGCCGCGCAGATCTATGCTCAAGGACGGGAATTCCACGAGAAATCGGATACCGCCAAGGCCTTGATCCGGTTCGAGGATACCCGGCAACTTGAGAGGCGCAAACGGAGCTATTACGGTGTGGCCTGGAGCAACGTGGAGATCGGTAGAGCTTACTCGGCATTGGGGGAACATCACAAAGCAACACCGTATTTCGAGGAATCTCTCCGGTTCTTCAAACGCTTGGGAGCACAAAACGAGTCCATCTTCGCGATGACCGAGCTGGCAAAGAACCAGCGTGCGGTACGCGGGAAAGGTGAATCCGCCGGTTCCTTCGAAAAGGCGGTGGAAATGGCCGTTTCAGCCGGTCACTACACGTTGGCAAGAGACATAGGCGACGAATCGGCAGGTAAGCGGAATCAGGCCAAGAAACCCCTTGCAAAGCAAGGCGACGAATCGCCGCGGGGCACGGTTGCTCAAGCGGCAACAACAGGGAAACCGGAGCAGGAGAAGGGACTGCCGGCAACCGTTCTCCGCGCCGGTGGCAACAGGGTGGAATCACTACGGCCGGGGGGACGACCGCTGAAGGCCCCGAAGGAAGCGTCTACTCAAGTGGTTGAGAAACCGCGACCGGTAGCGGCGGCAAAAGACGGTACGACAACCCAAGCTCCGAAAACGGAGAAAGCTTCGGTGGAGGAGTCTGCCCGCAGGCCGGCGGCGTCCGCCGGCAAGACGGACGGCACGGACAAAGGAAGCGTCCAAACCGCGAAACCCGACTCCCGGAAGTTGATTCTGGAGAAGGTGGGCTCCGGGACCAATTGGTATGTCAAGTGGGCAGGTCGTGCGAAGGACGGCCGGAGGCCCTTGGTAACCGCGGACGCCGCGGGCCCGGCTCCCGAGGAACCGGCGGAGGCAAAGGCCGAGCCGCAGCCGAAGAGAATAGAGTTGTTGCCCAAGCACCCGGGGCCGTCGGCGGACCGCCACGCGTCCGGGAAGCGGAAGGCCTCGAGAACCCCCTCGGGGAGAAAGCCCATCGAGACGGATCTTGACGAATTGAGAAGACTCAAGGCGCAAAACGATGAACGGGGAATGGTCGTTGTCCTGGAACGGGTCGCCCGGCACTATGTCAACCTGAACGAATATGACAAAGCACTCCAATGCCTCGATGCTTCACTGGGGCTGCGGGACGATTTGCGCTTCATGAAGGGTGAGAGTGAAGCCCTGGAACAACGGGGGCGCGTCAAGGAGAAACTCGGTCATACGGCACAGGGCCTCGAGGATCTTTCCAAGGCTCTGGCACTGGGAGCATCACGGCCGGGGTCCGAGATCGAGGCGCTGCGGGCCGATGCGAAGAAATCCGCAAGCCGGCTGGGACTCGACGCGGACATGGTTCTCCGGACATTCGACTCGTTGTGGACGGCGAGGAAGGAAGGTGACGGTATAGGGGAAACGCGGGCACTTTTCCGGCTGGGCGAGATCTATGAAAAGAGCGGAAGAAACCCGGAATCCTTGATCTACTACCAACGGGCCTCTGCTTCGCTGCTTGCCGACAGCGCCCTGCTTCACGAGAAAATGGGGCGGAAGGATATGGCGGGAAAACTCTATGATCAAGCAATGGAGGCCCTGAAAGAATTCGACTATTCTCGGTTCATCGAGTTGAAACGAAAGTCGAGGGTCCCCAAAACCATTTCGAGACAATGAAGGAGTCCCTGAACCTCCTCACAACGGTCGTCCGCGCGTCAAATGCGGTATCATCGGGCAACCCGGTTGTTTGAGCCTCGTTGAGAACGGTCCCACGGAAGGCGTACCGAGTCTTCCCAGTTTCCAGGCTCTGCCTCCGTTAAAAAGCAGTATATCCTCATAAGGATTGGCCGGTTTATGATCGGTAAGATCATCACTAGTACCTGGTTCGCTCTTCTCATCATGGCAGTGGCCGCCACAGGGCTTTTCCTCGTCTACATGAAGGGGCGTACGCTCGAAGCAGCGGTGGGAGGGGGGATCCTCGCAGTGGCGGCACTTCTGATCCTCCTTGGAAGGGAACGCAAGGACCCGAACCGAGACTATTGAGCGGCAAGAAAGACGGCCCGGCATGCGGCAGGGAAGTGACGCCGGGCGCTCTTAGGATAAAGAGACGGGCATGGAGGCCGGTTCCCCTCGTTCCCAGGCTCCTGCCTGGGAATGCCTATCCGCCGGGCTCTGCCCGGTCTTCGGGCCGGAACACCGAGGAATTTTCATGGTCAGTTGTGATCGCCCTATCATGGAGGTTTACCTGAAAGTCCTCTTGCTTCTCGTTCCCGTAGGGGTAGGCCCCCGTGCCTACCCGGGCGGGCGGCCCGCGTTCTGCAAGGGACCCCTACAGCCTGAGACCGAGAGGACCGAGGGATGATGGGCTTATTTGGTGACAGACCCTAAGTGACTGTCCCGAAATAAGCAATGCACATGGGTGAGCGTTCCGCCTCGTAGGGGCACGGCGTGCCGTGCCCGTAGAACGAGAAGGTTCCGCGAGATTTAACCGCTTATTCTGAGACCAACCCTGAGTGTTTCATGGCATACATACGGTCACGTATTCAAGGCAACGATCCCGGCTTTGGCAGCGCCGGCCTCCCCGCGTTCCGCGGGGTACTCTTTGATCATGCGCCCGGCAGGGACGCCGGGACGCTACCGGGCCTTCACACGAACACGACAACGTATTTGCGCCATGGAGCACTAAGGACTCGTCACCTGGTAGGTGTAGGTGAACTTCCTGCTGTTGCACCCGTCCAGACAGACCCTGTCGCCATAGGCTTTGCATGCCTGATCTGCGTCGAAATGGATGTCGGGGGACCGGTCAATCGGGATCACAAACGCGAAGTTCCCCACCGAATCGTTCTGCAGACAACGGCACGTTACATGGCATTTCGTCCACACCTGTTCCGCACACAACGGCATCCGGGAACCTGCAAGGAGGGCCGCCGCCAAGGCCGGAATAATCATGATTCTTGACAATCCCATTGTGTTTCTCGCTCTCCCATCTTCAAACGGCACACTATCACAGCACATTACTCCAATGCAACGGATAGTCTGAACAGAAGAACTCATTGAGCCGGGTTCGCAAGACGTTGTTCGGAAAGATGCCGGTGTGCACATGTGAAGCCTATGAAACCAATAGGTTATAAAAGAGACTTGATATATTTGATCCACTATGATATACTGCGGTACCATATTGGAGGACTAACATGCCGAAACAGCGAACGATAATGATGATGGCGGTACTTTTATCGATGATGTTCTCTTCCGCCGCATTGGCCGAGGGGGAGGCCATTCTCGCTCTCACAGGGCAATACACATTTTTCATCAAACCGGACCCGGGCTCCTGTGAAACCTATTATCAAAAGATGGTTCCCTGTGTCCTCGAAGAACATATTCCGGTGACTCATCGCGTCCTTCCGGCCTATGCCGTACCGTTTTCGTCCAAACGAGGCGTTCCTGTTCTGCGCAGCGAGATCCCCGTCGGCTGCGCGGACGGTTCGGGGCCTTGCTTGCAGTGTTTTCCGAGGCCTTCGTGCAGTCCCGCAACCCACGACATGGTGGTGCCGATACCTGGACGGGTTTCCGTACCCGACCTTGTCATCCGGCCCAAGACCGTGACGACGAGGGTTATGCGCCCACAGTGGTTCAAGGTGAAAGAGGATCCGCGACCGCCTCGCAAGGTTGTTTCAAAGATCCGCTAAGTGCTCTGTGGCATAAATGCGGTGACACAAGCTGAACCGTCTTCCCGGCATAGGCCGGGGGAACCAGTGTCTTTTTCCTGGACCCCGGCCTGCGCCGGGGAGACGGCGGGCAGGGATGCCCACCCTTGAAGATGACGGGCACGGAGGCCCGTCCCACGAAACAGGTCTAAGGCTTCATGAAAGTCCTTCGTAGCCCGGGCCTCCGTGCCCGGATCTTGTTCTTGCCGGCACCCGAGATCACAGCGACGCGAAAATGTGCGACCGTATTTGGGAAACGCAGCACTAAGTCGGACGCATGATCGCGTAGGACGCCCAATGAGACCCCGGCCGACGTCTTGTCCGCGTTGCACGACGCTCTGCTTGACACGATGCGTATGGCGCCGGAAGGATATCTCCACCCCCCTCTGGACCCACAAGTAAACTACTTGGTGAGGTATACGGCAAAACCCATTGATATTCCACTGCCGCCCATTGCACTGAAGGCGTAACTGATTGACTTTTCAATGGGTTACGCCTTTCTTTTTTGTTGACATTGCAACGCGTAGTAAGTTAGAATCCTCACGGTATTCTTGCAAATATGCGATGCCCGCAAAAGATAAGTGCGCGGAATCGCGGTCTCGGGCGGGGAACGGGATGGTTGTGTCTGCAATGCCGTAGAGGACTTGATTTGGCCTCGGGATTGCCGTGTGCTTTTAGTTCATTGGGTGTCAATTCTCTTTAGGGTATGGGCTATGGGAAATCGAGTTGTTGTTGCGGTGCTGGCGACCGGCGTCCTCTTCATTGCCGCGCTTTTTCTTCCAATTCCACAACATGACGGTACCTATTCCGTGGGCGGCTCTTGGGCCCGGGCTGAAGAATCCGGGGGGTCTTCCTCGGAACCCGGAATCAGCCTCGAAGCCGCGATCATCAACCCGTACCAGTCCGCCAACGTAGGAACCGAGGTGAGCGGCATCATCGAGATGTTCGGTCTCGGTGAGGGAGAATTTGTCGAAAAGGGAAAAGTGGTCGTCGAGATCTCGAAGCGCCGGTTCCAGCTGATGCGCGACAAGTCGGCGGATATGCTCAAGGGCCTGAAACTGGCGTTGACCTTGGCTGAGCGTGATCACCAGCTGAAGAGCGAAATGTTGTCCCTCGAGGGAACCACCAAGGCGGAAGTCCTCAAGGCCCTGACAGAGGTCGAAGTTGCCAAGACCAGGGTGCAGGAAGCCAAAACCGAGCTGGATCTGGCGGAACTGAATCTCGAAAAGTGCCGGGTTGAGGCTCCGTTCTCGGGTTACATCGCCGTCAAATACAAACAGCCCTTCGAACCGGTAGAGCGGCTCGAGAAGATCTTCGCAATAGTCGAAAGTGCCCGCGTCTACGCCGTGGCCAATCTTCCCGAGACACATCTGCAGCTGGTCAAAGTTGGTGAAAAAGCCGTTTTCGTGTACCGCAATTCAAAGGAGTTTCCGGGAACGGTCGAAAAGATCGGAAAGCTCATCGATCCCAAGTCCAACACCAAACGTGTTTTCGTGACGATTAACAATACGGACGGCGCCCTTGAAGTGGGTATGGCCGGCGTGCTCCAACTGGGCAAGCCTGAATGGAGGCGCTGATGAGTGCGAGAACCGGTCGGGCGGCAGCATCCTTGTGTGTGTGCGCTACTTTGGTTCTGCTCAACTCTTGCAGTCCTTCGCTCTTGAGTTTCCATAGGCCTGCGGACGCGATGTCGGGTCTGGCCCGGGCCGTGCTTGACACCAAGACGTACCTTAAGGATCCCTTTGCAGGTACCGATCCTGTCGCCCTCTCCCAGGGCGAAGCGGTAGCTGCCGTCGTCAATTCCCGTATAAGACCCGCAACTTCGGTGACCGGTAAGCGCATCCTGACGCTGCCGGAGTGCCGGAGTATCGCGCTGGCGACCAGTTTGGAGATTCAGCAGGCCCGCATCGAGACGCTTACTCAGCAGGCAATTGAGGAAAGTAACCGGACGAAGATGCTGCCTAAACTGATCTTTTCCGCCGAGCTGAGCGACCGGGATAACCCCCCTTTTTCGTACAGCGAAGTTTTGGGGCGTGAGGGAGAAATTCCTGACCCTGGGTCCCCGGGATCGGGCGTAAACCAGTTCTCTACAGGCAGGGAGCGCACCACGTGGCGCTACGTACTGGAGACGAGGTGGAGCCCCACCGACGCGGCGCTCGCATACTATCTTACGAAGAGTTCTCGGAACGACAAGACCAAGCAGCACTACGTCCGAATAAGAACCGCCCAGAAACTCCTGGAAGTTGTCGATTCGTCCTATTTCAGGCTGCTCAGCCTCCAACGCTGCATTCCAATGGCCGAGAATCTGGTCCGCATGCGCAAGGATCTCTCAGGCAAGTCCGAGAGGCTGTTCGAGAAGCAGTTGATTCCCGTGGAGAATTACCACGGCGCGAACAGAAAGCTTCTCCGTGCGCAGCGCGTGCTTGAGCGTCTCACGAATGAAGCCGAACAGCAGCGCAACCTCCTTGCGTCCGCCATGAACGTGTCTCCGGAAACGTGCACGGACGGAGGCTTTGTTGTGGCGGGCGACATGGCGCCTCCCTGTTACTCCGAACCGATCTGCAACATGGAGATGGCCGCGGTCAAGAACAGACCGGAGGCGTACCGCGCGGGGCTGGAGCACTTGAAATCGGTCAATGACTTGAAACGCACATTGGTCAAGTATTTTCCCAAAGTATCGGTTTTCTGGAGATACACACGGGACAAGGATAAGCATCTCTACAACAGGGACTGGAAAGATGTGGGCGGGCTCGTCTATTTTGACCTCATTGAATGGGGGAGTAACCGGTCGGAGTCTGAAGCGACGGAATTGATCGTCTCGAAGACCCACCGTGAAATCGGCGCCGTGGCAATGGGAATAACGCGTCAGGTGAGGACCGCGGCACTGAGATACTTTGACGGACTCGACGAAATCCGGTACGCGGAAAAGGCGCTGAAGGCCTCACGCAAAGTGCTCGGCATCCAGCGCGGCAGGGTGAGCGTCGACGGGCAGGACAAGCTGGCCCTCCTTGAGGCTGAGGGAGACGTCCTCCAGGAAGATCTCGAAAAGGTCCGGTCCATTGGTGAAGCCAACGGTCTGTTGGCCGAACTGAAGAGCGCAATGGGTACGAATTACAACGAACCGTTGGTCAGGTAGGAATTACGGTGACGGTATTAGCGCAAACCGCCCCTCTCCTGGTGGCGACGGCCTCCCCGCGTAAGTGTCTGTCCCAAAACAAACCTTCCAAGTTGATTCCGCGTTTTTGGGGGACACGAAACCGCCGGTGCTGCCCCGGTAGTCCCAAGCCGCGCAGCCCCGTTTGTTCTTCTCCGCCATTTCTCCTTTCCCCTCCAGGCCCCGATTCATTAGGGTCCGTCACAGAATAACGCTTGCAGCTACGTCGTTCACCGAACGGTCGTATCGACCCGGCACTGAAGTACCGGGCTACTCTCAGTAGCCCCTCCGGGGCAAGCGATCTTGCACGTCCCGGAGGGACAGTATGATAG